>JANXMC010000446.1 GCA_025354825.1 Myxococcales bacterium
CGGTCGGTGACGTCGACGATGGCCTGCTTCGTGAGCGCGCCCGAGACGACCCTCCAGCCGCACGCCGGCTCGGCGCCGACCGCCAGCCCGTCGAAGAGCCCCGCGATGGTGGAGCCGTTCGCGGTGAGCGCGACCGCCGGATCTTGCGCGCCGCTGTAGCCGATGGCCTTCTCGCAGACCCAGTCCCACGTCCCGCCGGTGTCGCGCGTGTACAGGAATCCGAAGGTCGATCGAAGCAAGATGCGGCTCGGATCTCCGGGCTTCACGACCAGGTGATTCGCTGCCGGAAAGCGGCCGTTCGCATGGGCCGTCGCCGGCGCGAAGTTCGCGACGAGACCGGTGGCGAACGCGAACGAAAGAAGCGCACGGGCCACGGCGCGACGGCGGAAGTTCACCCGCCGAGCCTAGCGCAGCGTCGATTCGCCCGCTTGCGGGTCACGCGTCTCGCGGGCCTCGCGCGACGATGAACAGCTCGAACGGGTCGTCGCCTTCGTTTCGACCGACGAGCTCGGGCGCGAGAAGCTCGGCCCAGGCCGCTTCGCTCCGTACGGTCGCGGCGATCGCAACCCGGGACACGTGGTCTTCGTGAATGCACGTCTCCGCGTCGACGCGGAGCACGCGCATCTCGTCGCTCGTCGTCGTTGGCGCGCTCGCGTCCGTCACGCGCGCGAGCCACGCAGGCGAGGGGACTTCGAAGATGAGAACGCCGTCGGGCGCGAGCACACGAGCGACCTCGCGCGCGAAGCGTCGAGGCGCGTCTGCATCGGGCGGATGGGAAAGGGTTCCGTGAAGCGCGAGGACGGCCTCGAACGACCCCGAGGCGAAGGGCAGCGGCGCCCAGAGGTCGGCGAGTACCAGCTCCACGGGCCGCGCGCGACGAGCGCACTGTTCGAGCATCCGCGGCGAGATGTCCACGCCCGTGGGCTCGAAACCGGCGTCTTGAAGCGCGCTCAGCTCGCGCCCCGTGCCCACGCCCAAATCGAGAACACGACCCCCCGCGCGAGCGTTTCGGCCGACGCCGCCTGCACGTTCGAGGACGCGTAGAACACGTTCCATTCGTCGCCGTGACGTGTCGCGATCGAGGCCATAGACGCGGTCGTAGCGGCGCGCGATGGCGTCGAAAAACCGTAGCGAGCCGTCGTCCGTCGGGAAAATCATCGCGTGATCCGGCACCACGCGAGGTAAGCCGCTTCGTGAATGCCGGCGAGGAGGATCGCGTTGTCGACGATCTGCTCGCGCTCCTCGTCGCTCCACGGCGCCTTGGGCATTTTCGATGCGCCACGCCGGTGGGCCGCGCCGGTGAGCGCGCCGAGGTAGTCGGCGAGCCCATCGAGCTCGGCGTTCGCCAGGTGCGAGAGGTCCAATTTGTCTTCCTGCGGCGAGAGGCGTCTCACGAGCATCGACTTCCCAAGCAGCGTCGTCGTTCCGATCATCCGCGGGGGTCGCGCGACGCAGGCGTGAATCCCCTTCACCACGCGCGCGGCGGGCTCGCCTTCGGGCGTTGCGACCAGCGCCTCGCACGCGGGAGCGCCCTGCTCTTTGATGTCGAAGATCCAGTTGCCGTCGGAGCCTTTCCCTTCCACGAGCGCCGCGACCCGAAGGGCCCCGAGGCTCCCGGTACCGGCGACACGAAAGGCCGCGTCGACGAGCGCGAGCTGCCCGTGCTTCGGACGATCGTCGCCCGCGCCCGCGGGGACGAACGCGTCCAACGCGGCGGGTACAGCTGCTGCGATGTCGGCGGGCAGATCGAAATATTTCTCACCACGAACGATGCGCCGCTTGCCTTTGACGACCTCGGTTCGCTCGTCGAGAAGCGTCTTTTTCGGACGTTCGCGCACCGCCGACACGAGCGTCGCGACGGCCTTCGGCGTCGGTCGCACAGCCGCATCGCCGCACGCGACTTCGGTATACGCCGAGAGAAATCGCGCACACAAGCTGAGCGCGCGCGGCCCATCGGCGCCGAGCTCGCGCCCCGCCACGATGAGGCTCGTGGTCACGCGAAGAACGTCGAAGCGCCACGGCCCATCGACCGCCTCGTCGAAGTCGTTCAAGTTGAACTCGACGGGCTCTTTTTCTTTCTCGGTGGCGTTTCCTATCGCACTCGCCGCCGCTCGGTAGGCGCCGAAGTTCTCGAGATGCAGGTCGCCCGAGATCCATCCCTCTCCGGCCGGACCTTTCGCAAGCTCGGGGCGCTTCTCGAGAAGCTCGTAATAGAGCGGCGCCGCACCTCGAAGGAACGCGAACGGCGACGCCGACATACGCGCGATTTTCCGTTTCAGCAGCAGCGGGAAACGCGCGGTGCGCTCGGTGTCGCGAGCGAGCTGACGGCGGGCGAGGGTCAGGGCGTCGAGGGTGCTCACCGCGAGAGCATACTGCGCGGCCTCGGTCGCGGTATCGCGATGCGGTGGTTGCTGTGTGCGCGATGGAGTGCCTGGCGGTGTGCGACTACGCTCACGGTCGATGGGCGTCGCACGGTGGGTCGCCGAAAGGCTCGAAGCGGGGCGACCCCTCGTGCCCGCGCCCATCGCGGAGCCCCTCGCGCGCGCGTGGGACGCCGTCGCGCGACGCGCTGTCGTGCGTACCCTCGACCTGCGACCGTTCGGCACTCTTCCCGTCGTCGCGGTCGGCGGCGCGACGCTCGGCGGCTCCGGCAAAACGCCGGTCGCTCTCGCGTGCGCCCGCGCCCTCGCGCGCGGCGGCGCCGCCGTCGCCATCGTCGGTCACGCCTACCGCGCGCATCCGGGCGCGGACGGACGCCTCGTCGCGTCCGACGATTCCGTCGACGTCGTGGGCGACGAAGCCCTCGCGCTCACCCGCGAAATTACGCGCGACGGCGCCACGGCGCGCATCGCCGTCGTCGTCGGGCGCTCACGGGCCAGCGCTCTCGCGTTCGCTGCACGCTCGGCCGACGTCGTCGTCCTCGACGGCGTGCTGCAGACCGCGCCGAAGCGTGCAGCTCTCGCCATCCTCGCCGTCGATGCCGCACGGCCGTGGGGCGGCGACGCTGCGCCCCCGAGGGGCGACAGGCGCGCGCCGCGGGATGCTCTCCTCGCGGCCTGCGACCTCGTCGTGGCCGTGGGCCACCCGCCCGCCGGCGCGTTCGCTCCCCATGTCGACCGCCCCGCGCGCACCGCCCGCGTGCGTAGCCACGGCGTCGTCGTAGGTGGCCAAACGCTTCCGTGGGCCGACGTGTCGGCGCAATCCGTAGGGCTCTACACGGCCCTCGCACGCCCCGACCGCGTCCTGCGGTTCTTGGCCGAGCGCGGCGTTGTACCCGTCGCCCACATCGCCGTCGGCGACCACGCGAGACCTATGGAAATCCATAAGTTACTCGCGCGCGACGCCGTGAAAGCTCGCGGCGTCACGCTCTGGCTCGTGTCATCCAAGTGCGCCACGCGCCTCCCGTCCTCCCTGGGCGGCGCGCCGGTCGCGGTCGTCGACTACGCCCTGGAGCTCGACGCACAGGTCGTCGAAAGGCTCGCGGCGCTGGTCGCGCGGCGACGCCCCTTCGCCCTCGTGTGATCGAAGCAACTACAGCGGCTACCTTCGAACGACGGCAGCCCCTTTTGCGGCGCGGCGCGGGTCTGGCCGCCGAAGCTCGCGGCGGCCGTTTGCTCGCCTTGACCCTCGATTCGCCGAAGCCTAGTCTCGAAATCATATCCGTGGCGTCGCATCGAACGCATTGGAGGCGCAGCAGCTGGCTGCGCGACGCGAGCATCCTCAGTCGGGGTCCGGAGAACCTCCCGCGATGCCACGTTCCGTTCGCAATTCGGCACGGAATCCGCGACGATGATCGCACGACTCGACCGATGGGGGAGGCTCGCGAGTGAGCGAATCGGAAGAGAAGACGCGCGTAACCACGATCGTGCAGAAACCCTTGGCCCGGGACGGGGTCTACAAGGGGACAGACTGCCTCGTCGTGATTTACACGAAGGAGCCGACGCTCTTGGGGAAGCGTTTCGTCCTCGAGACGAGCCCGATGCGCATCGGTCGCGGAGGTGAGAACCACATCGTCCTGGAGGGCGATTCGGTCTCGCGCCGCCACGCGCATCTCGAGCAGCGCACGGACAAATGGTTCTGCGTCGACGACGGCTCGACGAACGGAACGTACGTGAACGACGACCAGATTGGCCGCGAGGTGCAGCTCACCAACGGCGACCGGGTGAAGGTCGGGCCGACCATCTTCAAGTACCTGTCCGGCGAAGACGTCGAGGCGCAGTACCACGAAGAAATTTACCGGATGACGATCATCGATGGCCTCACGCAGGCGCACGTGAAGCGCTACCTGCTCGAGAGCCTCGAGAAAGAGATCATCCGCGCGCGCCGTCACTCGCGGCCGCTGTCGTTCCTCATGTTCGACATCGACCACTTCAAAAAGATCAACGACGTGCACGGCCACTTGGCGGGCGACTTCGTCTTGAAGGAAGTCGCGCGCATCGTTCAAGGGCGCATCCGCCGCGACGAAGTGTTCGCCCGCTACGGCGGCGAAGAGTTCGCCATCGTTCTCCCCGAGACCGGCCTCGAAGGGGCAAAGGCTCTGGCCGAAGGTCTTCGCGAGAAGATCGAGACGTCGCGGTTCGTCTTTCAGAACGAGCTGATTCGCGTCACCGTTTCCGTCGGAGTCTCGATGCTCTCCGACCAGGACCGCACGAGCCTCGATCTCATCAAGCACGCCGACGAGCGCTTGTACGACGCGAAGCGCAGCGGTCGAAACAAGGTCATGGCGTGAGCTCGGGGGATCACGAGGGGGGCCAAGAGGCGCCGCTCGTCCGCGCCGCCCCGCCGGGTCCCGAGAGTCGCGCCTACGCCGCGCGCCTCGCTGCCGTCGAGTGCCCGGCCTTCGACGCACGCCGCGCCGCGCGCGCCGAAACGAGCGGCGCCGATCAGTCGCCCATCGTCTACGCGAGCGGCCTCGGCGCGAACGTCGTCGACGTCGACGGCAACCGCTACGTCGACCTCGTTGCAGGCTTCGGGG
>JANXMC010000447.1 GCA_025354825.1 Myxococcales bacterium
CATGAGTGCGCGTGTGCGCGAAAAAAAGCCCTTTTGACGCTCGATTGATGCTTTGACGTATCTTCAATGCACGTTCACTCTAGGGGTAATGAGGTTCCGACCCCTGACACCCACCGTGCGCTCGGCATTCGCCGTCTTCTCCCTCGCAGGCCTGTTTTTCTCGATTGCCGCCGGGTGCAGCTCGTCCAACGACTCGCTCGCGGGCTCGGGCGGCGGCACATCCGGAGGGGCGTGTACCGAATACCAAGTACCCGCGTCGACAGATCTGACGACGCCGCTCGTTGGGTTTCAGACGCAGGTGATGCCGATCCTTCAGCGAAACTGTTCCTATGGGGAATGCCACGGGAAGGCCGTGGTGCCCGTGCTCGGCTTTTACGGTGGGGTTGGCGTCGACGGAGGCGATGATCCCAACGCGCCCACCGCTGATCAAGTTCGAGCAAATCTCGTCGGTAAGAAGTCGCAAATTCTCACGTCGATGAACATCGTCTCGGCGGGCGATCCGAAGAACAGCTTCATGATGCGAACGATGGACGGCGACCACTGCCTCTTCGATTCGAAGTGCGTCGACGGAACCTGCGGCGAGCAGATGCCGAACGACCGAGCCGTCCTGAGCGTGGCCGAGCGCGACGTAATTCGTCGCTGGATCGCTCAGGGCGCAAAATAGACTCGCACGCACCGGGTGGCTCGTAGGGCGAGCGTCGCTTAGAGCCTGCGTCGATGAACGACCAAGTGGCTTCGAGCGCGTGCCCGACGGAGGAGATCGTCGCGGCCTTCCTCGAGGGGTCGCTCGATGGGCCTTCGCACGCGGGCGTCGGCGCGCATATCGACGGTTGCGAATCGTGCCGCGAGCAGGCGACGCTAACGGCGAGCAGCCTCGGTGGGCCGAAGCTCCCGCACACCGGCGGGGTCGATCTCGCGCCCGGGCATGTGCTGGCAGAACGGTACCGCATCGTGCGTCTTCTCGGTCGCGGCGGCATGGGCGAGGTCTTCGAGGTCTGGGACCTCGCGCTGAAAGTTCGCGTCGCGTTAAAGCGTATTCGCCCCTTCGCGGGCGATCCGACGCGCCTCATGGCGCGCCTCCGTCGCGAGGTTGCCCTCGGCCGGCGCATTCACCACCCGAACGTCTGCCGCCTTTACGATCTTCATAGCGACGTCGCATCGGCCGAGGGTGCGGTCGCATCGATCTTTTTGACGATGGAGCTCCTCGATGGCGAAACGCTCGGCGCAGCCATTCGCCGTTCCGGCCGTTTCACAAGCGTCGATGCGCGAAGGCTCGGCATCGAGATGGCTTCGGGCGTCGCGGCAGCGCACGCGGCGGGGGTTCTGCTGCGCGACTTCAAAGGCGAAAACGTGATGCTCGTCGCAAGCGGAGGCCGAGAGCCGCGTGCGGTGCTCACCGACTTCGGGCTCGCGGTCGCTCTCGAGCAAGAAATGCGCGGCGACTCGAGCCCGTCGGTCGAAGGGGCGATTCTCGGAACGTTCGCGTACATGGCGCCCGAGCAGGTCGAGGGGAAAGCGGCAACCGCGGCGAGCGACATCTACGCGGTCGGCGTCGTGCTCTACGAGATGCTCGCGGGGCGCTTGCCTTTTCAAGGCGAGACGCCCGCGAAGACCGCGCTCGCGCGTCTCGCGTCCCCTGCGCCGCCGCTGGGCGAGCTTCTCGGGGGTGAGGATCGCGCGCTCGAGCGCATCGTGAGCCAGTGCCTCGCGCGTACGCCAGAAGAGAGATTCACATCGGCCGACGCGCTCCTCGCGGCCCTCGCGGGCAAGCCCGAACCGTCACGGCATCGGCGTCGCCCGAGGCGGAGCGCGGTCGCGGCGCTTGTACTTGCGATTGCGGCGGCGGGGTCGGTCGGTGTCTTCGCGCGCGTGAGAGCGCATCGTGCAGTGGCGGCATCGATCGCGGCATCGGGGAGCGCGGTCGCCGCGCCGGTCGTCGTTAGGCCTGCGCTGGCCATACTCCCGCCGCGAGGGCATGCGGACGGCAGTGGGCGGGAATGGCTGGGGCCCGCGCTTGAGGAGATGATCCGAGCAGACTGCGCACACTCGGGGACGCTTCGCGTCGTGTCCAGCCGAGACGTACGCGACGCCGAGCACGACCTATCTCTCGACCTAACCGGAGAGCTCAGCGCCGCCGACCTGCGTCGGCTTCAGCGGCGCCTCGAGATTCGCTATCTCGTCGAAACGACCTATGTCGTTGCTGGGAGGGCTCCGACCCAGCTTCGCGTCGACGCGCGGTTGCTCGATGCGCGAACGGGCGAAGCCGTCGCGTCGCCTTCGCTGACCCTCGACCCCGAGCATCTCATCGACGTCGGGACGGCCATTTCGCGAGAGATTCGCAAAGCGCTGAACGTCGAGAACGTTGACGCGAGCGCGCTTCCCCGCGCGCTGCCCGTGACAGACGAGACGAAGCAGCTTTATCTCGAGGCCCTCGCAAAGCTTCGTGACGGCGATGCGTGGAGCGCCCGCACGCTGCTCGAGAAGCTCCTCGCGCACGAGCCTTCATTCGTAACCGGCTCTTCCGCGCTCGCTGAGGCGTGTCGTGCGCTCGGCGATCTCGCGGCCGCCCAGGCTGCCGCGCGCAGCGCGCTCGACCGTGGAACCTCGACCATCGCGCGCGAAGAGCGCCTCCTCCTTGAGGCGCTCGACGCGGAGCTTAGTTACGTCGGCGCGGGTGCGGCCGAAACCCTTCGCGCTCTCGTCCGATTTTACCCTGACAACGTCGAGTACGTGCTCGCCCTCGCGCGCGTCGAGACTTCCTTCGGAAATGCCCAAGGCGCACTCGCATCGATCGCGGCCCACTCCAAGACCGCACCCGGGGATGGGCTCGAACCGCGTATCGAGCTCGCGCTCGCGGAGAGCTACGCGAAGCTTGGCGATGCGACCCAACAGCGAAAGCACGCCGAAGCGAGCGTGGCTCTCGCGAAGCTGCGCGGCGCGCGTGTGCTCGCGGCGCTCGCGGCGGTCGAAGTGCTGTCGGCGCGCGTCTCGCTCGAGGGCGGACGAACGGTCATCGACGACT
>JANXMC010000468.1 GCA_025354825.1 Myxococcales bacterium
CGTGTAGACGTCTTGCATGCACTGCGAGATGCGCATCGAGGAGTTCGTGGCTTCGCTACGCGAGGACGCGCGCGACCTCACCCTTCCGAACAAAGACAAGAACGCACTCTTGGCCCTCGCCGAGCACGTGCGCACCTTCACCCCGCCCGAGACGCTCGCCGCCACGGTCATCGCCGAAGAGGCTGAGCTTCACGGCGTTCATCCCGAGCAGCTCCGTCCGACGGGCCACCGCTCCATCCGCGAGGTCACCGCGGCGCGCTACGCCGTCGTGCGACGCCTCGGCATGATGGGGTATTCGACCCGTCACATCGCGAAGCTGCTTGGCTACGCGCACCACGGGCCGATCGCGCTGATTCTTCAGCACAAGCGGGAGTGGCACGCGTGATGGCCGGCGCCATCATCTTCGCCACGCTCGTCGGGTTCGTGCTCGGCCAGCTCCTCATGGGCTGGGCGCGCACGGATCCGATGCCGCCCGAGCGCGAGCCCGAACCGCCCACCACGCTCCTGGAGCGCTATCACCTCACAGCGCACACGCTCGCCGAGCGGGCATACCTCGCCGGCCTGCGCGCGGGCGTCGGCGGGAAGCTCCCGCCCGAGTCGCTACCGATGCACCGCGAGAACGGTCACCGCGCCATCTCGGCGAGCACTGCGCAGCTCGCCCGGGTCATCGCCCACGCACACGTCGACGGCGTGCAGGCGCTCCGGGCGTCGCTCGGTCGTCGCACGGTGCTTGAGGAGTACGCCATCGATCGGGCCGTCGCTCACACGCTCGAGGAGGTGACGTCGTGACCTGCCGCTGCAAGCCCGGCCCTCGCCCGGACGGCGTGCGGTGGGTCCCCGCGGACAAGTACGACGAGCTCGCGAAGGCGCGCCTCTCCGATCCCTGCGCGCTCGACCACTACCCGTTCGAGCCGATCGCGACGTTCAAGGATCCGGTCGCACATCGCGCCTTCCTCAAAGGCATCGGCAATCTTCCGCGAGAGGAGAAGAAGTGAGCTCGAGGAGCACCTCATCGTTCGACAACGCTGTCACCCGCAAGCTTGAGGAGGTTCAATCGTGAACGATCAACTCGGACCCATCAGTGTCGACCCCCGGCCCAAGGCCATCGCCACCGGCGTCCTCTTCGACGGCCTCGCCGACTGCTACGTCCTCGACGACGGGCGGAGGATTCTGTCGCAGCGCGGCGTGCTTCGCGCCCTCTCGGGAGGTGCTCCCGGTTCTCCCGATTTTGCCCGGTTCATCGAACGTTTACCCAAGACTATCAAGGTGTTGGAGGTGGTCCCGGTCTTCTTCGTCGCGCCTGGTGGGATGACGCACGGGGTAACCTCCTCGACCTTCGTCGATATCCTGCAGGCCTACGTCGACGCCGCCGTCGCGGGCACCCTGCACGCGCAACAGCGCCACCTCGCGGTCAATGCACAACGCATCCTTCGCGCGCTAACCAAGCTCGGCATCGACGCTCTCGTCGACGAGGCGACCGGGTATCAGGGCCGGCGCGGCGACGACGCCCTGAGCAAGCGGTTCAAGACGTACCTGCGCGATACCCGTGCGCCGCATCAGGTGACGTGGAAGGAGAAGCTCGTCGTCGAGCTCGCCCGACTCTACGGCCATCCGTACCACGGGGGTCGCATGCCGCGCTTCCTCGCCAGCGTGTACGACAAGGTCTATCGAATCATCCTCGCCGACGACATCGTCGACGAGCTGAAGGCGCGCAACCCGCGCCCGCGCATGGACCACAACCACCATCAGTACATCCAGGACGACGTGAAGCCGCTCCTGCGAGACGATCTCGAGGTCGTCTACGTCCTCGCTCGCACGTCGAAGACGGTGCCCGAGTTCTGGCACCGTGTGGGTTATCACTTCAACCGCACGCCGATGCAGCTCGCGCTCGCGGGCGAGGAGAAGTCGTCGTGACCATCCGAAACCTCGGCTACGAGCTCGTCGCCATCGACTCGGTGAAGCCGCACCCCAAGAACGCAAAGAAGGGCAACGTCGACGTCATTCGCGAGAGCATCGAGCGGAACGGTTTTTACGGCGCGCTCGTCGTCCAGAAGCGCACGAGCGAGATCCTCGTCGGCAACCACCGCTGGAAAGCGGCGAAGCTCGTCGGCCTCGGCGAGGTGCCGGTCATCTGGGTCGACGTCGACGCCTCCACGGAGAAGCGCCTGCTCCTCGTCGACAATCGCGCGAGTGACCTCGGCGCCTACGACGACACCGCGATCGCGGAGCTTCTTCAGCAGGTCGAACGCGAGACCGGCACGCTCGAGGGCACCGGCTACAACCCGAGCGATCTCGGAAAGCTCATCGACGATCTGACCCCGAAGATCGACGAGGACGAGGCCGCCCCGCAGCTCGACGGGCTGAAGTATCAGGTCGTCATCGACTGCCAGGGCGAGGGGCACCAGAGCGAACTGCTCGGGCGCTTCGAGGAGGAGGGCCTGAAGTGCCGGCCGCTCATCCTATGACGCTCGAGTCGGGCAACACGAGGCGCGCGACGGCCGAGCGCGCCTCGTACACCGCGAGCACGTAGGCCTGCTGAGCGTTGTTCCACTCGTCGAGCTCGTCGGCGGTGGCGGCGCCCGAGTCGACGTGAGCGCGCAGCCGCTGTGTCAGGCGAAAGACGGCGTCGCCGAGGTTGAGGAGTCGATCGATCGTCTCCTTGCCCTCGGACCGATCGTGGTCGCTGTCCTGGTCCATTCCGCAGACCCTAGCCCACTTCGAGGAGCACGCATGGCCGTTGTGGAAATTGCAGTCGAGTCCGCCGTCTCGACCTCCGTACGCGCGCGACAGGTGTCCGCGATGTTCGACGTGCCCGCGCAGGAGAAGTGCTCGCTGCGCTGGCGGCTTGACCTGC
>JANXMC010000487.1 GCA_025354825.1 Myxococcales bacterium
CCCCGCACGGGGGTGGCCGCTTCGCACGAACGCGAGGGTCCCCGCGGTTGCCGCGCTCAACGCGACGACGACGACGACGCCGACGATGCCCGCCGTGCCGAAACGACGCCCCTCCGCATTTCGCGGCGAGCTTGCGACGCGCGGCGCGAGCTCGGAGACCGCGTCGTTCGCCGTGGACCGCCGGCCGAGGGCGGAGACGCCCGACGCGTCGGTCTCGACCGCCGCGCTGTCGACGACGGCGCGCGCAAATGGCACCGGCGCGAGGGCTCCGTTCGCACGCGCCGCGCGCCACGCAACGAGCATCGCGCGACCATCGGACCACCGGTCTGCGGCGTGAAACGCAAGGGCGCGGTCAACGACGGCCACGAGGGCCGGCGGCACGTCGCGCGCAAAGTCGCCCACGGAGCGCGCGGGCTCCGTCGCCGTGCGAACAAGCATCTCGGCGGCGGTCGCGCTCGGATGAAGGAGCCGCCCCGTGAGGAGCGTGAACATCGTCGCGCCCACGCCCCAGACGTCGCTCCGCGCATCCGCCTCGCGACCACGCCCCCACGCCTGCTCGGGCGACATGAACGCGGGCGTACCGAGCGTCGCGTTCGAGTGGGTGATGGCCGACGCGTCGGCGTCGTTCTCGACTCGCGCTAGGCCGAAGTCGAGCACGCGCACGCGGCCGCTCGCCTCGAGAAAGATGTTCTCGGGCTTCAAATCGCGATGAACGATCTTCCGCTCGTGGGCGGCGGCGACGATGGCCAAGAGGTCTTCGCCGATGCGCCAGACATCGCCGAGGGGCAGCCGCCCTCCCTGGCGTCGCGCGCACGCGCTGAGGGTCTCGCCTTCGAGGAGATCCATCACGAGATAGACGAGCTCACCGTCGACGCCGTCGTCGAGCACGGTGACCGCGCCCTCGCGCGCGAGCTGGTTTGCGACGTACGCCTCGCGAAGAAGCCGCGCGCGGGAGGCTTGCGTCACGCGGTCCACCCGCATGACTTTGAGCGCGGCGCGGTTCCCGTTGCGGTGCGTCGCGGCGTAGACGGCCGACGTGCCGCCAAGTCCGAGGAGCGCGTCGAGGCGCCATTTCCCCGCCACGAGGGCCCCCACGCGGCTCCGCGCGACGCGCTCCCACTCGGGCGTCTCGTCGTCGTGTTGGGGAGGCGTGGTCATCGGCTGCGGGGGGACGTTCTATCGTGCCCCGAAATCGCGGCAACCGCCCATCTACCGCAAATCGTGCCGCGCGCCCCGGCGGCCCGGCGCAGAACGCCGGAGCCCTTCGCGGAGAGGCCGTGTCTCTAGGCGCTCAGAGCACGCCGACCCAGAGGCGATCGGCGCTCGAGAACTGAATCCCCGAGCGGTCGACTTTGATGATCTGTTTGTTGTTCGAAGTATCCGTTTTGTAAAACTGAACCCACGTGCCGGGACCCCCACCAGAGTCGGTGGGGAGGCCCACGAACACGATCGAGCCGCCCGTCGCGCTGTGCTCGTCGAGCACCAGATAAAGCGACTCTTCGACCGGCGCGTCGCCCGCGTCGGCGCCCGGATCCTTCTCCATGCCGCAGGTTGGGCAGGTCGTCATGCCCATCATCTTGCACGCGCCGGTTCGGGGCATCGACTTCTTCAAGATGCTCTGACCCGCGTTCGGCGACACCTCCGCCGCGGTGACGACGACCGGCGCCGACTGCGCGTAGCACTGTTTGTAGATCATCGGCGGGTGCGCGGAGTTGCCGCAGTCGCCGGGATCTCCTGCTTCGGCGGCCAAATCGCCGATGAGACGCCAATCGGCGGACGTGTACTCCTCCGGCATCCCCTTCGTGTAGCGGCAGCCGGCGGCCGGGTTCTCGGGGAAGAGCGGCTCGCCGATCCAGTAATAGCGTTCGTAGTCGTGGCAAACGCCCTTTTGACACGACGACTGCGTGTCTACGTATTTCAGATTGGGGCACGTCGCGATGCCCGGCTTCGTTCGAACGAGGTACGTATCGGGCGCGGCCGGGGTGCTGCCGGCGGGGGTCGAGCACGTTGTCCTCGTCCACGCCGGCGGCGGGAGCGGGTGCGGGGGGAGCGGGCCGCCTGGCGGATCGGGGCAACCCCCCGGCCCACTTACGTTCGCACCCCCGCGGACCGGCAGGCTCGGACAGGGCTGAATCGCGCTGCTCGTCGTTCCCAGGCGAGGGGCGGGCTCGGACGACGAGCACGCCGCGACGAGCGCGAGAGACGCACCAACGAAGACCGCGCACGCTGAAACGATAGTTTTCATGGGGAAAGCTCCAAGGCGAAGGCGGTGAAACGGTCAGCCGAACCGCACGGATTGAACGTTGTTCCCACACGGGGAGCGCGTTCGAAAAGTCACCCGTTTGGGCAAGACGGGAGAGTGTCGTGACATATACGAGGCCGCGGGCCGCGATCTGACATCGCGCGTGCGCTTTGTCTCGTCACGACGAATTCGAGAACGGGCATGTCAGAAGCTCGACGGTCGCCTCGCAAGCCGGTCCGAGGCGGAGAGTGACCCGACACCGCGGTCGCCGCCCCAGGCTTGCCACCCGCGTGCCCGTCCATTCGGACTGGGTGCGCGATTTAGAATTCGAATGAGGGGATTCATGAAAACTCAGTTTGCGAGGGTACTGAATCGCGTCCTCACCACGGCCGCGTCTGCAGCGCTCATGGCGAGTTGCGCCTCCGCCCCCCAAGCGGGCGATAAGGATGAGGGGACTCAAAAAGAGGCGGTCGGAAAGACAGCATCGGCCCTCCACGCGTCGAACATCGACGCGGGAACGCAGCTCCTCCTCGTGACCCAAGCCGATGGGAATTTCCCCGTCCTCGCCTCGAACCACCGTGGCTACCGGCTCTCGTGTGCCGCGCCGGCGGGCCTCAACGCACTGATTCAAGGCGCGGGGTTCGATCCGAATCAACTGCCTCTCATTCACCCGGTGGCTCTCAATAGCCCCGAGTTGCAACAGCTCACGGGTCACGAGCCGGTGCGAATGGAAGATCTCGGTGTTTTGCCGTGCAACTTCACAGCGGCCCAAGGCGCGCTGCTCTCCATCGACGTCGAGAACGAGCGTCGCTATTTTCTCGATCTCCAGGAGCGCGACGACACCGGCCGGTTCATTCTCCGCAACGTGGGGTGCGCCGAGCTTCTCGTCGGCATGGGGCTCGATCTCAAGGCCGCCGAGCACCTCGATTACGCGATTGCGGGTCGCTACTTTCGCATCGACGACGCCTTCGACATCAACTGTGCTGCGGGGACGAAGCCGAGCGACTTCGTACCCCGACTCTCGGGCTCGCCCCGCGTGCAGCAGGTCGACCGAGGCCACGCCATCAATCTCGTGACGTTCGTGATGGAGCACGTCCCGGCGGGGAGCGTTGCGACGCTGGTCCCAACGTCCGACGACTGCGGCTTTCTTACGGTGGACGGCATGACCGTGACGGGTCGGGTCGATACGACGTTCGCGAAGGGGAGCTGCTCGGCGACCTACGTGGCGCGTACGTCGACCTTCGAGACCACGCCGTTCACGATCTCGCTGAGCACAGGCTGTGACATCGGCACGACCGCCAACTGCGCCAGCTGCGGCGACACGTGCGCCACGGCGGTGAACGCCGATGCTGCGTGTACAAATAGGACGTGCCAGAAAGTTTGCAAGGCGGGCTTCGCCGACTGCAATGGGACGATGACCGACGGGTGTGAGGCGAACCTCACAACCGTCTCGAGCTGCGGCGCCTGCGGAACGGTTTGTACGGCCGGACCGAACGGCGCGGCCTCGTGCTCCGGCGGCGCGTGCCATACGACGTGCGCGCCGGGGTTCGCCGACTGCAACGGCAACCCGGCCGACGGCTGTGAGGCCAATCTCGCGTCTCTCACGAGCTGCGGTACGTGCGGTAACGCCTGCGCGGGAGGCGCGAACACGAACGTGGCGTGTGTGGCGGGCGCGTGCCAGTCGACGTGCACGGCGTCGTACCGAGACTGCAACGGCAATGCGGTGGACGGCTGTGAAGCGAACATCGGGTCAACGTCCCACTGCGGCGGTTGCAACGTGGCATGCGCTGGCGGCGCGAACGGCGACGCGGTTTGTACCAACGGAACGTGCGGCACGCAGTGCCGCAGCGGCTTCGGCGAGTGCGACGGCAACGCCTCCAACGGCTGTGAGGCGTCCCTAGCGTCGGTCATTAACTGCGGCAGGTGCGGAAACGTCTGCCACGCCGGCTCCAACGCGAGCGCGGCCTGTGTGAATGGCGATTGTCAGGCCACCTGCCAGGCGGGGTTCCGTGACTGCAACGGCAGCGCCGCGGACGGCTGCGAGTCGAATCTCGCGTCGACATCAAGCTGCGGGGCCTGCGGCAACGTCTGCCCGGGCGGCGCCCATATGAACGTTACGTGCAACGGCAGCAGCTGCTCGCGTACGTGCGCCGGCGGTTGGGGCGACTGCAATGGCAACCTCGCGGACGGCTGCGAGACATCGCTGAGCACGCAGGCCAATTGCGGATCGTGCGGCCACGCCGCGACGTGTGGGCAGTGCGGGAGAGTTTGCAATCCCCGCGTGTGCGGATCGGGAACGAGGTGCTGCGAAGTCGACGAAGGGGGCAGCTGCACGCTGTGCTTGAAGAGCACGCTCGAGTGCCCGTGAAGCGTCGAACCGTCCGCCCGCGCTGACGGCGATCTCCGGGACTGTAACAGCACGCCCAGCGCTCTGGGCCATCGGGATACCGCTCGTCCCCTTCGCCCGCAAGACGGCGCGGGGGCAGCCCGCGCGCGCGTGCGGCCGCCCCTGCGTTCGGTGTGAACCATTCGCAACAGGAGTCTCCTCATATGAGATGCTTTAGAGAACGCGTCTTTCGACGTCGCAACCGCACGGCGCTGACGTCGCTCGTGGCGATAGGCGCCCTTGCCTTCGCGGCCGATTCTGCGTGGGCCCAGGACAAATCCGGATCGAAAGAGGGGCTCGTGAAGCTCCCGTCGGCCGGCGGAACGGTCAGTGCCGAGGGGAGCACGTTCCTCGTCCAGGGGAACACGGGCGCCGCCAATTACAGTATTCCGCTTCCCGAGCTACCTGGGAGGGCTGGCGTCGCGCCGGGGCTGAAGCTCACCTACAACCAAATGAGCGGCGACCCCGCATCGGGCTTCGGCTCGGGGTGGCGGGTCGACGTCTCCAGCATCGACGTGAGCAGCGAATACGGCGTCCCCTACGCAACGTCTTTCGCGACGAACGACAACATCTTCCGCCTGAATGGGCAGCGTCTTCTTTCTGATCCGAACAAGGCCGGGCAGTACCGGCTGCAGACCGCGGACGAGGAGATTAAAGTTCGCTACCACGCGTCGCCGTTCGCGGTGGCGTGGGGAAAGCCCGTCGACGGCGTCGTCCCTTCGATCCCCTCGGGGTTCGAGGTGGTCTACCCGGACGGGAGGGTCGAGCTGTACACGGGCGATGCGTCCGTGGCCGAGGGCGCTGGTGCTCTCATCACGCGGTTTCCACTGGTCTACGAAGTGCAGCGCCATGGCGAATCGGTAGCGTACAAATACACCAAGTCGGCCAACAAAGCCTACCTGCGTGAGGTCGCCTTCGCCTCGGGATTGAGCCGTTACACGTTCGATCTCCTCGAGAGCTCGGCGAACGTACACAGCTACAAGCAGGGCTTTTTTCAGAGCAACGGACGGCTCGTCCAGCGCCTCGTTGCAAGCTACGCAGGCGAAGCTCGCAACCGGTGGTGCTTCGTCTACGCGGGGCCGACGGCGGGTACCAACGGGGTCGTCACCGCGCCCGAGTGCCGTGCCGCGGCCGAGCAAGAGCGCACCGCCCTCACAGGAGCGGCGCCAGTACACGACAGGCTCGTGTCGGTGCTCCGCTACGGCTCGACGGCGGCGCCAACGGCGAGCGGCCCCCACGACCCTCGCTCCCATTTCGAGTACTCGTCGTGGGACGACCGCGCGCTCGCCGCGCGGCCTATCGTCTATCCGGCGCCGGCGCTCCAGGCTCCGGGCATCGACGCCACGAACTTCGAGCTGCTCGACGCGAATCGCGACGGCCTGCCCGACGTTCTCAAGTCGACGGACAACGCGGCCACGCAAGTCTTCTTCGGCGACGCGGCGCTCTCACGCACCTTCGCGACCCATCAGCCGCTCACTCTCAAACGCAACGGTACGAACGTCGCGCCCGACCTTCGGTTCAATTCGTTTCAGGTCGCCGATATCAACGGAGATTCCTTCGTCGACATGATCGAAATGTCCGGTGGGAAGATTCATATCTACGGCGGCGGAAACGAGCAGAGCGACGCCTACCAATGGCGCCAAACGCTCAACGCGAGCACGTTCGACGCCACGACGTTCGAGGGGGGCGCGGCGCAGTTCGTCGACGTCAACCAGGACGGGCTGAGCGACATCGTCACAACTAGCGTCGACGGCCAGGGGCGGCAGCAGTGGACGGTCTACCTGAACGTCACCACGGTCGACCCTTCGGGCTCGTGGGCGGTGGACTTCGTCCGCGCCGACTTCGCGCTACCGTTCGCGAGCACAACCCCGAAGATGCTGCGCGACGTTCGCTCGTACAGAGTCGTCGACGTCAACGGCGACGGCCTTCCCGACTTCACATGGACGAACGGACCCCAGGGCTTCGTCTGCGTTTATGAGAACACGGGCGAGTTCTTTCAAAACCCGCAGCCGAGCACGCTGCTGTTCGGGCGCCGCGACGTGAACGATTCGGTATGCGGGCACGGCGTGCGCGTGCCGTTCGCAATCCCCACGTTGGCGCGAAGCCTCGATACGTGGATGCTCGACGTCAACGGCGACGGCATCAAAGACTTCGTGAGTATGGGAGAGACCGTACGCCAGCTGAGCGTCTGGTATGGCCTCGGCGACCTCCGGTTTTCCGACCCCACGACCGTCGTGCTCAACACGGATGTGAGACCGGGCGATCTCTCCCGAAGCCGGGTCGCGGACATCGATGGGGACGGGCAAGAAGAAATCGTCGTGTTTCAGCCCCTCGTCTCGGGGGCGGAGAGCGTCGTCATCCTCGACTTCAACCGCACGCCCGACACGCAACTCATCAAGTCGGGCCTTTTGACGGCGGTGGAGACGGAAGGGGGCGTTCGTCACGATATTCGCTACGCGACGTCGACGGACGAAGTCGCGCGCGATCAGAACCAGAGTCTCTCTCCCAACGCGCTGCACTTTCCCGTCATCGTGGCAAAACAGGTTGTTCGCTCGTCGGGCAAGCGAGGCGAGACCTATACCGACGTCGACGTCTCCGAATACTTCTACCACAACCCCTATTTCGACCCTTCGAGCCGTGAATTCCGTGGCTTCGGAAAGGTCGATCGCGTCGCCTACGGCGACGAAGGGTCAGCCACGCCAACGCAGGAGACGGCGTACATCGAAGAGACCTTTGCGACCTACGATCCGAGCCCGCTGAACCGTCAGCTCTCGGGGCGCCTCCTCACGCGGCGCGTCTCGGCCGCCGCGCCCGACGCGGCGCTGCTGCAGAAGATTCGCGAGACCAGCTCGTTCGATCCTACCAACGTGGCTCTGCATTCGCTCTCGACGGCGACGCAAGCGCAGTCGCTCGCGCGGGGCGCGCAGCTTCTCGAAGAGACCACGAACAGCTGGTCCCTCGTCGAGCAAGTGCCGCAGAGTGGTGCCTACTTCGCGCAGCTCCAGGCGACGACGACCACCGCGCATGGCACGAGCGCGACGGCGCAGAGAGCTACGCGAAAGACGGTTACCTACGATGCGCACGACGTCGCCACAACAGAGCGCGAAGTGACGTCGTGGAGCGACGTTCCGTTGGGGGTCACCCTCGCGCCGTTCGAGAAAGTGACGGCGCGCGAGTACGACCCGTCGCGGCGCGAGCTCGCCCGCTTTGAAGCGGTCGCCCTTCCGTCCGAAGAGCGCACCACTGTGAACGGAACGCTCGTCGATCGCGTGCATACCGACTTCGACACGACGCTCGGTCTCCCGACAGCGGTGCATCGCACGGTCTTCCAGTCGGCGCCGGCCGCCGACCTTCTCCGCCGCGCGGCGGGGGGCGATGCGGATCTCCTCGCGAAGCTCGTGACGCTCGCCGTTCCGCAGCGCGAAGAGCTCTCTCGCCTCACCTACGACACGTTCGGGAACGCCACCTCCCGTGCCGATGCGTTCGGCCTCGTCGAGGAGGCGTCCTACGGCGCGTCGGGCGTTTTGCCGTCCGCGCACCGCAGGGTGAACCTCACGGATCGCGCCCTCGACCAGATCACCACCATGACCTATCTGCCGAGCGGCCGCCTTGCGGGCTATACCAACCCGCTCGGCCTCCAGGCGACGCTTCAGTACGACGAGCTCGGTCGGCGAAGCGCGCTTCACTACAGCGACGGGGGCGACGAGACCTACCAGTACCGTCTCGCCGTCGACAACCAACCGAACCTCCTGCTCACGACGACGCGTCGCTACGCGACGAACACCGAAACCCCTACAGGCGAAAGCGAAACGGTCGCAAAGCTAAAGGCCTACAGGACCGACGGCGTCGAGCTCGGCGAGGTCGAGAATGCCGACGACGGCGGCGTTCGCGTTCTTCAGTATCACACCTACAATCGTAAGAAGAACCGCGTCTTCACGTACACGCCGTACCTTGCGACGAACCTCGCGGGGCGCCGCGGCATCACGGTTCAAGATCTCTTCGACCTCGGGCAGATCCCGGCGCCCGCGCAGGCCGACAGCCCCGACCAGGTAGGCACGCAGCTTCGCTACGACCCGCTCGATCGCCTTTCGCGGCGCGTCTTCCCCAATGGGAAAGACGTCTCGATTCAGCACGAGCCGTGGGGGACACTCTCGACGGAGACCTATCCCGTTCCGGGCGGGGGGCAGAGGTCGCGCGGTCTTTATGAGATTGCGTCGCTTCAAGGTCTCGTTGCGAAAGGCGAGACGGGCGAGGGGCACACGGTCGTCACCCGCTTTGCACGGGACGCGGCAGGTCACGTTGCCAGCATCGCGCTCGACGGCGAGCCCACCGCGCGGAGATTCACGCACGACGCGAGTGGCAAACAGGAATACCAGTTTATCCCGGGGGTCGGTGACCTCTACACGCTTCACGACGGCCGCGGGCGCCCCTCCGTAAAGCTCGCCCTGTCGAAGGACGGCCTTCAAATCGACGTGACGGAGCTCGAATACGATTCGCTCGATCGCCCCGTCGCGCGCTGGGAAAATGGGCGACTCGCGCAAGAGCAGATCTACGACCGGCACCTCGCATCGTACCAAGCTCCTGGCGAGCTGCAGCCCCACGTGGCGCTCCCCACTGGGCTGCTCACGGTGACGCGCTCGTTCGATTCGAACAACCGCTACGACTACGAAGAGCAGATCGGCTACGACGCGCGTGGCGCAACGCTCAACCGCACAGTGCAGCTCGGGCAGAGGACGTTTTCGGAGAACTTCCGCCGCACCCTCGACGGCGCTGTGAGAACCATCGTGACTCCGCGCGGGCTCCGCGAGGAAATCGCTCTCAACCGCGCCAACCGATTAAGCAGCGTCGCCGTCAACGGCGCGGGCTTTGCGCAGCCCGAGCCTGTGATCGAAGCGGTCACGTACAAC
The DNA here is from genome assembly GCA_025354825.1 of Myxococcales bacterium. GTDB lineage: Bacteria > Myxococcota_A > Polyangia > Polyangiales > Polyangiaceae > JANXMC01. The sequence goes on from JANXMC010000487.1 coordinate 9,536, forward strand.
CCGAAGGACCAGATCGCGGGGGTCGCCTACCGGCGGAATGCCAAGACGACGATTGCCTATGATCCCCAGACGCTTCTCACGAAGCGCATCGACAGCACCTTCCGCGACGGCGATGTCGACAGGCCGCTCCAGAGCCTCGGCTACGAGATCGACGGCGACATGAAAATCACGGCGATTCACGACGACATTCGCGACAGCGTGTTCGGCTCGGTCGACCGCTCGGCGGCCTTCCAGTACGACTGGCGCGGCGAGCTCACGGGGGCGACGCGCTACCAGCGCACGACGAGCTACGCCTACGATGCAGCCGGTGGCTTCACGGCCAACGACGAGCTCCCGGGGCAGTGGCGCGCGGGCGCGGACACGAAGCTCCTTCCGCTCGGCACCGACGCAAATCCCTTCGACTACGACGCCTTCGGGCGGCTTCACACGAGCCCGGAGATTTCCGACGCGCGGTACGACGCCGTGGGGCAGCTCGTGTACGTCCGGACGACCTCCGGAAAGGAGATCACCTACGGCTACACGCCGCAGGGGGCCCGCCTGTACAAACGCGTGGTCGGCACCGATGGCGCGGCCACCGAGTCGCTTTACCCGGTGCAGTCCTACACAGAAGAGCCGAGCGGCGCGCAAAGCTTTCTGCTCGCCGACAACAAGCGCCTCGTGCGCTTCGATCACGGCCGCGCGGCCGCGCCGGACCGCTGGTTCTACTACCTGCAGGACCACATCGGCTCGAACGACATTCTCATGAGCGCGGACGGCGCGCCCGTTGAGCAGTCGCTCTACTTCCCCTATGGCAGCGAAGCGAGCGCGCACGACCTCTCCTCGAAGTGGACGAGCTACCTCGCGGCGAACGCCGACCGCGTCCCCGAAGAGAAGACGCACAACCGTTATACGGACCACTACCTCGACGACGAGACCGGCCTCTACTACTTCGGCGCGCGCTACTACCACGCGAAGCTCGGGCGCTTTGCAACGCCGGACCCGCTCTTCGTCGCGGAGCCAGAGCGCTGCGCAAAGAGCACGCTCGAGTGCAATTTGTACGGATACGCGAACAACAACCCGCTTACGTATTTCGACCCGGATGGACGGGAGGTCAGGCCGGCGCGTGGACTCGATCTCTCGTACTACATCGACTACATAAATACGATTCCCTACCTCGCAAAAAGCGGGCAACTCGATATCATCGCGCAGCTCCAGAAGCGGCCCGAAATCGTCACCCTTCGCCCCCCGAAGGACGACCAAGAAAGGGCCAAGGGCCCCTTCTACGACCCGACGACGAAAGAGATTGTGTGGGATCCGCGGCAAGGTTTCGACCTCGCAGGCAAGCGAGGGACGCCTGCGCTCATCTTGCTCCACGAGTCGGCTCACGCTCTCGACGATCTCCAGAACCCCGTCGCCCATGCAGCCCGCAGCGGAGCGGGCGACCCTGACTTCGACTCGAAGGAGGAAAAGCGGGTCATCGAGACAATCGAGAACCCCGCCGCGAGCAAGCTTGGTGAACCGATCCGCAAGGACCACCACTCGGCGTCACTCACAACCGTCAAGTGCTCGACATGCACGAATTGAGAGCTCGGCCGATGCGCCGTGCGCTTCTCTTGCTCGCCCTCGCCCTCGGTCTGGGGGCCTACGAGAGGCGAGACGCCGAGGCGAGCACGGATGGCCCGCAGGGTGTGACAACCCCTGCATCGGCGGTCATGCGTGCGGAGGTCTTCCTGGTTCGCTGGGAGGTTACGACCTTCGTCGCGATGACGCCCGACACCGTTCGCACCGCCTACCACGCGATGTCGGTCCTGCGTGACGACACGGAGATCGCAGGTCTCGTCCGCCTCCTGGGACCTGTGAGCCTGCCTACGCCCACACCGGCAGGCCCCCGCCGAGGTGACTTTCGCCTCGTCGTGGATCTGGTTCACGCAGATGGCACGAAGGAGAGCTTCGCGGCCGACACCTCGAAGCTCGTGCGCCTCTCGGACGGCGCATCGCGCCCCATCGACGCTGCCTTCAAGCAGCGCTTCTCGTTCGCCAACGCGGGCGTAACGCCCTGACCTCGCGATCGTCGCCGCGCGCCCGACCGCTACGGGCGCGCGGCTTCGAATGCGGTGTCGCTCTCTCCGCGAGCGGCCTCGCGGCGAAGGTGCTCCTCACCTTTCAATGGATTGGACAATAGGCATGTTGCGCACTTTAGGAATTGGCGTGGTGCTTCTGGCGTGCGCGCTCGCGCCCCTCGGCTGCCAAGGCGGAGACGGCAAGGCCGCTTCCGAAACGGGGAAGCGAGAATCGACGGGGACGGCCGCGGCCGCGGTCGTGACGGGCCCGCACGCCGCCGTCTCTTCGCAACCCATTTGCACGCCGAACGACCTTGCGCCTTGCGCGGCGGAGCAGCCGATCTCGGATCGGTGCCTCACGCTCTACCAAGCCTGCGGGCGCTATTTAGATATCGTCGAGCACTACCGCACGGAGCAGCTTCCCGATCTTCGGCAGTGGTACTACCTCGGCGTCGCCTACCACGGGCTCTACCTCCGCAACCGCTCGGCCGCCGCGCGCTGCCAGTTCGGCGAGGCGGCGCGACTGGCGCTCCTGCAGTACCTCCGTGAGTCGAGCAAAGACGGCGGCTACAACGATCAGCGAATTTTTCAGCAGTCGTACCACGCGACGAAGCTGCTCGAGAGTGTGAAGGACATCGCCGGCTGTCAGTCGGACGGCGTCACGTACAGCGAGCTCTATACGACCACGCTCGCGCACGGTCGCGAGATCGCCGAGGGTCTCTTTCTGGGAGACCCACCGCCCGGCCCCCTCGCGACCGCGGTCGCGACGACGAAGGCCGATATGCAGACGGCCATTCGCGGATTCATCAGCAAAGCGGCGAACATCGAATCGCAGCTCGCGCTGCGGCGCACAGCCATGGATCAGAGCGACACTCGCGTGAACAGCATTTGGGTGGGCCTCACACGCGACTTTGGCGCCACGGGGTCGAAGACCGATACCAACGGCACGAAACCCGTGATTGCGAGCCTCGCGCTGCCCGCCGGCGGAAGCCCGTTTCGCGCCCAAATGAGCCTCTACACGGGCTCGTCGGGGATCGAGCAGCATACGAAGGACGTTCTCGCGTCACTGAACCAAGCGATGGGGACGGCGAAGATCTCCGACTACGAGAATGCGCGAAGTACCCTTGTGGGCTACGCGCGTGACGCCCAGGCCGCGAGCGCGACGGCCATCGTGCGCGCCCAAGCCGCCGACGTGAACAGCTCGATCCTCGCCCTTAGAGCGAAAACCCCGGCGCTGCGGGCTACGAGCACCACGGCCTACTTTCAGGACATCAAGGCGAAGTGGAAAAGCTACGGCACACAGATCGGCGCCTGCACCCAACCTCCCACCCCTTGGTATTGCAAATGAGCCGCACCGACTCCGCCGTGAACATGCGTACGACGCGGCACATGAGGCCCCGGACGGGCCTCTTCGTCGTGTGCGCCGCGCTCTTGTTGGCGACGACCGCCGTCGCCGATGCCGTGGGCGTTCGAAAGTACAGCTTCGCGTCGCTCGATACGTTCTGGCGCAACCAAGTGGCGGCCCAGCCGCTCACGAGCCTCACACCGGCGCTCCTTCGAACGAACCTCGGGCCGTCTGCGCCGCCTCTCTCGAGCACCGACCCCGTAGCGCCCGTCGGCACGCGGAGAGCTCGCGGCTGGACGCCGCCGTCGGAGGGGACTGGAAGCCGCGAGGGGGTCTACTTCCATATTCTGACCACCGACCCGACCCTCGACGCGGAGCTGCTCACGCGGCAGCTCGCATTCGCGATGTTTCTAAACAAGAGCGACGTTTACGAGGCCGACGCGATCGCGCCCGTGACGGCCGACGGCGGCAGCGTGGGGGCGCAGATGATCGCCTACGAGG
>JANXMC010000525.1 GCA_025354825.1 Myxococcales bacterium
CGCTCGGCCGAGCGCGCCCCGGAGGCTTTCGAATGGTCACGTCTTTCTCCCGATTCCCGTTGGTATTCGCGCTTGGTTTCGCCGCTGTCGGCTGTAGCGCGGCGGCACCGGACGCATCGTCCGATTCGCAATCGTCTTCCACGGAGGCCGTGAAGACCGAAGCGACTGGCACGGCGACGCAGGATTTGGCCTTCGTCTGGCCGTCGAAGTCGCGCCGCATCGCGGTCGTCGGCGCAGGCCCGTCGGGCCTCACAGCCGCGAGCACGCTCAAAGAGCTTGGCTACAAGAACGTGACCGTCTTCGAGAAGGAGAGCCGCGTCGGCGGCAAGGTCTACTCATACCGCAGCCCCGTCGGCACCACCGAGCTCGGCGCCGTCTTCGCATCGCCGGACTACACGAACGTTCTCGGCCTCGCGAAGAAGTACAACATCCCCTACGAGACCTACGCGAACAAGCAAGTGATCCTCGACGAGAACGGCGTCGAGCAGACGGCGCAAACGTTTCTCACGAGCCGCTACACCACGGCGCAGATCCTCGCGGCGACGGCAGCCTATGCGGGGGTCCTCGCGCTCTTCGCGCCAATCCAAGAAGACGGCCTCGCCCTCGTTCCGGGCCAGTCCGACCTCTATTTGCCGTTTAGCGACTTCGCGAAAAAGTACGGCATAACGCCCATCGCCGAGCTCGTACGCAGCGTCATGGTCGGCTTTGGATATGCCTATTACGAGACGACGCCAGCCATCTACTACATGAAGTTGATGGGTTGGCTCGTGAAGCCGAGCCTCACGACCGGCCTCGAGCAGGCGACCTACTACACGTTCCCCACGGGCTTCCAGTCGATCTGGGAGGCTGTTGCGACGGAGCAGACCGTTCGCCTCAATTCGGCGGTCACCTCGATTGTTCGCCCGTCGCCGAGCGGCGCTCCGGTGCAGATCACGATCAACGGCACGACGAAATACGACTTCGACGAGGTCGTCATCTCGGCGCCGCTGAACCGTGTTTCGAGCTTCATGACGCTCAAGGGCGCCGAGGCGACGCTCTTCCCGAAGATGGAGAGCTTCCGGTACGACGTGAGCATTTTCTCGGCGTCGGGCCTAGGAACGTCGGAAGCCGTCTTCTTCCACGGAAACTCGAACCCGTCACGTATCAACCACGTGACCGCGTGGGCGAATCGCGCGCCGGAGTCCCCCTTCGTCGGTTGGCAGATTCTCCAGACCGCAGCGACCCCTGCGCAGATCACGAACACCCTCGCGGAGGACATCGCCGGTCGCGGAGGTCACTTGAACGGCGTGCTCTTGCGCCAGGACTGGGACTACTTCCCCCACGTCAACACTGCGGCGCTGCAGGGCGGCTTCTACTACCAAGTGGCCGCTCTCCAAGGGAACAATCACACGTTCTACGTAGGCGGCGGGTTGAACTTCGAGACCGTCGAGCACTCGGCGCGTCAGGCCCAGAGCCTCGTGAAGCTCCACTTCCCCACGGCGTTCTTGCCCTGATTTCCTAACGCGCCCACCCCCCTCGGCGGTTTATCAAGGCCGCCGAGGGTGAGCCCTGCGCCAATTAGTACACCCAATTGGGATGGGGGGAAGACGTTCGCCAACGCGCGGCGAGAGCGCGTATGGCCCGGGCGTTCGACGTGAAGCGTGAGACGCCGTTGAAGGTGGTGGCGTCGCCGCTCCAGCAGTGCTCGTCGCGCGCGCCGTAGCTCACGACCGCGTCGGCGGGCGGGCTCGCGCGTTTGAAGAAGTCGTCGATGAGATAGACGGCGTCGTTGAGAAAGAAGTTGTCGGAAAGGCCTACGTTGACCGTGATTTTTCCGCGCAGCTTCGGCCCGAGGCGCGCCCAGTCGCGGCGAAGAATGTGTGTGAGATCGAAGTGCTCACGCCAATAGGCGGCAACCTGGGGGTCGATCACACCCGTACGTTTGTCCCATATGCGCGTGGGGTAACCGTCGCGGGCGACCGGCGAAAAGACGGCCTCCCAAATGTCCCACTGACCGCCCGAGCGTGACTTGGTGCCGAGCACCAGCTCGAGATGGTTCTCTTGCGCAAGCGTGCTGCGAACCTGGCCTAGGTAGTCGCGCTCGGCCGGGCGCTCCGTACGCCGAAACGGCCCTTCGGAATAGTAGGCGTTCTTCTCGGCGTAGAGATCGAGGTTCATATAGGCGTGAAAGTCGACCGGATCGGGGCAGTTGGCGATCGCACCGTTGTACTCGTCGGGATAGAGCACTTGCACCGCGAGCGCCTCCCAACCGCCCGTCGAGCCACCGTAGACGCCGCGGGCAGACGGGCCGATGCCGCGAAACGTCTTCTCGAGGTAGGGGAGAAGCTCGTAGGTGATGGCGTCGCCGTAGGGGCCGACGTTCTCCGAGTTCACGGCGTACGAGTCGTCGTAATAGGGGTTCGCGTGCTGGATCTGAACGGCAATCACCCGCGGAAAACCGGGCCCCACCCAATCCTCGAAGAGCTTGTGCTGAAGCTCTTGAGAGAGGCGCTCGTAGCCGTACGTGTCGCAGGCGTCGCCTTCGTGGCCGTTGGGGCACGCCACGCGAAGCGCTTCGAGATTGGGCGACTTGAGCGTGGTATCGACAGCTTCCTCCCGAAAGCCGAAAAACTCGCGACTGAAGTGGCCGTGAGCGATCGCGACCGGATAGCGAACGGCCGGGTGCGTGTCGAACCCTTCGGGGAGAATCACGACGGCGCCGAGAAACGTGGGGCGCCCCCAAAACTTGGTGAGCCTCTCACTCTGAAAGCGAACGTGTCGCACGTATTTGGTATCTGCGATCGGCGGGAGCGGCTCGATGACCCTGTCGAGCTGTAGGAGCAGCGGAGCGGCACCCTTTGTGAGGTGCACCGTCTTGGGTGCGCTGATGAAGTTTCCCGGTGCGAGCGCCCACCGCTGCCCCTCGCCGCGATCGGGGGGGAGCTTCACCGTATGGCCGTCGCCCCGCACGAACGTTTCGTAACGGTGGAGAACCGCCTGTACCGTGTAATCGCCGTCGGGCACTTCGCCGAGCGTCGCGAGCGGGTAGCCAAAGGTTTCGGGCGTGATGCTCGCGGTCGTGCCGGGTGCCAGGCCGTCGACGTCGATCCCGAAGATTTGCTGCGTGTCGTCGTGCTCCGAAACGAGAAATCGAGGCTCTTTCGTGCTGTCGCGCGAGAGGATGACGAGGAGCCGCCCGTCGACATTCGCCGTGCCGAGCTTGGCCTCGAAGCTCACATCGATGCGGGTGGGCGTCGCCGTCGTGCTCGCGCCCGTGACGAGGGGCGCTTTGGGTGGCGCGCAGCTCGGGATGGCGACGGCGACGGCGACCAGTGTGGCCGTAGCGAGCGCCAACGAACGAGCCAGAGAACGAGCCAGAGAACGAGAGAGGCGCGAGGAGCTCGGAGCGGTCATGGTCGCGGGAGACTACGGCGCGCGCATCACATCGCCTTTCGAAATGTGAGGTTGATTCGGTAGGCGCCAACGCGCGAATGCTCCCCCTGGAGAACGGGGAGAACTCCGTGGTAGCGCAGGCGGTCGGCCCCACCCCAAACGACGACGTCGCCGTGCTCGAGCGGGACGCGGACGGATTTTGCAGAGCGTGTGCCGCCTCCGAAAACGAAGGTCGCGGGGAGGCCCAGGGACACGGACACGATGGGCGCGGTGAAGTCGCGCTCGTCGCGATCCTGGTGAAGTGCGAGGCGCGCGCCCGGCGCGTAGCGGTTCACGAGGCACGCGTCGGGTTCGAACGATGGGAACCGTGCACGCGCGGCGGCGGCGCTGGCGATTGCAGCGAAGGACGTCGGCATCGGAGGCCATGGGAGCCCGCTCACGGGATCGCGCGCCGCGTAGCGGTACCCCGTGGCGTCGGACACCCACCCGAAGCCCCCGCAATTCGTCATGGCGGCCGACATCGTGAAGCCGCCGGGAGTCGTCATGTGCCGAAAAGGCGCGGCTTGCGCTATATGCGCGAGGTCGGCGAGAAGCGCGTCTTCCGTTGCGCGGGCGAAGCCTCGAAGGACGACGGCCGCCTCTCCCAATACGATGTCGGAAAGGCTGCTGGCGAGGCCAAGGGAGAGCTGTCGAGGCACGGTCTGTTCAGCGTAGTACGTGTTACGTCGCGTCGTGAAAGATGACGCCGAGGGTCTGCCGCTGGCCGGTGTGGAGGCGGCTGACGCCGTGGCGAAGCGTCACGCGGTACGTGCCACGAACGCCCTGTACGGGGCGCTGGCTCACGGCGAAGACGACGCCGTCCCCCTGCGCGAACGGCACCACCATCGGGCGCGACTGCATACGGGGCCGCTGCTCGGTGAGCACGAGCTCGCCGCCCGTGAAGTCGGCTTCGGGGCGCGAAAGCAGAATGGCAACTTGGAGAGGGAAGACGTGCTCACCGTACAGGTCTTGGTGCAGGCAGTTGTAGTCTCCTGCGCCGTAGGTGAGCATCAACGGCGTGGGGCGAAGCTGCCCCGCTTCGTGGCACCGCGCGAGAAAGGCGTCGTGGGCATCCGGGTAGGTCACATCGATTTTCATCGCGGCGTTCCAAAGGTTCGCAATGGGCGCGAGTCGCGGGTAGAGGGCCGCGCGAAGCTCGGCAACCGGCTCGGGCAAGGGGTAGTCGAAGTATTTGTATTCCCCACGACCGAATCCGTGACGTGCCATGACGACCCGACTTCGAAACGGCGTGTCCTCTGCATACCGAGCCGCGAGGCGTGTGCACTCGCCCTGGGTCAGAAGGCCGGGGAGGCGGGCGTGCCCCTCACGATCGAGATCCCGCGCGATCGATTCCCAGTCGTATTTGCCAATCGCCGCCGCGCGCGTGTCGCTCATGAACGCGACTCGCGTGTGAGGAGCGCGCGCTTCCGTTCGACACCCCACCGGTATCCCGACAGCGCGCCGTCGGTGCGGACAACGCGGTGGCAAGGGATGGCCACGGCGAGGGCGTTGGCCCCGCACGCGCTGGCCACGGCGCGCACCGCGCTCTTCGCGCCGAGTCTGTCGGCGAGCTCGGCGTAGCTCACCGTCGTTCCCGCCGGGATCGCACGGAGCGCCTGCCAAACCCGCTGCTGGAAGGCCGTTCCGCGCACGTCGAGGGGGAGATCGAGACCGATGCTCGGCGCCTCGACGAGGCCCACGACCTTGGCGACGAGCGCTTCGAACGGTGCGTCGGCGCCCACCAGCTGCGCCTTGGGAAAGCGTCGTTCGAGATCGTGGGCGAGCTCGTCGGGGTCGTCGCCGAGAAGAATGGCACAGACGCCCTTGTCGCTCGCGGCCACGAGGATGGCGCCGAGGCTGCACTGGCCAATGGCAAAACGTATTTTCATATCGATGCCCCCTTTTCGAAAGGTGGTTGGCGTCATTCCTAGAACGCCGTTGGACGCTTCGTAGAAGCGCCCGGTGGAGGAGAAGCCTGCGCCGAAGACCGCCTCGATGACGCTCGCGCGGTCGCGACCCGAGTCGTGGGTCAGCGCGTCGCGCACGCGCTTGGCGCGATGGGCGTCGGCGTAGGCTTTTGGTGTGAGGCCCGTGAGCTGCTTGAACAGGCGGTGGAGGTGATAGACGCTGAGCCCCGCGTGGGAAGCGAGGGCGTCGAGGCTCGGAGCGTCGCCGCTCTGTTCGATGTGGCGACAGAGCTTGGCAATGAGCGCCGCGTTCCGTTCGGACGCGGGCGGCTCGTTCGGTTTGCATCGCTTGCACGCGCGGAAGCCGGACGCCTCGGCCTGGCTGGGCGACGTGTAGAACGCGACGTTTTCGGGGCGCGGCGCACGCGCACCGCAGGATGGGCGGCAGTAGACGCCCGTGGTGCGCACGGAATAGACGAACACGCCGTCGGCGGCGGCGACGCGTGCGACGAGCTGCGCCCAACGCGGGTCCGACGTGACCTCGCGAGCCCGCGCGCCTTTCGAGATTCCTGAGATCGCTCGAGGCATGGGGGAAACCTACGCATCGGCGTCGGGGGCCGCACTCCGCCCCTTGCTCTCGAATTCACATTGTGTGAGCTCGAAAGCCCGCGCCGCCCGTTCCCCGCGTCTCCGACCGGCCTACTTCGCCGCAACCTCGACGCCGATCGGCGCGCACACAAGCGGCACCGGCGTGAGCTGGTCGAGCGTGCGCGGCACTTCGGCCTTCTTCGTGACCATGTCCTGAACGTTGCCCGTGAAGGTCACACGATAGGTACCGGCCTTCGTGAAGTCGTAGGCCAGCGCGAGATCGATGTCCGCCTCGAGCGCTTTGCCAGGGGCGACCGACGCGTAGCTTTTCGCGTTGGGGTTGCCTCGCTTGACCATGGGGCCGTTGTAACGAATCTCGGTTCCGTTTCGCGAAATCATGAAATCGCTCCCCGTCATCCCTTCGAGGGGAGTGCGCCACTTGAGGACGTGAACCTCGGAAGGGGCGTGGGACGTGAGCGTGAAGTGCAACGTCATCGGCTGCCCGAGCTTAATCTTCGGCGCCATTCGAATTTGGCATTCGAATGGGCTCGCGGGCGCGGCCGATGCCGTGGGTTGCGCGGTGGGCGCTTCGGACGGTAAGGGCGGCGTCGAAGGAGCGGCCGCGGAAACGGCAGGCGGTGGAGACGACGACGACGACGACGACGGGCTCATGGGCGTCTCCACCGGCGCGCCCTCGGGCGGCGCTTTGGCGCAAGCGGAAAGGAAGATCCCCGTCGCGACCAAAGCGCCGATTCCATCGTTCATCGGCACGTCCTACCGCGTTCGAATCGCGGCTTCTACGGCCGAATCAGTTGAGCGCGGGCTTGTTCTCCGCGAAGTATTCGTGACTGTCGGCGTTGTCGAGCGCCTGCGTCGGGCTCGACTTCGCGAGCGACTTGCATGACGTCTGACCGTAGGTGTGGTCGTCCGTGCTGGCCGTCGCGTTGAAGTGGCTCGTCTCGTGGACGATCGTCCCCGCCTTCGAGTCCGTGCCCGTTTGCGGCGCCGACCAGAACGCGTTGCAGAGATAAACCTTGTAAGGCTGCGTCGGGTAAACGTAGGCGTAGTAGTCGTCGGTGCAGGCGCAATCAAAGACGTAGGCCTTGTTGTCGAGGGCGTCCTTGATCTTCGTGTAGTGCGTCTTCGCCGTTGCCCAGCGCGTCGACGTGTAGGCGCCGAACCACGTGGTGTACCGCGGCTTCGAGCCTGGCGTTCCGCTGAGGTAGGTGAGCGCGCCGCTCGCGTAACTTGCAGCGCCGCTGAGGGCCGTGACGAGGGCGGACTTCTCGCTCGTCGTACAGGCGCCCGTGTAGGAAGCGGCTTTCACCGACTCTTCGCCCGTCGTCTTCGGCTGCGTGAGGAACGAGGTGCGCCCGGCGACGAGCATGGCAACGTCGTTCGAAAGGAGCTCGGCGGCGAGCTGCGGCTCGGCCGCGAACGCGACCGGGAGGGCCGCGTGAAAACGAACTTGGTAGTTGCCCGTCGTAGTTAGATCGTACGAATCGGCGAGATCGACCGTGCGCGTGAGCGTCTCGCCCGGCGCGAGTATCACGTAGTCCTTCGCGCGGGGCGCGGGTCGCTTGTAGTGGCGGCCCACGTAGTCGACCGCAACGCCGTCGCGTGAGACCTCGAAGAGCGGCTCGTTGACGCCTTCGACGGGCGTGTTCCACTTGAGAACACGAATGCGGTGGCTCGCGGTGTTCGTCATCGAGACCGTGACGAGGAGGCTTTCGTCCGCCGACAGCGTGGCCTTGTCCGAGAGGAGATTCACGTTGAGGCGGTCGAGATCGACATCGAGGCTCGTCGTCGTCGTGGCGAGCGCTTCGTCGCCGGCAGCGGGAGCCGCCGCCGTGGTGGTGCCGTTCGCATCGCCGCCCGCACCCGGGTCGGACGAGCAAGCTGCGAGTAGCGGGAGCACGACCGCAGCGACGAGCCCGAACCTCGACTGACGAAGAAATGCACTATTCATCGAATTGCTCCTTCACGATCTTGCCGAAGCAGTGGGCAGTAGAGCTGCCCGTTTGCGGGAGGAATACGGCGCAATCCCGTGCGACGACCCGCCTCGAGCGGAACGTCGTCATTGGATATCTTCAACCAAAAACGAGGCCTCACTCGGAATGGGCCAACAACGAAGAAACCAGCAACGGCGCCCGTGAGACGCTCAATGGCTTCGCGCTTTTGCAGAAGAGCGACGGAGCATCGCACGCGGCATTCGCACTATCAATAATTCGGTTTCGAATTGGACGTTGAATAGACAATCCGATTAGGCGGCATTTCTAAACGAAAGTCGTTCACGTATGCGAAGTACGACATGAGGGCGGATTGAGCACCTCATGTCGAAATTGGTTATTCAATTCGTGGCAATGGAGAAAACTGCAGAATTGCGGCGCCGGTTAACCCGCAGCACCGGGAGACTCGCAGTCTGCACGGGGAGCTGGGGCTCCCCGTTCAAGCGAATCGAAGCGGTCCCGTCGGCACGCTACTTCGTGGGCGCCGCCGCCTTCTTCGGAGCGAAGCCGCGTTTGCGCATGAGCGCGGCGCTGCCGGCGTCGCGGCCTCGGAAGGCGCGGTAGCCGTCGGCCGGGTCGATCGTGTCACCGACGCTGAAGACGTTTTTGCGCAGACGGTCGGCGACTGTGTGGTCGTATGGGCCTTTGGCTTCGGTGAACGCTTCGAAGGCGTCGGCCGAAAGCGTATCTGCCCACAAGTAGCTGTAATAGCCGGCGGAGTAACCGTCGCCGGAGAAGATGTGGCTGAACTGCGGCGTGCGGTGGCGCATGACGATCTCGCTGGGCATTCCGAGGGCGCCGAGGGTCTCGCGCTCGAACGCGTCGGGGTCGATCGGGCGGTCGCCCGCGAGGTGGAGCTTCATGTCGATGAGGGCGCTCGACAGGTATTCGATGGTCTCGAAACCTTGATTGAACGTCGATGCCCTATCGATCTTCGCGACGAGCGCGGGGGGGATCGGTTTGCCTGTCTCGAAGTGGAGCGCGAATTTGTTCAAGACCTCGGGCGTCTCGAGCCAGCGTTCCAATAGTTGCGAAGGGAACTCGACGTAGTCGCGCGCGACGTTCGTCCCGGAGATCGACGGGTACGTCACATTCGAGCTCAAACCATGGAGCGCGTGGCCGAACTCGTGGAAGAGGGTGCTCGCGTCGTCCCAACTAATGAGAACCGGCTCGCCCGGTTTCCCTTTTACGAAGTTGGCATTGTTCGAAACGATGGTGGTGACCTCGCCGTGCATCCGCTCTTGGTTGCGGTAAGCGTTCATCCACGCGCCCGAGTGCTTGCCCGGTCGCGCGTACGGGTCGAAATACCAAAGGCCCACGGCGCGGCCGCTCGCCTTGTCTTTTACCTGCCAAACGCGAACGTCGGGGTTGTACACCTCGACGTCGGTCACGGGGGTGAACGTGAAGCCGAGGAGCTCGCCCGCGACCCAGAACATCCCCTCGCGGAGCTTTTCGAGCTGAAGATAGGGCTTCACCTCGTTCGCATCGAAATCGTATTTCGCTTTGCGAACCTTCTCTGCGTAGTAGCGATAGTCCCACGGGGCGATCTTGCGTTTCAGCCCCTCCTTCGTCGCAATCGCCTGCATGTCGGCCACTTCGGCCTTCACGCGCGCAACGGCCAGCCCCCACACGCTTTCCATGAGCGCCATCGCGTGCTCGGGCGTCTTCGCCATCGAGTCCTCGAGGCGCCAGTGGGCGTGAGTCGCAAAGCCCAAAAGCTTCGCGCGCTCGGCGCGCAGCTTGAGAATCTCGGCAATGATCTTGTTGTTGTCGTGGGCGTCGCCGTTGTCGCCGCGGTTGACGAAATTCTGCCAAACCTTTTGGCGCAGATCGTCGCGCTCGGAATAGGTGAGAAACGGCTCGACGGACGAGCGCGTGTTGCTGATGGCCCACTTCCCCTTCGATCCGCGCGTCTCGGCCTCGGTAGCCGCACCTGCGCGCACCGATGCGGGGAGCCCCTTGAGATCGCCCTCGCTGTCGAGCATCACCACGTATGTCTCTTCGTCGGACAGCACGTTCTGGCTGAACGTCGTGAAGAGCGCGGCGAGGCGTTGGTTGATGTCCGTCGTGCGTTTTTTCGCCGCGGCGTCGAGCTTCGCGCCCTCGCGAACGAAACGAGTATACGCGCGCCACGTGAGACGCTGCTGCTCGGGGGTGAGCTTTGCTTTCTCGGGCGACGAATAGACCGCTTCGATCCGCTTGAAGAGCGCTTCGTTCTGCAAGAGAACGTCGCCGAAGGCAGCGAGCTTCGGCGCCATCTCGCGCTCGGTCGCCTGAAATTCAGGCGTGCTCATGCTGCTCGACCAAATCCCGAACAGCGTCTGCACGTCGTTCAACGTGCGCCCCATGTCGTCCCACGCGGCGATGGTATTTTCGAATGTCGGCGGATTGGGATTGTTGGCAATCGTGTCGACCTCGCGGAGGGTTGTCTCCATCGAAGACTCGAGCGCCGGCTTCAGCTGCGCGACCGTGACGTGCGCAAACGGGGGGACGCCGCCATAGGGGCCAGACCACTTCGCCAAGAGCGGATTCGTCATGGTTGCAGATACCTCGGGGGTCGGTTTGTCGGACGCAGCAGTGCTCGCCGCAGACGTGGGCGACTGCGGAGCCGTCGCCGAGGGCGTGGCGGCGCAGGCGACGACGAGAACGGCGGCAGCGCCAGCGAACAGAGTATTTCGAGCGCGCATGGGATTTGGTTCCTAGGTGGCCAAAGGCGGCGGGCGCACCCTAACGCCGGGCAGAGCGAGAGGCGAGACGGCACGCGCGACTCGAAACAAGAACGACCTCGTGATTGTGGTACTCCGCGTCAATGGGCCCCGTGACGCCTTTATTGCCAATCAGCTTCGGCGTCGTCGCCACGTCGGCCGTCGCCGCGCTCGTCGCGCGCAGACTGCGGCTCCCCCACTCGATCGTCCTCGTCGTTCTCGGCCTCGGCCTGGCGTTCGTCCCCGGCTTACCGCGCATCGTCCTCGATCCTCAGCTCGTTCTCATGCTGCTTCTCCCGCCGCTGCTCTACACGTCCGGCGTGGGGATGAGCTGGCGAGGCTTCAGGGCGAACCTCCGTCCGATTATGCTGCTCGCGGTCGGCTGCGTGCTCTTCACGGCCTTCGCCGTCGCGGCGACCGCGCACTTCGTTCTCGGAATGCCGTGGAGCGTCGGCTTCGTCCTCGGCGCCGTGGTCTCGCCCCCCGACGCTGTCGCGCCCATGGCCATCGCGCGCCGCCTCGCCGTACCGTCGCGCATTCTCACCGTGCTCGAGGGCGAGGGGCTCGTGAATGACGCGACGGCTCTCATTCTTTTCACGTTCGCGCTCGGCGCCGTCGCCTCGGGCAGCGTCTCGCTCCCTCGCGCCGGCGCGACGTTCGCGGCAATCATCGTCGGCGAGCTCGCCTTTGGCCTCTTCATGGGGGTCGCCACGCTGCGTATTCGTAAATGGGCAGACGACCCCCAAGTCGAGATGGCCTTTGCGCTCCTCACGCCGTTCGCGACCTTTTGGATTCCCGAAATGCTCGGCGGCTCGGGCGTGCTCGCGACCGTCGCGGCGGGACTCTACGTGAGCTGGAACGGCCCGCGCTTCATCGCACCGGCGACGCGCCTCCAGGGGTTCTTCGTCTGGGGACTCGTCGTCTATCTCATCGAGGGCGTCGTCTTCTTGCTCACGGGCCTTCAGGCCCGCACCGTCGCCGAGAGCTTCGCCGAGCACGGCGCGTTCGAGCTTTCGCTTGCCGCAATTGCCATTTGCGCGGCCGTCATTGTGGTGCGGTTCATTTGGGTATTCTCGGCAACCTATTTACCGCGAATGTTGCCAATGCCGTTTCGCGTGAAAGAGCCTGCGCCTCCGTGGCAGTACTCGTTCATGATAGGCTTCACAGGCATTCGCGGCGTCGTCTCGTTGGTCGCGGCGCTGTCGATCCCGCTCACGCTCGACGGCGAGCCGTTCCCCTACCGTCGCTTGATTCTCCTCGTCACCTTTAGTGTGATTCTGATGACGCTCGTGGGGCAAGGGCTCTCGCTCCCGTGGGTTCTCCGCCGCCTCGGCCTCGCCGATGTCGGCCTCCGCGAGGCGGTCGACGCGAAGCGCCGCGAGGTCGCCGCACGCATCGGCGGCGTCGACGCGGCCCTCTCCCGTTTAGACGAGCTCGAACGCGACGGCGCGCCGCCCCCCGCCATCGCCTCGTTACGTCGCCACCAGCTCGATCGCCGCACCCATCTCGCGGCCACCCACATCGACTTGGATGAGCGCAACCCCGTCGCCGAAGACGCGATGTTGCAGGTGGAACTCGTCGAAGCCGAGCGG
>JANXMC010000558.1 GCA_025354825.1 Myxococcales bacterium
TTCCGCACGCTTCACCCACTCCCGCAGCGCGGTCTCCGTCAGGTCGAACTGCTTCGTCACCTCGGCGATCGTCTTGCCGCCGGGCCCGCAAAGGCGCACCGCATCGGCTTTGAACTGCGCCGTGAACTTCCGTCGCTTACGTTTGGTCATGGATCACTTCCTCTGGCGTATCACGCCTCACGAAGTGTCCACGAAACCGGGGGATCTCCACACGCCGTCGAGATCCGGTGTCGCCAACGGAGCTGCGCAGAAGAAAGCAGCGCCCGGCCGACCCTCATTGTGCGTCCAAAAACCCGTCTAGGCCGTCAGCCGATTCTTTCTGGGTCGTGGTGGGCGCGGTCCGGTCATTGGTCGGTCGTCGATGAGCTATTCATCGATGAGCTTCGCGTTCGTTGGAATCCGAGCAATGGCCTCATCAGCAAGATCGAATGACGCGAACCCGACGTGGGGCGGCACGCCGATTCTGGAGAGGCGCGCTGCGTGATGGCAGTTCGTACACCACAGGATGGCGAAGCCGATGCGCGTCTGTGGGTCGGCGACGACCACTCGGTCGAGCGAGCGATGCCTGCACTCCGGGCAAGCAGGGCTCTCGCCAGCATTGAGGGCAGCATGCGCGAGAAGCCAATCGCGATATACCATTCAGTTCAGGCCTTGCACTATACTGCTACGGGGCGATCCAGGGTCGAGGTCGTCGAGCGTGCTCTACCCAGCGTCGTCGATAGACGCCAGCGATCGTCACTGCCCACCACGTACCCCCCGCCGCACGAGAAGCTCCCGCACACATGTCGCTCGACGACGCGGGCGCCGAATCGCGGTAGCAGTGGCACGAGCCGTCACGACCTTCGGGTGGCCCTGCCCGGGGGTGCTCGATGCTGCCGTCGCACCGGAGGCCGCGAATTCTTCGATGGGGACAGTAGCGCGCACGCAGAGCTGCGACGGACGACGCTAGATCTTCAGACGCCGATGCCCGTATCCACCTTCATGCGAGTCTCCACTCTCATCCTGCTGACCGTCGCGCTCGGTGCTTGCGAACGCCCCGCGCCCCCGAGCAAGGCGGTGGCGACCTCCGATTCGTCGTCCGCTACGACGACGGCCTCAACGTTGTCGAACGCACCGACCCCCCTCTCGTCGGTGACCGCTCCTTTCCCGAGCGTCTCCGGTGCGGCGGTGGAGCCTGGTACGTCGTGCGCGGGTCACGGTGCGCAGGTCACTGACGCGAAGGACGTGAGTGCCTTCACGCGCAAGGGCGATATCTGGTCGCGCGCCGAAACGTGGGGCTGCGGCTGCCCGACCGGGCCCGTCTTCACGGTGGTCTACACGCCGAAGACGTCACCCCTCGAGATCCGTCTCTGCGTCGACCCCCACGCCGACCACTGCGACGCGTTGTGCCGCAAGAGCCTCGAGTGGGATCTCTCGGCCGCGCTGAAGGACGCGGGCGCGACCGACGTGAAGTTTGCCAATCTGTGACCGCTCGCGCGGGCCGACGGTGCTGCCGGCGTGTCAAGAGCGCCGCCACCTATGCGCTACCTGCGTCGGCGTCGACGACGTAGCTCCCGCGCCTATCGCGGACCAATGATCCAAGACCTGACGCCGGCCCTCGGCGGTCATTCCGGCCGCGCGAATGATCGCGACCAGCGGCGCGCCGAAACGCGACGAGGTGGATCCGTAACGACAGGCTTCCCGCACGAGGTCGCGCGCGCCTTCCTTGGGGCGTGGACTTCCCACGCAACCGACGCAACCGAGGACGGGCTCGTATCGAGATCACCAAGAGAGAGCGTCGACGCTGCGCCGAGACGAGGCGCGGCCGAACCAGAAGAGGTGGTCCCGATGTCCGATTTGTTCCCGCGTGCGCTCATCGAAGCCGTGTCCGCTGTGGCGCTTTTTCCGATCCTCGCACCTTACGCCGCGTACTTCGCGGCTCGTGGCGTCGAGGTCAGCGAAGAGGCGCTCCGCGCGCCCGAGGCAACGGCGTTGCTCAGCCGCGTGCTGAACGACCACGATCCCGCGCGGCCCCGTGCGCTCACGGACGACCTACTCGCGGACGACCGCACGATTTCACTCACCTATCTCGAAGCCTCCGCCGCGTCCATCGACGCCCGGCTCCTCGCATGCGGCGGCACCCACGTCCGCTTCTGGGGCATCGATGACTACGACTTCGACGCTTCGTCGCGCGCATGTCGCTTGACGAGGCAGGCGGTCACATCGGCGTCGCGCGCCGATGTGCCGAGAACGGTGAGGAGGGCGACATCCTCGACTTCTACGGCACCCACGTCGCCCGCGTCTTCTGCGATGGCTCGCTCGCGTGGTCCATCGCTGGGGAAGCGTAGCCCGCGCGGGATTCGCGGTAGCACGGGCACGAGCCGTCACGACCTTCGGGTGAAGACGGCTCGCGCGGGTTCTACCGTTGCATCGGACCGCGCCGCCACGCCAGATGACGACCGCACGCGCAACTGGACGGGAACCACAGTTCTTGGCGATATTCGGCCTCATGCCGAAGTCGCTCGCCGCCGAGATCCAGCACCTCGCCCAAGCCTTCACCACCGAGCTTCTCGAAGCCGTACGTACAGCTTCGCTCGCCGATCTCGGGTCGGAGTTGTCCAAGAGCGCCGCGCCCAAGCGCAGGACGTCGAAGAAGTCCGCCGCAACCAAGAAGATTCTCGCGCCCAAGAACGGAAGCACCCCCGCCACGAGGGCCAAGCCAGCGCAGAACAAGGCGCGCATTCTCACGGAGCTGGCTCGGCGCAGCGCGCCCGTCCTCTCGCGCGATCTGCGCACCGCGATGAAGATGACCAAGGGCGTCTTTTAGGGCGCCGTCCAATCTCTGAAGGCGGAGGGCGCCATCGTCATTCACGGCACCAAGAACGCCGCCACGTACGCGCTGCCTCTGCCGGCGTCGTAGCATCCGCACCGGCCGCGGAGCATCCAGAACCTGACGGCGGCTCCTACGCCTTCGCGGAATGCTCGATGTCGTTGGAGAGCACACGGGAACACGCCCACCGAGAGGCGGACCAGTTCCAGCACCACTGCTCGCCGAAGTTGGTGACGTGCTTGCTGCGAGTCGCAGCCTTCTCGGAGGTCCTATACTTTCGCTCGTGAGGAACATGTGCGGCTCCAATCTGGCGAGCGCCGCTGCGCTCGTCATCGGCGTGATCGCCCTAGTGCAGCCGCGTCCAGCACAGGCTTGCGCCGCAGCGTATCCGCGCGACGGTCGCGTTTCCATCGCGGCCGAGGAAGCCGCGATTGTCTGGGACGAGGCGAGCAAGACCGAACACTTCATTCGTCGGGCCAGCTTCGAGACCGGTGCAAAGGACTTTGGGTTTCTCGTCCCCACCCCGACGGTGCCGCAGCTCGCGGAGGTGCCGAATCAACTGTTCGACGCACTCGACGCTGCCACGTATCCAGACTTCCGGTTCACACAAGAGCCGACGGAGTGGAGACCGGGCTGTCTGTTCACGATGCTGTTCCGCGGGGGCTCCGACGGCAGTCCGCGTACGGCGGCGGCGCCCGTGCGCGTGCTGGGTGGGCAGCGCGTCGCAGGCTACGACGCCGTCATCCTCGAGGCGGACGACACCGCTGCGCTGGGGCAGTGGCTCGAGAGCCACGGGTACGAGGCGCGTCCCGCGCTGCTCGACTGGGTGGCGCCGTACGTGGCGGGCAAATGGAAGCTCACCGCGTTCAAGGTCGCCAAGTTCAGCGGCGCACAGGATGGTGTCTCGACGTCGGCCGTGCGGATGTCGTTTGCTACCGAGCGCCCGTACTATCCCTACCGCGAACCGAGAGACGCGAGCCCGAAGACAGCGGCGCCGCGCTCGCTACACATCTTCTTCATCGCCGCGAAGCAAGTCGAAGGAGGTCTCGGTCCGGACCTCGACGCCTGGAAGGGTCGACTGCGCTGGTCGTGGCCCGTCTCGGAGCTCAAGAGCGACGTTTCGCAATATCTCACCGGTCTCGTGCCTCGCGATGCTTGGCTCACAGCCTTCGACGACCTGAGCAGCCCGCGAGAAGGAGCCGCGGAGCTGTACTTTCGGGCGGTGCCGTCTGTGAAATTCACGCTGCCAACGGAGATTCTTCGCGGCAGGACGCCGCGGGCGATCGTCCCCGTCGACGCCATGGTGTTCGTGGTCGGGCTCGGGGTCTTGGTTTGGCGGCTGGTCAAGCGCAGGAAGCCGCCGCCAGCCGCGCCCCGACCTGCGTGACGTCGCACGCCGACTGGCAGAATCCCGCGGGTTCGCCCAAGCAACTACGCGGGTCGTACGTCGACGTGATCAATCTCTTGCCGGAGTGCCGTGCCCGAGTTCTCGTCGTTCATTCCATGGCGGCTCGAGTAATCGGATCGGGATGCATGCTCTGCGCGCTCGCGTGCGTCCCGTCGGCGCCGTCGTCGTCTTCGGCCCGCGGGCCGATTCCGCTTCCTGCGCCTTCGGGTTCACTCGGTGCGGGACTGGCGGGCCCCGACACGGTCACGGTGCCGACGACGACGTCCGCGTCGATGGCGGCGAGCAACTCCTCGTCGCCGCCCATCGCGGTCTTCGCTGCGGAGCTCGCCCGAATTCTCCTCATCGCCAAGACAGAGGGCAAGGCTCGGGGTAGCGAGTGGGTGCTCCATCAGAAGGCGTGCACCGAAGTCCTCGGTCCGCGCTGCGCCTCGGTGAAGCAATTCGAGGACGCCTTCGTGCGGCTGCATGCGGGCGGGCACGCGCTCTCGGTAGTGGTCTCGTCGCAATGCTTCGGCGACGGCTGCTCGATCGAGGCCTGGCTCTACACCGACATTCGCGCGCCTCGCAGCGTGCCGGAGCCGCCCTTCGTCGTCGTGCCCGGCCTATCGGCGCTCATCTTCGATCGGATCAAACTCGTCGAGCCGGGCAAATGGGACTCGCGCCTCGCGCGGCTCGACCTGGAAACCGGAGCCGAGACGCCATTCGCCGACTGCGTCTCGCCGTCACTGTCGCCCAGCGAGAAGTGGATTGCCTGTCGGACCATCGATTGGGGCGTGTATCGAGTGCCCATCGCAGGCGGGAAACCCATGCTGGTGCGGAAGGGGCCAGGGCCGATCAGCTGGGTGCCGTACGCCCACTTCTTCCCGCCGCCGATCTCATTCCCGTCGCCGACGACATTTTCGGTGAACGAGGACGGCGCCAGCGAAGTCGTGTTGCCGTGGAGTGAGTAGGGCGTCCGCGAGCGGCCGGTCCCAAGGGCATGAGCGGCGAGCCCACCGGCGCTGGCGAGGGACGTGCGGGCAACGCGCGACGTGTTCACTCAGCTCGATCTGTCGTCGCCTCGGACAGGGCGAGGTTCGCCGATTTGACCTCGTGATTTTCCATCGCGCGAGGCCGCATTTCTGCGCCTATCTATCTCGATCGTCATGGCCCCGGCCACGAACACGGCGATGACGTGGGGAAGAAACAGGATATTGCGCGCCCTTAGCGCAACGTACCTGCCGACAAGAACGCAGGCGAACAGCAGCGCCCATGGCACCACCCCGAGCGCGACGGCCCGTGAACGCCGCGCGCCCACGGTGACGAAGATCAGACATGCGAGGGTCGGCACGAGTGCGAGGAGGCTTCCGTTGTCCGGGTCCGCGCCGATGATGAAGAACTTCGCGACGCCGGTAGTCAGCCCGGCAACCTCTCCATGGCCGAATCCACGAAATGGGCGCAAGTCCGGGCCGGCGTGTCCATCAGCCTGCATCGGGAGGACCTGTTCGTGCCGCGCGGCAATCGCACCCGGAACGAGCGCGACGCAGAACACCATCGTGGCTCCGAGTGAGAGGATGGCGGAGCCCACGGCCCGGAGTCGCAGTTTCAAGACCGACTGTCCCACCGCCAGAACGAGAATGACGATACCTGCGATACCGGCGACGAGATCAGTCCAGGCCGCAAGCGTGACGCTGAGAATCGCAAGAAACCAACCGAGGCGCGTCGGCGGCCCGGCACGCGGCGGAAACAATGCCACCCCTGCGAGCACGACGGCGATGGCCGCCAAGGCGTAGGGCCGAGCGAGTACGCTCGCAGAAATGACCGCCGGTGCGAGTGCGATTCCCAGCACCGAAATCGCCGCCAACGGCGCTGCCTTTCTTCCCACGTACGCGCAAAGAATCGCCAACGTTGCGAGCGACGCGCCAAGGGAGATGCCGCGCAGCCTGAGTAGACTCGCGCCCTCACGCCAGTGGATGGTCCGGGTCCAAGCTTGCTGGAGAGCCCGGTGCATGGGTGGATGAACCCAGGCGTCATGATCGTCGGCGACGATCGAAGCACGCGACGGAAATGCCCACTGCTCGTCGTTGTCGAGCGGTAGGTCCGTCGCGGCCCGCAGGCGGAGCCATGCACCCACCGCGAAGACCAGGACGAGCAGGCCATATGTGACGAAGCGGCCTCTTGAGCGCGACCGTGAAGATGACCTGCCAAGCGCCGCCGTCTTCGCCTCTGCGGTCGGCGGATTCGAAGGCGCTGGCGCGACCACCGCCGCGAGAAAGGCGAAAAGCGCGCCCACCAACAAGATGACGGCGAGCACACGGTTCGAAGACTTCGCCTTGATCGCTCGAAAGAATGGACCGAGCATGCCGCCTACGTGCTCGGGGTCCTCGAAGGTCTTGACCTCGACCCAATTCCAGACCCGATCGTGCGGTCGGTTCTTCAGCGCTAGAGCCAGTCGCTCTCCATCAGCGCGCGCCGCTGCCTCGTCCAACCCGCATGTTCGCCACGATACCGAGAGATCGCCGGCCGGGACCACCGGACCTCCGGGCACTTGTAGTTCGGTCGGGGCGATGACGACACCGCCCGGCGGACGAAGCGTTCGTGGCAGAACGCAGGAAGGACCACCCGTGTCCTCCAGCTGAAGCAGAACGACATCGTGATCAATCATGATGTTGGTGACGGGTATGCCAGCGAAGGAGCGCGCATCACCATCGAGGAGCGCCATCACCTCCGTCTCGCGCCCAGGCGGAATCGTGACCTGCCCGACGCTTCTCTCGAGCGGCGCCCTTGGGGCCATCAACAGGGCGAAGAGGGCGGCGAAAGGAACGAAGACCGCAAGCCAAGCCGCGACGCGCAGGACTCTTCGCCAGCTTTCGCGCATGTTCCTCGGTCTCGCTTCCTACCGTCGGCGACCGTATCACTTCAGCGTCAGTAGAAGGAGGAACTCCACCCCTTGGGAAGCCACGCGGTGGACTTGGCCTGAAATCGCCACACCACTCCCGTGGGCGCTCCGGCCGACGTTACGTTGGGCACGAGGTAGACGTTCTGACCGTCGAACACGGCTCCGACGAAGCCACCGGTTCCGATGTCGTGGGTCTCCCACGCGGCTGAGCTCGTGAAGAGTGCGGTCGTGTCGCAGCGTACGGCGAGTCGATTGTCAATGTTCGGAGCGAGGTACACGTACTTGCCATCGAACGTTGCGCCCGAGAAGCTGCGCGCTGTCGCTGCGACGGTGGTTAGGTCGAACGTGTTCCAACCCGCGGCCGCTGTAAAGCTGGCGGTCGTGTCGTAGCGTGCGACTACGCCATTCTGGTAAGGAATCAAGTAGAGGAATCGTCCGTCGAAACCCGCTCCGTGGAAGGCTTTTGCCTTCGAATCCTTCGTCGTGACGTCGAACGAGCTCCACGCCGTGGCGTCATCGAACGCCAGCCCGGTGGCGTATCGAACGACGAGCCCGCTGTCGTCGAAACCGGCTCTGTTCGGAACGAAGTACAAGTACTGTCCGTCGAACGCGCCACCGAAGAACCCCGTTGCCGTGGGGAAGATCTTGGATACGTCGAACAGCTTCCACGACGAGGCCGAATCGAGCGCCGCGCTGGTATCGTAACGAGCTACGGTGCCGTTGTAGCCGTTTCCTGACGGAACGAAGTAGAGATACTTGCCGTCGGACACAGCGCCGACGAATCCGCCTGCAGCGCCGTCGATCGTTGTCGCATCGAACGTCGACCACATGGAGGACGACGTGAAGCTTCCTTTGGTGTCGAAGCGGGCGACGACGCCCCCGTTGTCCTTCGGGACGAGAAAGAGCTTGTCCGCCTGGAAGGCTGCGCCGAAGAAGCCCCGCGCGCCCCCGTTGACCAGCGAGACGTCGAAGGTCGACCACGATGTCGCGGTGCCGAAAGAGCTGGTGGTATCGTAGCGCGCGACCACTCCATCGAAGGCACCATTGTTGTTTGGCACCAGATAAATGTTGCGACCATCGAAGGCGGCGCCGGCGAAACCCTTCGCGACGCCGTTGACCGAAGTGACGTCAAACGAACTCCACTTCGAGCCGTCCGTCAGTGCATTCCAAGTCGTTGCCGGAGGAGTGCATGAGGACGTGTCGAATTTGCAACGAGTCGTGCAGAACAAGGATCCGGACCATGGAACGCCGAGGAGCGACGAGCAGGTCGCCGACCCGAGATCGGTCAGGTCGCATTCTTCTGATCCCTCGCGCTTGCCGTTGCCACATGTTGAACCAGCCTCGCTGACGTCGGCGACATCGGATGTCTCGCCGTGGGTGTCGACTGGAACAATCGTGTCGTACGCGTCGAAAACGTCGACGGCGTCCTTCGCGTCGCTCGTGGCGTCGACCGCCGAATCGATCGAGACGTCGGCTGAGCTGTCCAAACCATCGCAGAGCCCATCCAGTGAGCACGCGGTCGGGTAGTCGGTCTTCGCGCAGGCCGCAGCGGCAGCGGCTAGTGCGGCGCAGCATGCCCAATGCCATCGGGTCATGACTAAAAGCTCCCCTGCAGTTGAAATCCCGGCGCCCCGCCAATCGCCGCGGGTCCGCCCCCGACCTTCGTGCCCGGCGTCCCTTTCGATCCCGAGGTCGCGAGCATCACCACACTCACGCCAATGCCGACGGCCGCGAGGCCACCGAAGACGAACGACAGCTTATCCCACGTCTGGATCTTCGACACGCCCGTGTCGTCGCAGCTCATCGAGTGCTGCACGGCGCAGGCATCTTGGCGGTCGCCCTGGGCCGACGAAACCTGGATGCGCGAGAAGACCGTGGCGCCGAGGAATACGACGCCAGCGCCACCGACGATCCAAGGCAGCGCGCCTGGACCGCTTGACGAGGATGTTGGCGCCACTACGGCCGCGTCGGCGAGCGGCGCGATTTTCACCGTCTCGTTCTTGCCATCGCCGTTGATTGTGATCGTCGACTCGAACGTCTTCTTCCCTGGCGCGCTGACGATGAGCTTGTGCGCTCCCGGGTCGACGGGGAGAGCTGTGCCGAGCGAGGCCGTCCCGAGCACCTCGTAGTCCCACTTCACCTCGAGCCCCGCGACCTTCGCCGCGGAGTCGAGCGACAGCGTGACGTGCGACAGCCGCGGCTCGACGATCGCGAGGTGCTCGGTGGCGAACTCGATACGCTTCTGGTTGCCGGTCTTCTTCGCCTTCTCGAGGCCCACCTTGAAGAGTCCCCACGCGGTCGCGGTGCGACCGGTGAGCTCGTAGCAGTAGGCCAAACGAAGCTCCGTTCCGTCGGCGGGGTCGAGGCGCATGCTCTCCTCCAGCTTCGGACATGCTTCAGCGGCCTTGCCGCTGTCCATCAACTTCTTCGCGTCGTCGAAGAGTTGCGTAGCGACGGTCTTGTTGTCCGCGGACGCCCGCGAGGCGACGAACGAGGCGAAGAGCATCGTGGCGAGAGCCAGCGCGGAAACGTGAGGTGGGCGAGTCAGCAGCATGGGTTCCTCCGCCGTAGGCGAGGTGAAGTCAGGTTCGATCGTCGATCGCGGTGCTGGTGTTGGGTGGAGGCGGAGGACTCGCCGTGGTCGGCTGAGGCTTCGAGGCGCCGGTGGGTGCAACGGTAGTTGGCTGGACCGTGGCGGCCGCCCCGGCGGTCGGCTTGGCAGACCCCGTGGCCGGAATCTTCGCCATCGCGGGTGCTGCAGCTGTCTTCGGGATTTGCGCGTGAGGAGCCACGGGAATCTTCGCAGAGGCTGTCGCCGTCCCATCCACAGACGTACTCGACGTGGGGATCGTCGGAGTCGACTCGGTCGTCGCCATTGGCTGGGCGGGCTTGGGCTCGCTGGGCTCGGACTTCGGAGCGGTGCTGGTCGGCGTCGAGTTGTCGCGCCCCCCTGTCCCGCTGCGGGACCTCGACATGAAGAATGCCGTTCCGCCGATCGCTGAGGCGAGGAGCACGACCACACCAGCAACCCATGCCGCACGGCTACCCCGCGGCGTGGGTTCGATTCGCCCCGTGAGATCGCCCATCGCCTGGAGCGGGGTAGAGACAGAGCTGTCTTTGCCGACGGCTCCTCGTTCGGGCGCGCCCAGGGCTGTTGTACGTTCGCCTTCTCCGCTTCCCCACGCCCTTGGCCCGTGCGAGTTGGGCGCTGGCGGCGGGCTCATGCCCAGCTGCGATAGGTCGTCCGTCGCCCCATCCCAGAGACCTGGGGCCGGAGCGAGCCCACCTGCCGAGTGGACGTTGCTCATCGTCGCCGCGGCGGCGATGGCGGGATCCTTCAGCGTCGGATCCCCCGGAAGCGAGGGCAGCGCCACGGTCGAATCGGTCTCTTCGTTCGCCCTCGCGAGCGCTGCGCACTTACGGAGCTCCTTCGCGAGAGCGTCGCCACTGGCGTGGCGTCGGAGAGGATCCTTCGTCAGAAGGCGCGCCACGATGCCCTCGACCTCCACTGGAAACGTGCGCCCTGAAGCGGCCGCAGCGAGTGTCGGGGCGGGCGTGTAGACGTGGTGCATCATCAGCTCTTGCGGCGAGCCGTCGAACGGAGAGCGACCCGTGAGCAGCGCGTACATGACACAACCGAGCGAGTAGAGATCGCTCGCGCCCGCGAGCACCTTGGCCGTCGCTTGTTCCGGTGAGATGTAGCGTGGCGTGCCGAGCACCGTTCCCACGCTCGTCTGCTTCACGGTCGCGTTCTCCGCGTCCTGCACAGCCTTCTTGGCAATGCCGAAGTCAATCAGCTTGGTGTGACCATCGCTAGTCACGAGCAGGTTATCGGGCTTGATGTCCCGATGCACCACCTCCATCCGATGTGCGGCCGCGAGGCCCTCTGCAGCTTCGGCGAGCAGTGTCAGCGCGTGCGAGAGCGAGAGCGATGAGCCGCGCGCCTTGATGAAGTCGGTGAGCGACATCCCATCGACGAACTCCATCACGAAAAATGGCCTGCCGTCCGGCATCGCGCCGATGTCGTGGACCTGCACCACGTTCGGGTGGTGGATGTTCGCAGCGATGCGAGCTTCCCGACTGAACCGCTCGCGGATGGTCGGCTCGGTGAGGTTCATCAACAGCTTGACGACGACGCGCCGAGCCAGCGCCGTATCGTCGGCGAGATAGGCGTCACCGAAGCCGCCTCGCCCGAGGAGCCTGCGGAGCAGATAGCGGGGCGCTCCGGGCAGGGGCAGCCCTTCGGGCGGGATTTCGGGGATCGTCGTCATGTCAGCCGGCGGCGCGCGTGGCGGTGAAGGTGTAGCAGACGCAGCGAGGGCACGCCACGAGTGCAGACGCACGCAGCGTGCCGGCGACGGCGAGCCCACCGAAGCGCTTCAGAAGACTCCAAGACCAACGCGCGCGGAGGATTCGCGCGAAAGTCGCGCGAGTTTTCGCGCGAAAGCGCCCAGGGCGAGGTTGGCGGTCGCGAGACGGTGACGATTCCTTGGAGAAGGCGATCCCGGGCCGTGGGCACGGCCCTTGCGCTAGCCTCGTTGTCGCGAACGCCCTCCGACACGCAACCGGGCGGGCTCAGGTGCCGACCTCCTTGTGCATCTCCACCGCTTTCTGATCCAGTACGCCGACAGGAGCAGTGACCCGTGACCCGTGAGTGGTACATCGACGCCGATCGCGAACGGGTGCGCCTCGCGCTGCCCGCGGAGCCCATGCCCGCGATCTTCGTGCGCGCGGCGCTCGATCGGTGGCTCGATGACCCGACGTCGCTCCGAACGCTCATC
>JANXMC010000562.1 GCA_025354825.1 Myxococcales bacterium
ACGATCGGCATCAGCGCGATCTGCTCGGGGTCGCGCAGCTGGCGCATCGTCGAGGCGCTCACCCAACCGTCGGCCAATGGGTCTGCGTCGGGGCCGTCGAAGAGCGAACGCTCGAGGCCACCGCGACGGTACTTGTTGATAAACGTGTTGGTGAGAATGCGGAACAGCCACGCCTTGAGGTTGGTCCCCGCGTGGAACTGCTCGCGCGCGCGCATCGCCTTCACGAAGGCGTCCTGAACCAGGTCTTCCGCTTCGGTGGGGTTGCGCGTTAGGCGGCAGGCGACGCCGAACATGGCGTCCATGTGAGACAGCGCCTCGTCCGTGAAAGAATCGGCTTCTTTGGACGGGTCGGGGGAAGATTTAAGCATCGCCATGATGGGGAAGTGGCCGCCTTTCAACGGGGGAACAGCAGAAAGGTGGCCACTATTCCCGGGTTCCGCGACCGAACGTGCGTTCAGTCACGGCACCCTCGACACCCGTACACCGCGAGGAATCAGGCGTCGGGCGTGCCCGGGCCGTCGTCCTTCTTGAGCGCGTCCTTCGCCTTGTCGACGAGCTGCTTTTCGAGCTCCTCGATGCGCGTGGAAAGGCGCTTCACTTCCGTCTGGAGCTGCTGCCACGGGTTCATGCTGGGCAGGATGGTCCGAATGCGCTCGTCGATTTTGTGCTGAAAATCTTCGAACGTCTCTTTTGCCTGGTCGACAAGGCTCGATGCCTTGGCGCCGGCTGCCTGGCCCGCGGCTTCGGCCTTGCTCGGCTCCGACTTCCGCGCCTCGGGGATTTGCGACTGCGAGCCAGGCGCCGGCGGGATGTCGCTCTTGGTGCCCGGAATGAGGCGACCGATGGGCCCTTCGCGGAGGTCGGCGAGGACCTTCTCGGTGCGCTGGTGAATCAGCTCTTTCAGAGTTTGCAGCGGGACGCTTCGTGTCTGCGCCTTCTGCTCCTCGTAGATGATCTGCGCGAGGGTGACCTCGGTGAGGTCGTCCTTCGTGTTGTTGTCGATGATTTGGACCTCTTCGCCCGCGCGCACCATCTCCGCGATCTGGAGGAGCGTCACGTAGCGGCTGTCCTTCGTGTCGTAGAGCTTGCGATTCGAGTACCGCTTGATGACTCGCCGCGGCTTCTCTGCTGTGGGGGCGGCGGCGGTGCTCTCGTTCTTCGTTTCCACTTTGAAGGCTCCTTCGATTGGCCCCCGCCACCCCCAAGTGGGGCCGGCGAGCTTTCATGCGTGTGGGAGGGTTGCTCCCCGGGCACCACAGTAAGACTACCGCGCGCGCTCTCGGACCCCAGTAGCAGAGTCAAAACGTCGTCGCGTTTCGATACAACAGGAAGGACCAGAGTGATGCACAGAGTCAAGCCTCGCGCGCACGTCCGGCCGCCTCACCGCACTATTCTTTGTGTTGCTCGGCGCCAGCTCAGGGGGACGCGAAGGCCGTGAGCACGCCTACCGCATCGACCGCGACGGGCGTGGCGGCGCTTTCGCTTCACGACGTATCGGCGCGTTATGCGCAGCGTTCGGGCGTCGTCAGCAGTCGGGAAAGGCGTGACGCGCCTCTGTCCAGCGTGACGTTGTCCCTCGAGAGCGGCGAGCTGCTCTGCCTTCTCGGCCCCAACGGCGCCGGGAAAACGACGCTCCTCCGCGTTCTCGCCGGCACCCTCGCGCCCACGTCGGGCGTGGCGCGCCTCTTCGGCGGCGACCTCGCGAAGATGGACCGCCGCGAGATCGCGCGGGTGCTCGCCGTCGTTGGGCAGGTGAACGATGTCGCGTTGGGCTTCTCGGTGCGCGACGTGGTGATGATGGGGCGCGCGCCGCATCAGGACGGCTGGATGCGCGCGACGAACGCGGATCGCGCCATCGTCGACGAAGCGATTGCGCAGTGCGATCTCGAGAGCCACGCGACGCGACCCGTCGAAGAGCTGTCGGGCGGTGAGCAGAAGCGCGTCGCCCTCGCGCGCGCGTTCGCGCAGAAGCCGCGCGTGCTTTTGCTCGACGAGCCGACGGCGTTCCTCGATGTGAAGCACCAGATCGATCTCTATGATTTGCTCGCCGGCGAGGTCGCGCGAAGCAAGCTCGCGTGCCTCGTCGTCATGCACGATCTGACGATTGCGGCGCAGTACGCGAACCGTGTCGCGCTGCTCAAAGCGGGGAAGCTCGTTGCCGTCGGGAAGGTGCCGGAGGTGATGACGTACCGGCAGCTTCGCGAGACGTTCGACGCCGAGCTTTACGTCGGCGTGAACGAGCTCACGGGAGGGCGGTTTTTCCTGCCGATGCGCTCTAAAGCGCCGACGTGACGAGCCGTTCGAGCTCGGCGTCGTCGGTTACGCCCGTGCGTACGGCGAGCACTTTGCCGTCTTTGCCAATCACGACCAGCGTGGGCAGATTCTCGACGGCGTAGGCGTGGGCGGCGCGGTTCCCTTCGTCGAACGCGATGGGGAACGAGAGGCCATGCTTGAGCGCGAAGGGTGCCGCGAGGCCGTCGTCGTCGCTCGTGTTCACGCCGACCACCATGAGCCCGCGGTCTTTGTAGCGGCGCGCGACGCGGTCGAGAAGCGGCGCTTCGGCGCGGCACGGGCCGCACCAGGTGGCCCAAAAATCGAGGACGACGGGGTGGCCGCGGAGGGCGCTGAGGGAGAGCTTTTTCGTGGCGAGGCCTAGCGCGCCGTCGGGGAGAGCGTCGCCGTTGTGGACGACGGGGACCGTGAAGTCGGGCGCCTCTTTGCCGACGTTGGCCGCCTCGTGCGGCGCGAAGGTTCGCGGCAGCACGGCGAAGCCGATGAGCAGCCCCGACACGATGAGCGCAATCGAGACGCTGTAGAGCAGCTTGCCCGGATCTCTAGCTTCGTGCGCCATCACTCGTGAGTCTTAGCACGGCACCTTTCGCCCCTCCGGCGACGGCCTCCGAAGGGCCCGGCAGGTGGAGCGTGAAGCGCGCGCCGCCGAGCCGCGTGCTCCTGCCGGCGTCGATGCGGCCGCCGTGCTCGACGACTATCTTTTTGACGATGGCGAGCCCGAGGCCGGTGCCGTCGGCCTTGGTTGTGAAATACGGGTCGAAAATGCGCGACTTCGCGTCGTCCGGAATGCCCGGGCCGTCGTCCTCGATGATGATCGCGCAGCCGTCGCCTTCGCGCTCGGCGCTCACGCGCACATGCCCCACGCGCGAGTCGCCGGCTTTTTCGCCGCCGCGGATGGCCTGCACGGCGTTGCGCACGATGTTCACCACCACACGCCGCAACATCTGTCGATCGACCGCGGCCGGCAGCGGCTCCTGCGGCACGTCCCACGTGATGTCGACGTTGTTCAACGGGAGCGGCTCGGCATCGGCGCCGTCGCCTGCGAGCGCATTCTCGTCTTCCGCCTCGAGGTGCGACAGCGTCTCCGAGCACTCGCGCAAGAACTCGCGCACGTTGGCGGCGCCTAGCTCGGCGTGGGGCATGCGCGCGAAGCTGGAGAACGTGCCGACGAGGCGCCGCAGCGTGCCCACTTCTTCTTCGACGATCTCGAGGGTCGTATCGAGGAGCGAGCGGTACCGAAGGTCGCCGCCCGTGTACTTGCGATGGCACTCTTGCACCGCGAGCTGAATTGGCGTGAGCGGGTTTTTGATCTCGTGGGCGAGCCGTTGCGCCATCTCTTGCCACGCGCCGATTCGCTGCAAATACTCGATGCGTGCGCGGGACTGTTCGAGCTCACCGAGCATGCGATTGAAGACCGCCGCGAGCTCGGTCAGCTCGTCGGAACCGGTGACCGGAACGCGCACCGTGAGGTCGCCCTGCGCGACGTGCGTGAAGGCCGTCGCCAGCCGCTCGATACGCCGCGTGACGCCCCGCGCGAGGATGCTGCCGAGGGCGATCGTCATGAGCATCGTGATGCCCAAGAGCGCCGCGTAGGCCGTGAGATACCCTTGGTACAGCTCACTCCGCGACGCTTCGAGCTGGTGGTATTTCGCCACCACCGCGCCCGACGCTTCGAGCTCGTCGAGCCGCTTTCGATCGACCGCGAAGGTCGCGACGATCGTCGGTAGATCCGCCTCCGCTTGGTCTTGGGTGTCGCGCGGCTTCTTCCCCGGCGCGGGCACCACGCCGTCGGGCAGCGGCTTCCGCACCTCCATGCTCCGCTCGCTCTTTTCGTCGACGGGGCGCCCGCGATCGCGGCGCGCGAGGACGTTGCCGTCGGCGTCGAGAATCGTCAGCGTCACGAGCTCGGGGAAGCGCGGGAAGAGCACATCGAGCTGCGCCTCGGTCAGCTCGGCGTTGTGCTTCTTCGCCGCCTCGCGCAGCACTTCGTCCGCCGCGATCGCGTCGGTCTGGTGACGCATGTCGTCTTTGATCGACTTTACGTAATCCTTGTAGAGTGCAAGCCCACGATCCAGCTCGCGGCCGACCTCGGGGTTGAACCAGATCGCCGACGCCTGCTTGAAGAGCGAGCCGGCGAGCAAGACCGCCGCCGCGAGAGGGACGATCGACGTGAGGAGAATGACGAGCGCGAGGCGCCGCTCGGTTCTGCCTGTGAAGGGGAGCGCCACCCGAACACTCTAGCGCCGGCGCGCGCCGCCGCCGGCGTGCCTAGCCTAGATCACGGGCCCCACCAGAGCATCTCGTGGGTGACGGTCTTCTCTTCGAACGAGACCAAGAGCTGAATTTTCTCGCCCGCAATGCGCACGACCGGTTCGGGGAAGCCGTCGCACGGGTAGAGCGCCGCCTTCTCGAAGCCGTTCGCGCCGAGCCAAAAGAGGTGCACGCCGTGGCTCGTGAAGCCGACGAGAAGCACCATGCGGCCGCCTCCGACGACGTGGAAATCGAGCCACTTGAACGCGAGCTCGTCGAAGCGCTCGGGCGACGGGAAGTGCTCGCCGACGTCGCGGATCTCGGGGAGGTTCGCCTTGATGTACTTGTAGAATACATCATAGCGGATCTTCGAAAGGCGCGGCAGCTTGCGCTCGGCCGCGATGACGACGGGGAGCTCGTCGACAGGCGCGCACGGGATTTCCACGTGGGTGCGGTAGCGGTCGGCGAGCGTCGTGGCCGTGAGCGGCACCTCGTCACCGTCGTCCGTCGCATCGGCGAGCGATTTGAGAAACCAGTGGAAGACGGCGAGCTCGGCATCGCCCGCGCGCGACGAGAGCCCGACGAGGCTCTCCCAAAGCGGCCGCCGCACGTTCCAGGCGCCGCCGTGGTTTTTCACGATGCACGCGCCGACGTAGGCCGCGCCGTGAACGACGACGTTGAACAGCTCGTTCTCGGGCGAGGCCGCGGCGCCGGTTGCGGCCCATGCATCGCGGCGCGTGCGCGTGAGCGCGCGGCTCAATCTGTGGACGCTCACGTCGGAGTAGTCGAGGGCGAGGCTCG
>JANXMC010000593.1 GCA_025354825.1 Myxococcales bacterium
ATCTACAGCGAGCCGACGAGCGAAGAGATGTGGGTCGAGGGCGGAAAATACGGGTCGATCGACCCGTGCTACCCGTCGAAGGTCGCCCAGGCGCACATTCACTATCTGCTCTTCAAGGAGCACGCGCCCGAGCAGAAGCGCCCGCTCAAGTACATCTTCTTCCCGATCCTCACGCACGTCGGGTCGTTCGTTTCGGACACGATGGACAACGCGAGCTGCCCCATCGTGGCCGGCGCGCCCGACGTCATGAAGGCGGCCTTCACGAAGGAGGTCGACTTCTTCGCGACGCGCGGGATCGAGTTCGTCGATCCGGCCGTCTCGTTCGTCGAGCCCACGCTCATGGCGAAGCGGATGTTCGACTGCTGGGGCCCGCGCCTCGGCGTGACGGAAGACGAGAACGACCACGCATGCCGCGAAGCGTGGCGCGCGCAGACCCTCTTCGAGAACGATCTCCAGGAGAAGGGTCGCGCGATCCTCGACACCGTCGAGAACGAGGACCGCGTCGCCATCCTCATGATCGGGCGCCCGTACCACTCCGACCCGGGGTTGAATCACGGCATCCCGGAAGAGTTCCAGGTTCTCGGATATCCAATTTTGAGCATTCGCTCGATTCCGAAGTCTCGCGAGTATTTGGATAAGTATTACAAAGACGAGATCGCGGCGGGGACGTTCAAGTCGCCCCTCGAGCTCAATCACGTTTGGCCGGAGAACTACTCGGCCAACAGCGCGCAGAAGGTCTGGGCCGCGAACTTCGCAGCCCACCACCCGAACGTCGTCGTCCTCGATTTGTCGTCGTTCAAGTGCGGCCACGACGCACCGACCTACGGCCTCATCGACTCGATCATCGAGAAGAGCAAGACGCCCTACGCCGCCTTGCACGACATCGACGCGAACAAGCCCGGCGGCTCGATTAAGATTCGAGTCCGCACCTATGCCCACGCGCTGAAGCTCCACGAGGAGCGCCTTCAGGATGCGGGCAAGCGCACTGGCGAGCTTCTTCACAAGCTCGATCAGAAGCGCGTCGAGCTCTTGAGCCTGCGCAAAGAACAGCTCGCCGCTCGTCATCAGCAAGACGAGGGGGTCGAGCAGCAGCTCACCGAGCTTCGCGCGAAGCTCGCCGCCTACGAAGCGCCCAAGCGCGCACCGGAGCTTCCGAAGGGGATCGTCACCCTCGGCAAGAAGACGGACAAGGGTATCGTTCGCATCGCGCAGCCCGCCCTCGAGGCGGCCTCGACCGATGCGGCCGAATGATTCGAATTAATCAAACGATCTACGAATTGAAATCACGGGAGATAGTCCGATGAACACTGTCAGCGGCGGAAATGGGCCTGCGAAGAAGTCCCTCCCGATCATCGACATCGAGGCGGAGCTCAAAGCGTTCGAACAGGAAGAGCGGAAGCGTCTCGGCCTCGACAAACAGACCGAGCAGTGGATCGAGACGATGGCGAACGCCAGCTTCTCGAAGGCCGAGCGCGCCAAGATCACGATGCTCGTCGGCGGCCTCACGATGGCCCACGACTACCTCGTCGAAGCCGCCCTCAAGGGCATCGGCTACAACGTTCAGGTCATCGACGTCCCGACCAATGCGGCGCTCAACGTCGGCAAAGAGTTCGGCAACCGTGGCCAGTGCAACCCGACGTATTTCACCGTCGGCAACTTGGTGCAGTACCTCATCACGCTGCGCGACAAGCACGGCATGAGCACCGAAGACATCGTCAAGAACTACGTGTTCCTCACGGCGGGCGCCTGCGGTCCGTGCCGCTTCGGCATGTACGTCACCGAATACCGCAAGGCGCTTCGCGATGCCGGCTTCGACGGCTTCCGCGTCACGCTCTTCCAGCAGACGGGCGGCTTCCAGCAGGCGACCGGCGAAGAGGCCGGCCTCGACCTGAACCCGACGTTCTTCACGCAGCTCGTGAAGGGGATCATCGCCGGCGACGTCATCAACGCCCTCGGCTACCGCCTCCGTCCGTACGAAGTCGAGACTGGCGCCACCGACAAGGCGCTCGAGGCGTGCAAGAAGGCCTGCTACGAGGCCCTCGAGAAGCGCGAATCGATCTTGATGGCGCTCTGGCGCTCGAAGCCGCTCTTCGAAGCGGTGAAGGTCGACAAGACCCTCGCGAAGCCGAAGGTCAGCATCATTGGCGAGTTCTGGGCCATGACGACCGAGGGCGACGGCAACTACCAGCTTCAGCGCTTCCTCGAGGGCGAGGGTGCCGAGGCCGATATCCAGCTGGTGACGGCGTGGCTGCTCTACATGCTCTGGGAGTCGAAGAACGACACCCTCGAGCGGATGAACCTCCGCGGCGCCGACAAATCGAAATACGGCCTCGGTGATCTCGACCAGTGGGGCATCGGCAAGCGCCTCGCGACGGTCGCCGGCGCCGGCGTCGCTACGCGCATCGTCTTCCAGGTGTTCGCCAACGCGATTGGCCTCTACGGCTACCACCTGCCGGACATGGACTACATCGCGAAGATTTCGCACGAATATTACAACAACGACCTCCGTGGCGGCGAAGGCCACATGGAAGTTGGTAAGCTCATCATGAACGTCACGCAGTCGAAGGCCCACATGACGCTCAGCGTGAAGCCCTTCGGCTGCATGCCCAGCGCCGGCGTTTCCGACGGCGTGCAGTCTGCAATTACCGAGAAGTTCCCGGGGACGATCTTCTGCCCCGTGGAGACGAGCGGCGACGGCCGCGTGAACTTCTACTCGCGCGTGCAGATGTACCTCTTCAAGGCCAAGCAAGCGGCCCTCAACGAGTACGAGCGCGTCTGCAACGAGAACGGCGTCACCAAAGAGCAGGTGAAGGCGTTCCTCGAGGCGAATCCCAAGTACGCGAGCGCGCTCCACAAGGCGCCCCACCGCGTCTCGGGCAACTGCGCCGACCTCGTTCACGAGGTTGCGCCGTACATCACGAAGACGCGATGGGAACGCACGCGCGACATGCTCCTCGGCACCGCGAAGAAGTCGTACGAAGGTGCGAAGAGCTCGCCGCACATGGTCATCAAGCTCGTCTCCGAGGCGAAGGCCAAGGCACCCGAAATGGCGGCCCGCGTGAAGGAAGACCTGACGATCCTCGCCGAGCAGCGGAAGGTTTCGCAGGCGAAGAAGAAGGTCGCCAAGGCCGCGCCGCAGATGGAAGCCGCCGCCGAATAAGCGTCGGACGTTCCCTGAATTAGCAGGGAGGCGGGGAGACGGGGAAGATTGGAGGGGGTGGTTGGGATGGCCCGACTACCTCTTTCGAGACCTCGGCTCCCCGTTCGCATTTAAAGGGTCGATTTGAAAGTTGAAATTCGATGATCCTCGGTGACCTCATCGCGGCCATGGAGGCTCTCGCGCCGCTCACGCACGCGGAGTCGTGGGACAACGTCGGGCTCCTCGCCGGTGATCCCGCGCAGGCGCTTACGAAGGTGCTTTTGACCATCGACTACACGCGCGAGGTCGCCGAAGAAGGCGCGCGCCTCGGATGCGATGCCGTCGTTGCGTACCACCCGCCGATCTTCAGCGGTCTCAAACGGATCCCGAGCGACGGGCCCATCGCATATGCGCTTCGAAACGGCGTTGCACTTTACAGCCCGCACACTGCGCTCGACGCCGCCCCGGGCGGGACGAACGACGTGCTCGCCGACGTCGTGGGGCTCACGACGCGCGCGCCGATTCGTGCGAGGGCCGCGTCCGCGAGCGCGCGCGACGGCGGGTTCAAGCTCGTCACGTTCGTCCCCGAAGAGGCGGTCTCACGCGTGAGCGCCGCGCTCTTCGCCGCGGGCGCGGGGCAGATTGGCAAGTACGCACACTGCAGCTTTCGCACGGCGGGCATCGGCACGTTCTTCGGCGAGGCCGGCGCGACCCCTGTCGTTGGCGAAGCCGGGAAGCTCGAGAGCGTAAACGAAGTACGCCTCGAGACCGTCGTGCCGACGGCAGCCGCGGGCGCGGTGATCGCCGCGCTGCGGAGCGCGCATCCGTACGAAGAGCCGGCGTTCGATCTCGTGCGCCTCGCTCCCGCGCCCGCCGAGGACACGGCCGCCGGCTCTTCGTACGGATGCGCGCTCCGCAGCGCGGCGATCACCGCGCCCGCGGCTGCCG
>JANXMC010000596.1 GCA_025354825.1 Myxococcales bacterium
CGCGCAAGTTCGTCTTCGCACGCGCCTCGGTTGGACGCAGATCGAAGGCGCCTTCTACGCCGCGAACAACATGGACCGCGGGCTCTACGACGTCGACCCGGTGCTCCTCGGGCGCGACACGCGCCACTTCGGATACCTGATCTCGGTCCTCCAAGAGATTACGCCGTGGGCGGCCGTCGGCCTTCGTACCGACTACTATAACCCCGACAGCGATCGCTCCGATTACCAAGGTGCGATTCGCACGCAGCCGTTCGACCAGAGCATTCACACCTGGTCGCCGATGGCGGCGTTCGTCTTCGAGAAGCG
Organism: Myxococcales bacterium; assembly: GCA_025354825.1. Taxonomy (GTDB): domain Bacteria; phylum Myxococcota_A; class Polyangia; order Polyangiales; family Polyangiaceae; genus JANXMC01. The sequence goes on from JANXMC010000596.1 coordinate 307, forward strand.
CGCACGCCTTCTGTTTCAGTACGACATCATTCGCGACAAGCTCGCCCGTGACGTCGCCGGCGTGCCGACGGATTTGAAGAACGACCGCTTCACCTTCCGCCTTCAGGTGGCCCTGTGATGCCCCGCGCTCGCAGCCTCGTCGTCGCAGCGGCGTTGAGCGCTTTCGCAGGCTCGGTGTCCTTCGGATGCGGCGACTCGGTCGCCGTTCCCACGGGCCTGAAAGAGCCGATTCGCTTCGGCTACACGATCGACGGCGTCTCCCAGAGCGCGCAGTTCTTCAAAGGGGAAATCCCCACGGGCAACGGGCCGGCCATCGCCGGGATCGACATCGACCTGAACGAGGTCGTCGAGGGTCAGCTCAAAAAGAAGAACATCGGCGTTCGCGCAAAGCAGCCCGCGCTCACAATCGCCGCGCGCTTCCGCAACGGCGGCAGCGGCTACTGGGTCTCCCGCGTAGGCCTCGTCGAGGTCTTCGCCGCGGGCGAGGTTCGCAGCGATCTCTTCTTCGATATCAGCCCCGATGTGCTGCCGGGGAATTACGAGATCGAGCTCGTCGGTATCGACGGTAATCAGCATTTCGGCCCGCCGGTCTATATGCCGCTGCTCGTGAAGCCGCGCGTGCCGGCCGACTCGGCCGCCGTCATCGCTCTTCGTTGGGATAGGGCCATCGATTTCGACCTTCAGGTGCGTGCGCCGAGTGGCGTTTTCCTGAATCCGAAGTATCCCACGACAGCGGCACCGGCATCGGGGACGACCGCGGTCGACCCCGACGCTCCCGGCGTCGGCAAGCTCGATCGCGACTCGCTCGCCCAGTGCGTCGACGACGGCCTCCGCCAGGAGAACGTCGTCTTCGCGACCGCGCCCTCGCCAGGTAACTACACGATTTACGCAAACGTCTTCGACAGCTGCAAGCAGCTCGGTGCGACCTACGAGGTCACCGTCTACGTCGGCGGCGCCGTCACGAAGCGGTTCTACGGAACCACCACCGCGAGCCAACAGCTCGGCGGGTACCAGCTCGGCGATTTGGTCGGCGACGTCACGTTCTAGACAGCAACTTTGGAAAGCGGAGGATTGCCATGAATACACAGCAACTCGTCGAACGCCTTCAGCGCGTCGCAGCAGGCGGCGGCGGCTGGGTCCTCTGGCTGATGCTCAGCCTCTCGGTCATCTCCCTCGCCATCATGGCCGAGCGCGTGATTTTCTTCGTGCGTAAGCGCGACAACATCGACGCGCTCACGGCCAAGGTCCTCAAGGCTCTTCGCGCGAACGACATGGACGGGGTGCGCAAGGCGCTCGCTGCGAGCAACTCGGTCGAAGCCTCCGTGATAGGCGCCAGCGTCGAGTGGCTCGATCGCGGCCCCGATGCGTTCCGCGAAGTCGTCGAAGCCGAAATGACGAAGCACCGCCGCGAGCTCGAACGCGGGTCGACCTTCCTCGGCACGGTCGGCAACAACGCGCCGTTCATCGGCCTCGCCGGCACCGTTCTCGGCGTCATCCAGGCGTTCCAGCAGCTCGGCAACCAGAGCCGCGAGTCGATGGCGAACGTCATGGTCGGCATCGCCGAGGCGCTCATCGCGACAGGCGTCGGCCTCTTCGTCGCCCTCCCCGCCGTCGTTGCCTACAACCTCGTGAACAAGGCCGTTGGCGACGTCGAATCCAACGTCGGCTTCATGACGAAATACCTCCTCGCGCACCTTCATTCCGAAGGCGTGACGTCGCACAAGTCGGACAAGGCCAGCACGGATCAGCCCGCGCCTACGCGTGGCAACGGCGCTGCCGACAAGCGCCCGAGCACGAACATCGAGCTTGCCTGATTCGGTAACAGCGATCGTCGCGAAAGAAGCAAGAGGCGCATCATGGCAGGAACACTTGGCGGCGGTGGCGGTCGGCGGCAGCCGATCACCGGTATCAACGTAACGCCCATGGTCGACGTGGTGCTCGTGCTCCTCGTCATCATGATGGTCTCGGCGAATTACATCGTCGCGCGCAGCCTAAAGGTCGAACTGCCCAAGGCCGCGAGCGGCGCCGAAGGCGTCCCCTCCGTCGCAGCCGTCATCGTCGCGAAAGACGGCACCTATTATTACAATCAAGAGAAGGTCGACGAGACTGCGCTCAGCGCGAAGCTCAAAGAGGCCTTCGATCAGAATCCGGACGTGAACCTCGTCGTGAGCGCAGACAAAGCGGCGCTCCACGGCCAGGTCGTCCACGTGGTGGATCTCGCGAAGCTTCAGGGCGTTGCGAAGTTCGCCATCAACGTCGAAGACGTGAAGTGAGCTGGCGGAAGTCATGCGCACGGGCCCTCTCATCGTTCTGAGCGTCGCGGCCCACGTGGGCGGCTTCTTCGCGATTTCGCAAAAGGCGAAGCAGGTCGAGCATCGTCAGACGCTCATCGCGATGGTCGAGCAAAAGAAGAAGGTCGAAGAGGAGAAGAAGAAGCCGCCTCCTAAGCCGATCGAAGCTCCCAAAGAGATCCTAAAGCCGAATCGCCCGGCGGAAGCGCCGCCCCCTGCCGCGCCCCCCGAGCCGACGAACGCAAAGCCGTCTGCTGCGATGGAGGCGATGCCCGATTTCGGGTTGAACCTCGGCGGCGGTGGTGGTGGCGACGGCCCCGGAATCGCCGTTCCGCGCGGCAACCCCGGCGGGGCGCAAGGGCCGAAGCCGCCTGCTCCGAAAGAGAAAGTTCTCTCGCCCGCCGGTGCTGCGCCGAAGAGCGCCGACCCCGACATGGCGGCGGAGATCGCGGCGTGGAAGCCGAAGCCCGTCACGCGCATCAAGCCTGTCTTCCCCGACGAGGCGCGGTCCGCGGAGATTGAAGGGACGGTCAGCATCGAGGCCCGCATCGACTGCACGGGCAAAGTCATCGACGCCAAAGTTCTCAAAGGGCTCGGCCACGGCCTCGACGAGAGCGCCCTCGTTGCCATTCGTAAGACGGAGTTCGAGCCCGCACCTCGGTGCGCCAAAGGGTTCGAAAAGACTGTGAAGATCAACTACGCATTCCGCCTCGGAGACTGATGCTACGCGCGCGGTTTCGTCTACTCCTCGCATCCACAACCCTCACCGCAGCTCTCGTCTCCGCCACGCAGTCGCAGGCGCAGTCTTCGGGCACGGCGGGCGCAGGTGACACCAGCCCCAATCGGGCCGGCAAGCTCACCAAAGCGCCCCAACTGCTCAATTTCAAAGAGGTCGAAGCGCCCTATCCGCCGTCCGAACGCGCAAGCGAAAAGTCGGCGGAGGTCGTCCTCCAAATTGCCATTTCGGATCGCGGCGAAGTTCAAGAAGTCGTCATCGTCACTACGGCGGGCCCGTCCTTCGACACCGCCGCCATCGAGTCGGCGAAGCGCTTCAAGTTCACCCCCGCCGAGATCGACGGCCGCGCCGCGCCGGTGAAAATCACCTTCAAGTATTCCTTCGAGTTCAAAGACGAGATAATCGATCTCGGCCCGCAGATTAACTATTCGGGCGAAGTCTTGGATTCGACGGCGCCGCGCAAATCGCCCAGGCCGCTACCTGGAATCACCGTCACCGTCTTCGACGTGAAGACCGACGACGCCGGCAAAAAGACGCGCACGAAGCTCGCCGAAACAGAAACCGACGACGAAGGGTACTTCGAATTCGAAGGGCTCCCCGCCGGCACCTACACCGTCGTCGTCGCCGGCCCTGCCATCGCCAGCGTCGAGACCGAAGAGACGATTCAGGACAAAAAAGGGCTCGAAGTTAAATACAAAGTCGAGCCTAAGGGCGCGCCCGACGAAGACGAAATCACCATCGAGGTCATCGCGCCTCGTATCCAAAAAGAAACGACGACCGTCGCCATCAAAACCGAAGAAGCGCGGCGCGTTCCCGGCACCGGCGGCGAGGCCCTTCGCGTCGTGCAGAACTTGCCCGGCGTTGCCCGCGCGGCGTTCGGCTCGGGCGCGCTCGTGGTCTGGGGCGCGGCGCCGCAAGACACGCGCGTCTACCTCGACGGCGCACGATTACCGCTTTTGTACCACGTGGGCGGGTTCCGAGCGACGGTCAACTCCGACCTCGTTCGCGCCATCGAGCTCGCCCCCGGCGGCTACGGGGCCGAGTACGGGCGTGGCCTCGGCGGCCTCGTCACGGTCGACTCGCGTGCGCTTAAGGCCGACGGCTTTCACGGTTACGCCGCGGCTGATCTCATCGACGCTTCGGCCCTCGTCGAGACGCCGCTCGATGGCAAAACGCGAATCGCCGTCGCCGCGCGTAAGAGCTATTTGAGCCAAACCCTCGGCGTCTTCACGAAAGAAGACGTGAGCGAGCTCGTGCCGATTCCGTCGTTCTACGACGCGCAAGTCAAGATCGAGCGCGACCTCGGCGAGAACGAGACGCTCTCCTTGATAGCCCTCACGTCGAACGACAAGCTCCGTCGCACGGTCACGAATCCCGACCCTGCGCAGACGATCTCCGACGAGCGCACCACGGTCTTCCACCGCCTCATCGGAGGCTACCGCCGCGCCTTCGCCGACGGCTCGTCGTTCACCCTCACGCCGTCGATTGGTACCGATTCGTTCGGCTACACGCAAAAGTTCGGCTCCACGCCGACGGAGCAGCAGATCGACGCGGTGGTCTTCGGACTTCGCGCGAAGTGGCGCGGCAAAGTTCACCCTACGGTTCTGATGAACGTGGGCGTCGATATCGAAGGTACGCAAAGCAAGATTCGCCGCCGCGGCGCCGTCGTCTTGCCGCCGCGCGAAGGCGACATCACCGTCTTCGGCCAGCCGCCGAACGACGTGACGAACTTCGACGACTGGAATGTTCTCCTCGCGAGCGTCGCGCCCTACGCGCAAGCCGACTGGGAGCTTTTTGGCAATAAGCTCCACGTCGTCCCCGGCCTTCGAATGGATTCGTTCCTCGTGAACGGCGACAAGCTCTACCCCACGCGGGAAGGGACGGAGCAGCGCGGCTATTTGCGTAACGAAAACGTCCTCGAGCCGCGCCTCGCGATTCGTTATCAGGCGAGCGAAAAGCTCTCGTTCAAGGCGGCCTATGGCCAGTACCACCAGCCGCCGGTGGCGGAAGACCTCTCGCCGGTATTCGGCAATCCCAATCTCGGGTTCGGACGCGCCACGCACTACCTCGGCGGGTTCACGTATCGCCCTATCGAGAAGCTCTCGGCCGAGGTCACAGTCTTCACGTCGCAGTCGGCGAACCTCTCGGCGCGTAGCCCGGCGCCGTCGCCGTTGGTCGGCGAGGCGCTGACGAACACGCAAGACGGACGCGCCTACGGCGGGCAAATTCTCCTTCGCCAAGAGCTCACGGCGCACTTCTTCGGGTGGGTCAGCTACAGCCTCATTCGCTCGGAACGCAAAGACCGCGAGGGGACTCCCTGGCGCCTCTTCGACTACGACCAGACGCATGTCGCCACCGTCGTCGGCTCGTACGAATTGCCCTTCGGCTTCGAGGTCGGCGCCCGCGTTCGCTACGCCACGGGCTTCCCCCGCACGCCGGTGCAGGGCGCTTATTACAACTCGCGTCGGGACCTCTACGAGCCGTATTTCGGATCGCAAAACTCCATTCGCATTCCCTCGTTCTTCCAGGCAGACGCACGCATCAGCAAAAGGTTCGTGTGGCCCAAGGCGAAGCTCGAGATTTACGCCGACGTACAGAACTTGACGAACCGGCAGAACCGCGAAGACATCGTGTATAATTACGATTACTCCGTCAAAAACTACATTACCGGTTTGCCGACGCTCGCCGTCGTAGGCGCGAGGCTCGAATGGTGACAGCTCGCATCGCCTACGTGTTCCGCATCACGGTCGCGGTTTTTCCGGCCGTTGCCGCGATTGCGGCGTGCAAACCCAACTTCGACGAGCGCGCCTCCGAAGTTCGTAATTACCGTATCCTTGCCATTCGCGCCGAGCCTGCCGAATGGGTCAAAGTCATCGACCCCGACACCGGCACGGCGAAGCTCGCGTCCTACAGTGCGCTCGTCGTGAACCCGCTCGGAACGCTGCCCAGCGAGCAACTCCAGTGGGCGTTCTGCACGCTTCCAAAGCCGCTGACCGAGTTGAACGACGTGAGCATCGCCTGCTTCGAGCAGTCCGCCGACTACATCATGTCGCTCGGCGACGGCCCCAACGTGAGCGCCGCGATTCCCGACAACGCGTGCCGCCAGTTCGGCCCCGACACACCGGAAGACCAGGCCTACCGCCCCGCCGACCCCGACGGCACCGGCGGCTATTACCAGCCAATTCGCGCGCTCTACTATCCAACGGACGATCTCGTCGTCCCCGCGCTCGGCAAAGCGCGCATCAAGTGCGGCCTTCCCGGCGCCTCGCAAGAGCAGACGTCGATCTACAACCGCACATACCACTTGAACGGCAACCCGACGATCGACTCCCTCGTCGCCATTCGTGCGAGCGGTGAGACGCCCGTCGTCGCGCGCGAGGACCAAGCGGACGCGGCGCCTCTCGTCGTGGGCCCAAGCGAGTCGCTCGACTTGCGCGCGGCGTGGGCCGCCTGCCCGGCCACGGACGCGTGCGGCGACGGCTACTGCGGCCCGACCGAATCGAAGGACGGCGAGTCGAGTGCAGGCGGCTGCGCGGCCGACTGCTCACCCGAGAAAACGTGCGCCGGCGCGGAGCGGTACATGGCTTTCGATCTCGAGACGCGCGCGCTCCGCGAACGCCGTGAGTCGATGCGCCTCTCGTGGTTCGTGGCCCAGGGCGGCGGCATCGTGCGCGACGACCGCACGGGTGCCACCGAAGAGGAGACGACGGTCGCGACGACCAACCGCTACACAGCGCCAGCGGTGCCGGGCGACTACCCGCTCTGGCTCGTCCTCCGCGACAGCCGCGGCGGCGTCGGCTGGAAGAGCTACGTCGTTCGCGTTCAATAGCAAATAGGAAACGGGGGGGCGCGCCTGGCCGCGCGCTCCCCCGAATCGCTATTGGGTAATCCTCGTCAGGTGAGCTTCCACGAATCGTGGTAGCCCGTGTCTTCGATCGCGGCCGCCTGCTCCGTTGCGAGGAGCGGCAACAGCGTATCGACCATCACGGCGACTTCGTCGGTGCGCTTGCTGCCGATGCTGGCCTCGTACGCCCCCGGGTGGGGCCCGTGAACGACGCCCGCCGGATGGAGCGACAGGGCCCCCGGCCCAACGCCGCGGCGACTGGTGAAGTTGCCACGCAAATAGAGAATCACTTCGTCGCAGTCGACGCTCGAGTGGGGGTACGGGCACGGAATCGCTTCCGGGTGCGTATCCGTTACACGAGGCACGAAGGAGCAGACGAGAAACCCCGGCCCTTCGAAGGTCGTGTGAATTGTCGGCGGGAGATGAATCATCCCCGTTTTCGGCTGAAACTTATCGATATTGAACGCCCACGGATAGACGAAGCCGTCCCACCCGAGCACGTCCATCGCGGGGTTCTGCAGCGCGAAACGCGAATAGCGCCCGCCCTTTTTCACGAGTAGCTCGCGCGGCCCGTCTTGAATGGCGCCGGGCGTCGAGATTGGCCCCACGGGGTGAACGAAGTCGCGATGCGTGTAGGGCGCATCCATTCGAAGCTGCCCAACCGGATTACGAAATTGCGACGGAATGAAGAGGCCGCTGTGCCCTTCGAAGCACATCAGACGCATCTCTTTTGAGACGATATGCCAACGATGAACGAGGGCTTTCGGGATGAAAACGTAGTCGCCTTCGTTCACGTCGAGCCAGCCGCACGGCGACTCGAGGCGCGCTTTCCCCTCTTGAACGAACCACAGCTCGTCGCCGTCGCCATTGGCGAAATACGTGTCGTCGCTCTCCGTTGGCCGCGCGAGGAGAATCGTAAGGTCACGGTTGAAGAGGATCGGCGTGCGCTTGTCGACGAGCTGCCCGCCCGCCTCGATGCGGTCGCTGTTGTACAGCCGTCGCCGAAGCGGGTAGCGCGCCGCATCGAGCGACACCGGCGCCGCGAAGCCGCGCCCCGAGGCCTCGACCTCGCGGTTCGCGGTGACCGGATACCGATGGTAAAAATAGCTGAACGGCCCACTGAAGCCGCCACGCGTGTGCATCTCTTCGAAGAGGAGATTCCCCTCCGGATCGCGGCATATCGTATGGGGCTTCGCGGGCATGAGCCCCGCGCTCTGCCGATCGATCACGGCGTGGCTCCGGTCGTCGCCATTGCGGTTGCGGCCGGCGTCTCCGCCGCCTTCTGCACGCGCTCGATGCTCTCGAAGAGCGCGCGGAAGTTGCCATACCCAAAGCCCGGATCACCGGCACGCTGGATGATTTCGTAGAAGAACGGCCCCGCGCGCGAGTCGTCGTACAGCGCCGATGCTTCGCGGAGGAAGATCTGCAGCATATACTTGTCGTTGCCGCCATCGAGGAGAATTTGAAGGCGCTCGAGCTCCTTCAACTCTTCCTTCACGTTCGTAATGCCAAGTTGCGCGAGGCGGCCGGGGAGATCTTCGTAATACGATTTCGGCGTCTTCAGGAATTCGACGCCACGCTTACCGAGATCTTCGATGCTCTCGATGATGTTCGGCACCGCGAAGGCGACGTGCTGCACGCCCGCGCCACCGTTGTCCTCGACGAACTTGGCAATCTGCGAGTCGCGAAAGAACGGCCGGAGCGGCTCGTTCGTCGCGAACTTCACGCCGCTCTCGGGGTCCCACATCACGATCGAACGCAGCCCCGAGCCCGACGCCCGCGTGCGCGCGACGTCGTGGGTGTGGAAGCTGATTTCCCAGAACGGCTCGAAGCCGAGAACGTCGCGGTACCACGCGACGATGGGCTGCATCGTGAGTCCGTTGGACGTGATGTGGTCGATGTTGGTAATGCCGTAGCGGTTCTCGGGGCGGCCCGAAGCGCCCACGCCGACGTCGGCGAAGCCGGGCGCGAACGCGGCGAAGTCCGTCTTCTCGACAAAGCGAAAGGCGACCTCACCGAGAGGCGTCGCGATCTCGACGCTGCGGTAGCGGCCGCCGCGCTCGTCCTTGTATTCAAGGGGCTCGGCGAGGAACGTTCCGCCGCGCTTCTCGAGGTATGCCATCGTCTGATCGAGATCGCTCACGCGGAAGCCGAGGCTCATGATGCCGGCGGGGTGGCGCTTTAGGTAGCGCGCTGCCTTCGACGGAACGCCCGCGACGGGCGACGAGATGCAGACCCGCGCATCGCCTGCGCCGACGACGACCGAGCGCTGGCCGCTTCGTGCGACGAGCTCGTCGCGCGCCCGCGCGACCGCTGTGAAATCGAAGAGGTCGGCGTAGAACTTCTGCGAACGATCGAGGTTCTCGACGACGAAGTGGAACGAGTCGTACCCGACGATCCCGGAGTGCTCTTTAGCCATTGGCGGAGCATGCCATAAAGTGCAGCTCCCACAATATCCCAGCACTATAGTGCGGTAACGCGCAGGCCCGAATCGCTAGCCGTTTGCGCCCTGATTCACGGGGACGAGCATCACGATGAGGCGCTCGAGGGTGCTGCCGATCGCCGTGCGGAGCGACGCGTCACGAATCTGGCTCACGGCCGCGCGGAGGTTCGTGAACCAGTAGAACGACGCGAAGCCGTGGTCCTGCGCGAGCTTCTCGAGCTGCCCGGCGCGCCCGAGGAGATCCACCGGCTCGCCGCGCGCGCTCGCGTAGAGAATGCCGAGAAGCTCGGCAATCAGGTAGACGTCGCCGCCGTCGGCTTCGGCTTCGGAGGCCGACTGAAGCGCGCGCCGGAGCTCCATCTGCGCGAGGTCGAGGCTCTGGAAGACGAGGGCGTAGAGCGAGCGCGTGACGAGCGCCAGCGCCGCGGTCCGGCCGCTGATGGCACCGATGCGTTCGTCGCCCATGTCGGAAAGGACGCGCGTCGCGGCGTCGTACTGCCCCAAGAACACGTGGGCCATCGCCTCGTCGGTGCACGAGATCATCTCGTGCTCGAGCGAGAGCTCGCCCTTCGCGGCGTTGCAGGCGCGGGCGAGGTGGTGCGCCCCTTCTTCGAAGCGCTGCTGAATGATGAGCGCGGCGCCGCGATTGTGCTCGGCGATGTGCTCGAGGCCGGGCGCGTCGCCGTGGGCGAGAAGCGTCGTCGTCCGCTCGAGAACGCTGAGCCCTTGCTCGACGCGCGAAGGAATCTCCACGAGCATGCCGCCCCACGCGACGGTGGCGCGCGCTTCGAGGAGCGTGTTGCTCGAGTCGGCGGCGAGGCGCGAGGCGCGCTCGAGGTTCTCGCGCGCGAGGTGCTCGTCGCCGCGGAAGCCGACGGCGCCGAGCATCATCGAGCGGAGGATTAGGTGGAACATCGTCGGCGACTCGGGGTCGGCATCGCGGAGCCGCACCATTTCGCCGATGGCGAGCGACGTCGGGACCATGCCGCCGAGCCACGCTGCGGTGAGCTGCCCCATGCGTGCGGTGATGGCGATGGGCGAGCCGCGATCGGCCGTGCGTTCGAGCGCCCTACGGCAGCGAGCCTCGTTGCGAGGGGCATCGTCGCGCGCGGTCATCGCGCCGGCGAAGGCTGCGAGCATCGCGGCAAGCTCGGGGTCGATCGTATCGAGCCAGGCGTCGCTACGATCCGACTCGACGCGACCACGCGTGACACGGCGAGCTCGCGGCGCGATCACGGCGGTACCGATGGCGCGCGCGAGGTCGTTCCGAAGCGCGATCGGCTCTAAAATGAGGGCTGCGGCGTCGAGCTCCAGACGCAACGCCAGCGCCAGCGCCCGGGCGATGCGGCCGATGTCTTCCCCGCGCTCGCGGCGGCCGAGGGCGTCGATCATCGCGATGTCGAGGGCGTGGAACGCCTCGCGGAGGGCCACCACCGGCTCGTCGTCGAGCCTGCACAGCCGGCGTGCCCCGAGGGCCGACGCGGGCGCCGTGGCGCGAGCTCTCGGCGCACTGTTCGGCGTGTTCGACACCATCTTCGGGCTCGCGCTCGTGCCCACGCTCGCCGGCGGCGAGGAGGACGACGTGGCGTTCGTCGCGCTTCGCGACGTGGTCGCACGAAACGGCCCTGTGCGGCGCGTTGGATCCGTGGGGGACGACGGCGTGAACAGCTCACTCACGAGAACGGGCGCCGTCTCAAGATCGCCGATGGCCGAAAGCGCTTCACCTGCGTCTTGAAAGCGTTTACCGGGCTCGCGAAGAAGCATTCGCGCGAGGAGTAGCCCAAGCGGCGGCGGAACGCGCTTATGAATCTCGGGGTCGCCCTTCGTGCGCGCATTGAGCTGCTCGCGCGTCGTCGCGCCGGGGAAGAGCGGCCCGACGTCGAGAAGGTCGAACAGCATCAGCCCCGCGGCGTAGACGTCGGTCGCTGGCCCCACCGCTTCGTCGAGCAGCTGCTCCGGCGCCATGTACGCGGGCGTTCCGAGGACGATGCCGGCCTGCGTCTCTTTCTCGCCGAGCCCCTCCATCACTTGCGCACGCCGCGCCGACCGCGCGATGCCGAAGTCGAGCACGCGCACGTCGTCGAGCGCGCCCCGCGATCGCGGCACGAGAACGTTCGACGGCTTGATGTCGCGATGGACGATGCCAGCCGCGTGGGCGTCGGCGAGAGCGTCGAGAACGCCGCGCGCAACACGGAGAACCTCGTGCGCTTGGAGCGGACGACCGAGGGCCGTGCGCTCGAGCGGCACGCCGTCGATGAGCTCCATCGCGAGGTAGAGACCGAGCGTCGGATCGCGGCCGAAGTCGTGGACGCGCGCAATGTGCCGCGACCTTAATCGCGACAACGAAAGGGCCTCGTGCCGAAACCGTTCAAAGTGCTCCGTGGCGTTGTCGCCAAACGGGATCACCTTGATCGCGACCTCACGCTCTGCGAGCGTGTCACGGGCGCGATAAACGGACGCGACACCCCCGGACCCGAGCAGCTGCCCGAGTTCATAACGCCCCGCAACCAGAGCCACGACGGGAGCTTAGCAGAGCAGTCGTCTCTCGCCCAAGCGCGTACGCTGTGCTAATCGCCGCCGCGAGATCGAAAGCCACGGAGGCAGCCCGCGATGAGTCGGAAACCCACGAAGTTTGTGTTCGTCACGGGGGGAGTTGTGTCGTCCATCGGCAAGGGGCTCGCGAGCGCCTCGGTCGGTGCGCTGCTCGAAGCGCGCGGCCTCCGCGTGACCCACATCAAGCTCGACCCGTACATCAACGTCGATCCGGGCACGATGAGCCCGTACCAGCATGGCGAAGTCTTCGTGACCGACGACGGCGCCGAAACCGACCTCGACCTCGGCCACTACGAGCGCTTCACCACCGCGCGCATGACGCGCACCAACAACTTCACGACGGGCCGCATTTACGAGGCCGTCATCTCGAAAGAGCGTCGAGGCGAATACCTTGGCGCGACCGTGCAGGTCATCCCGCACATCACCGACGAGATCAAAGCGCGCGTCCACGGCTCGGCGGAAGGCGTCGACGTTGCGATCGTCGAAGTCGGCGGCACGGCGGGCGACATCGAGTCGCTCCCATTTCTCGAGGCGATCCGTCAGATCAAGATCGAGGTCGGCCCGCAGAACGCGCTCAGCATGCACGTGACCCTCGTCCCGTACATCGCGTCCGCCGGCGAGCTGAAGACGAAGCCGACGCAGCACTCGGTGAAAGAGATGCGCGAGATCGGCATCCAGCCCGACGTGCTCATCTGCCGCACGCAGCAGATGCTGTCGCAGGCGCTCAAAGAGAAGATCTCGATGTTCTCCAACGTGGCGGTCGATGCCGTCATCTCGTGCATCGACGTAAGCTGCATCTACGAGGTCCCCCTTCAGCTCAACGCCGAGGGGCTCGATGAGCTCATTTGCGAGCGCTTGAACATCTGGAGCCGCCAGCCCGATCTCTCGGCGTGGCAACGCGTCTGCGAGCGCTTCACGCGCCCCACGCGCGGCACGGTGAAGATCGGCATCGTTGGGAAGTACGTCCACTTGAAGGACGCCTACAAATCGCTCCACGAAGCGCTCGTCCACGGTGGCCTCGCGAACGACTGCAAAGTCGAGCTCGAGTACATCGACTCGGAAGACGTCGAGCGTGACGGCCCTGAGAAGCTGCTCTCGCATCTCGACGCGGTCCTCGTTCCCGGCGGCTTCGGCGATCGCGGCACCGAGGGGAAAATCGCGGCCATCGGCTACGCGCGCACCGAGAAGACGCCGTTCTTCG
>JANXMC010000613.1 GCA_025354825.1 Myxococcales bacterium
CGTCGCCTCGTCGAGACGTATTAAGCATCGCTGCGATGTCTCCACGTCGCGGCCGACTCCCCCTTCTCGGAGGCGCAGCTTCGTGGCGTGGTCGAGGTGGCCCGGCGCGTCGATGGCCTCATCGCCGACGCGTGGGGCGTCTACGACGTCGAGCGCCGCGCGCTCATGAACCTCATCGGAATGTTCGACCGGAGCGCGCGGCTCTCGGCGCGCGCGAGCCCTCCCGACGCACGCCGTCCGAATCGCTTTCACTAGGCCGACATGGGTGAGAGCATCGCGGTCGATGACGTCGATCGTCGGGCTACAGGTCCTGGTCGTCGAAGACGACGCCGACACGCGCGAGCTGCTCGAGTTTTTCCTCGATTCGCTCGGAGCCCACGTCCGCTCTGCGCCAACGTCCGCCGATGCCTGTGCGGCACTTCGCGAGCGAACGGTCGACGTCATCCTTGCCGACATCGGCCTGCCCGACGAAGACGGCTTCGCCTTCCTCGCGAGGGTCCGGGCCGAGCCCGCATGGCGAACGATTCCGGCGATTGCAATGACCGGCTACGCCGACGAAGCGTGGCGCGTTCGTGCGCTCGAAGTCGGGTTTCAGAAGTTCGTCTCGAAACCCTACGACGTCTTCGCGCTTCCCGCGGCGCTCGTCAGCGCGGTCTCGACGACGCCGCCCACCCCCGCGCGCGATGCCGCCGACGCGGCCGCGCGCATCGCCGTCTACCTCGAGACACGCAACGTGCGCGGTCTCCTCGGAATGCTCAACAGCACTACAAATTACCGTTACACGTCGATATTGCGATTCGACGACGCGAAGCTCGAGAGCGTGTGGACGTTCGATCGCGAGAACGACCGCGTCGACGCGTACCCTGAGCGGCGGATCGAACAGGCGTATTGCGTTTTCATCGAGGCGACCGGTCATTCGTTTTCGGTGGCCGACGCCCTCGAGGACGTTCGGGTGTCGGGCCATCCCAAACGGGAGAAGATGCGTTCGTACTGTGGTGTCCCGCTCCTTCGTACCGACGGCTCGATGTTCGGCACCCTCTGCCACTACGACCCGATGCCCCGGGCGGTCGACGCTCGGGTGATCGCGGCGATGGTTCAAGTGGCGGGGATGCTTACGCCCGGGCTCACCGGCGCGGACGTCGCGCGCGTCGCGCGCTGAACGCGGCTGCGTTTCTCTAAGGATCGGCGCCCGCTCGCTATTTAACAGATGCGTTATATAACGTCCAGGATATGGACGCTTTCGCCGCCGTTGCCGATCCCACGCGCCGCGGCGTTCTACGTCTGTTGCGCGACCGCGAGCGCGCGGCGGGCGACCTCGCGGTGGCCTTCCCCGCCCTCAGTCAGCCGGCCGTTTCACGTCATCTCCGCGTCCTACGCGAGGCCGGCCTCGTCACCGTGCGTATCGACGAGCAGCGGCGCCTCTATTCGCTTCGCCCCGAAGGGCTCGTCGAGATCGAGTCGTGGCTCACCTCACTCCGCACGTTCTGGAGCCAAGGGCTCGACGCCCTCGAGCGCCACCTCGACGTGCAGACGGCCGCGAAGGCCGCAGGTGAGGAACCCGCGAAGCGCGATTCGAAGCGGTCGAAACCTTCGAAGTCCAGACTGGCAAAAAGCGCCCATGCGCAAAGGAAAGAAGGGAAACGTCGATGAGGACGAACGAGCGTGAGAGTCCCGCGGGCGAGGTTCTGTTCGAAGGCGAAAAGGCGACCCTGCGCTTCACGCGAGCGCTCGCCCATCCGCCCGAGGTGATTTGGGCGGCGCTCACGGAGCCTGCCCAATTGCGAAAGTGGTACATGGCCGACGCGACGATCGACGGCCGCGTCGGAGGCTCCGTCGAAATGGTCTCCGGCCCCGCGCGCTTCCGGTCGACGGGGCGCATTCTCACGTGGGATCCGCCGCGCATTTTCGAGTACGAGTGGAACGTCGACGCGCGCGCCGAGCTGCCGTCGGGCGAGGCGGCCGTCGTGAGGTACGAGCTCACGCCCACGGTCATGGGAGGGCGCGCGAGTACCCTGCTCACGCTGACTCATCGCGGCCTCACGAAGGGGACGGCCCTCGGCTTCGCCCCAGGCACCCACGCGTTTCTCGACCGGCTTGCGGCGCAGCTCGAAGGGCTGCAGTCTCCGGACTGGATGGCGCGGTACCAGGCCGTTGCGGGGCTTTACCCCGCGTGGTCGCGAACACCGAATGCCGATTCAGCGGCCAAGCCGTGACATGTGAAACGACGATCGAGCCCGTGAGCGTCCCATGAACATTCAAGACATGATTGGCGGTTTTCTCTCGTCCGAGCAGGGGCAGCATGCGCTCGGCGCCGTCGTCGCGCAGGGCATCGGCGAGGGGGACGCGAAAGCGCTTCTCGGCAAAGCGACCGAGGCTGCCGTCGCCCACATTGGCGAGCACCAGGGCGGCCTCCTCGGCGCCCACGCGGCGTCGAGCTTCCTGTCGGCTTTCGCCGCCGGAATCGCGAAGGGCGACGGTTTGTTGGGCTCGCTCGAAGACGGTGCGCTGGGCACGCTGGTCGGCCGCGTCGCCGAAGCGCTGACCGAAGGCGGCATCGTCGATCCGGGCGTGGCGGCGACCATCTCGGCGTCGATCACGCCGTTCCTTACTTCGTATTTGAAGAAGCACCTTTCGGGGGGGTGACGCTCGACCGCGGCGGCGCGACCACGATGACCTCGTCGCCGCCCTCGTACAGAGCGTCGACGAGCGCCGCGCGGCGCTCCAAAATGGCGCGCTGGTTCAAATAGCCTTTATCGGTAATCTCCCCGGCGTCGATTTGCGGCGGTTCTCGGAGAACGAGCGCGCGCGCGACGCATTTGCTCGACCCTTCGCGTGTGGCGTTGAACGTGCGTAGGGCGTCGTGCAGGCGGTCGGCGAGATTCTCTGCGCGATCGCCGTCGGGGGCGAGGAAGACGAGAATGCCCACTTCGTCCCGCCCGTGGCCGGCGACCACGGCGTCGGAAACGATCGGCGCGAGGGCGGCAATCACGGCGACACGGAGCTCCCCAACGTGCACCCACGTCCCGCTGGTGAGCTTGAAGTTTTCGGCGATGCGTCCATCGAAGACCACGCCGCGTGAAGGGTCCGTCGCGTCGGCGAGCACGCCCGCATCGCCCGTCGGGAAGAAGCCGTCGTCGTCGAGCGGCAACGGCGCGAGCGCTCCGCCCAGGCGCCAATAGCCGGGCGAGACGTTGGGCCCGCGCACGCGCATTTCGAGCTTTTGCCCAATGGGGACGAAGGCGAGCGCTGTCCCCCGCGACGGGACGCCGATGATCCCCGCGCGCGCGATCGGCGCGTGCACCTGCGTCGCGAGGGGCGACGTCTCGGTGAGCCCCCACGCCGAGACCATGGCTACGCAGCTCCCACGCGCGAGGCGGCTCACGGCCTCGAGGCGCGCCCACGTCGACTGCGGCAGCGCAGCCGCCGCGTAGAAGAGCAAGTCGAGATTACGAAAGAAGGTATCGCGAAGTGCCGCGTCGTTTTCCAAATGGGATACGAGGAGATCGAAGCCGCGCGGAACATTGAAATACATCGTGGGGGAGATTTCGCGGAGATTGCGAACCGTCTCGTCGAAGGCGCCCGGAGCCGGTTTGCCGCCGTCGATGTAGAGGGCGCCTCCGTGCCAGAGCACCATGAAGAAGTTGTGCCGTCCGCGCCGCGTTCGGCGAGAAACGGCGCATCGGGCGTTCGAGAGGCCCACATCTCGAGCATTTCACCGACGGCGCGCGGAGCCTCGCCCGCGGCCTTCGGCGCTCGGAGCACGAAGCCGCCACCCGCGCGTTCGGCGGAGTCGACGGCGACGGGGCCGAACACCGTGGGCTCGAGCGGCCGTGCCGAAGGGGGCGGGGTGGGTGCGGTGCGCGCGTCGGTGGGCATTGCGCGATTATCCACGTCTGCGCGGCGTCACCGCAATGGTAGAGCAACCCGTGGCTCGGCTCGCCCTCACCGCTCGATCGCGCTTGCGCGTTTGCGTGTTTGCGCGTCTGCGCGTTCTCGGTTTATCGGTTTTCGAGGAGTATCCCAAGATGGCAAACGTTTCCCGCTCCGGCCTCGTCGTCGCAGCCGCTCTCGCAGCTCTCACGTTCTCGTGCGGCGGCGGCATTCGCGTCCGCAACCTTCAGCCCGACGCCACTGCGTTCGCGCCGCTCAAGACCTACGTTCACGAGGTCGCGACCGTGGCGCCCGACGGCTACGAGCGGACGAAGCTCACGCCGGTCGTGCTCGACGAGGTGCAGCGCGACGTCGACACCGAGATGTCTGCCCGCGGCTACACGCTCGCGAAGGGGACTGGCGACATGATCGTCCGCGTGAGCTCGGGCGCTCGCCAGGTGGAACGCGAGCCGAGCGCGGCGGCCCTTCGTCTCGGCGCAGACGATGCGCCGGAAGACCGCACCGAAGGCGCCCTCGTCATCGACATCATGGACAAGAGCGCGACGTCGCACCTGTTCCACGGCGTCGCGCGTGCGGTCGTCGATCCGAAGAAGCCGAGCAAGACGGAGCTCGCGGCAGCCGTGAAGAAGATCCTCGCGCCGCTCCCGTCCATCCCGTCGGCGCCGTCGCCCGAAGCGTCGGCGACGCCCGCCGCGCCGCCGTCCGCGCCGTCGCCTTGAGTCCGAGACGCAGGCTCGCGACCTTCAGTCGGCGATGAAGCCGACGCGCTCGTGGCTGTTGTCGCAAAACGGCTTGTTCGCCGAGTGGCCACAACGGCACATACGCACGCTCGTGACCCGATCCACGGTCCGCCCTGTCCCGGCACATATTTCGAGATTGCCGCGGACGGTGTACGGGCCGTTCGTCTCCGGGTGAATGCGAAGGGGGCCGTTGCGCACGGCGAGCGGCTCGGACTCGCGCGTGAGCGGTTCGGCGCTCGCGACGAAGCTCACCTCGTGGTGGCTGCCGTCGCAGTACGGCTTGTTCTTCGAGGCGCCGCAGCGGCATAGCGTGGCTCGCATGCCGGCCGCCTGGCCACGAATCACAAGCTCACCGCGCACGCCGAGGGGTCCGTTCTCGCGCAGCTGAACGAGGTTCACGTCGAGAGCGGCGAGGCAGCAAGCCTAGCGCACCTCGACAGTCTGCCAGCGCCGTCAACTCCCCTGCTCAGCAGCCGGTATTTCCGCCGGGTGAGATGCCGAGGCGCGCCACACAAGCCCCGGCTGCACGGGTATGCGCTCGACGATTGGCAATACTCAGCGTTCGCGATCTCTTGTACGCGTAGACGCCGAGCCTGTTTGGGAACATCGCGTCGCGTGGGATCGCGACCGCCCCGTGGAGCTTCGCGAGATGATATGACCGTCGGTCATGATCCCCTCCACGTCACGTCAGTGCCGCCTCGCCGCGCGCCCCGTCGGCCTTCCCAAAGCGACCGACTGGGCCTTCGCCGCCGAGGCGACGCCCACACCGGGCCCCGGCCAGGTCCTCGTCAAAGTGCTCTACATCTCGCTCGACCCGGCGATGCGCGGCTGGATGAACGACGCACGCTCGTACATCCCGCCCGTCGCCCTGGGCAGCGTCATGCGCGCGGGGACGATCGGCCGCGTCGTCGCGTCCAACAGCGACGCCTTCGCGATTGGCGATTACGTGGCCGGCGGCCAGGGCGTTCAAGAGTACGCCGTCGCCGAGGCGACAGAGCTCCGTCGCGTCGACCCGAAGCTCGCGCCTCTCCCGAGCTACCTCGGCGGCCTCGGCATGACGGGCCTCTCGGCGTACTTTGGATTCTTCGAGGTCGGCCTCCCCAAGCCCGGCGACGTGGTCTTGGTTTCCGGCGCGGCCGGCGCCGTAGGCTCGGTGGTGGGGCAGCTCGCGAAGGCTCACGGCTGCTCTGTCGTGGGCATTGCCGGCGGCGCCGACAAATGCGCCTACCTCCGCGAAATCGGTTTCGACGCCGCCATCGATTACAAAGCCGAGAGCCTCCCCGCCGCGCTCAAGACCCACTGCCCGAAAGGGGTCGACGTCTTCTTCGACAACGTCGGCGGCAGCACTCTCGAGGCGGCGCTTGCGCGCATTCGCCTCCACGCGCGCGTCGTCATTTGCGGCGCGATCTCGGGCTACAACGCGACGGAGCCCGTCCCCGGCCCGTCCAACTGGCTCTCGCTTCTGGTCAATCGCGCGCGCCTCGAAGGGTTCATCGTGTTCGACTACCAAGCCAAATACGGCGAAGCCCTCACGGCGCTGACGAAGCTCTATGCCGAGAAGAAGCTCGTTCTCCGCGAGCACGTCGTCGAGGGGACGATTGCCGACTTCTCCGACACGCTTCTCATGCTGTTTCGCGGCGAGAACTCAGGGAAGCTCGTTTTGAAAATCGCAGCCGAGTGAAGCCGAGAGGCGTGGGGATCGCCTCGAACCGAATCGGCCGGCGGGCTGCGCTCCACGTGAGCGCGCTCGCCGCGCTGGTGGCCTTCACGCCTTCGCGCCCGGCCCGCGCGGACGACGCCGGCGCCGTCTCCACGTTTCCCCTATGCCTACACCGCGCAACGCTCGACGACGGAGCGCCCGTGGTGAGCGACGACTGGATTGCAGCGCAGCTCGCCCTCGCAAACGAGCTCTTCGCCCCCTTCGGCGTCGCCTTCGCCGCCGTAAATGCTTCCCCGCCCGACGTCCTCGCCCCCGCGCTCGGCCGCGTCGAGACGCGGGACGATCGCGACCGCCTCGCCCCTCTCGAGCAGCCCGGGTGCATCAACGTCTTCCTGGTCGCGGCCCTTCGCGACGTCGACGAGGCCGATCGGTACCGCATGGGGGTGCACTGGCGACTTCGCGCGAACAGCGCGCGACGCTACGTGATCGTGTCGCGCATCGCGGCGAAGGGCGTTCTCGCCCACGAGCTTGGCCACTATTTCGGTAATGGGCATAGCTCGGTGCGCAACAACGTCATGAGCTACCTGCACGACGAAGGTCACGCCGCGACGTTCGACGCCGCTCAGGGGGCGCGCATCCGCGCCGAAGCGAAGGTGGTCGCGCGGGAGCTCGCATCGCCGCGCCGTTGACCGCTCTGCGAGCGCCACGATAGCGTTGGCGACGTACGTGGCCATCCAGGGCAAAGTTCAAGGCGTCGAGCGCCTTCGCGCGGTCGCCATCGTGATGGTGTACCTCATACACGTTCACGTCTTCGGCTATTTCAAAGCGCTTCATGCCCTCGGCACCTGGGCGGGGGTCGATCTCTTCTTCGTCATCTCGGGCTTCGTCGTCACGCTCTCCCTCGAGCGCCTCCTGCCCGAGCGCGCCCCCACGCGCCTTCGCGAGCCGCTCCCGGCGTCGAGCGGGGCGACCCTCCGCTCGTTCTACATTCGCCGCTTCTTCCGCCTCGCGCCCATCGCCGCTTGCGCGGTTCTCCTGCACCTCGCGGGCGCCTACTTCGGCACGCGCATCGTCCCCGAGTCGCCGTTTCTCACGGTGCGCGACTGGGCCTACGAAACCCTCGCCATCGTGACGGGTCTCTACAACTATCTGTCGCCTTGGATGGGGCAGCTGGGAATGGGCTACTTCTGGAGCCTCAGCGTCGAGGAGCAGTTCTACCTCGTGCTCCCTGCAGTCTTTCTCGCCGCGCCGACACGTGCCGCGCGCACGATCGCGGCGCTCGCCGTGCTTCTCGGCATCTCCCTCGTCGTGCGGCCGCTCTTCAGCCCCAACCACTTTACGATTGCGCATTACACATCGCACTACCGCTTCGACGCGCTCGCCGCGGGGGTGGTGCTGGGGCTTCAACGCGACAAGCTCGGCATCGCCGCAGCGCGCGTCGGGCCTTGGGGGCGGCGCGTCGTCGTGGCTCTCGCGCTGCTCGTGATTCTCTACGTCGCGCAGCACACGAAGATCACCTTTGCGATCCACAACGGGCTCACGGTGATTTGGCTCGCGTCGGCCTGCCTCGTCGCCTGCGCGGCCATCGACAGCCGCGACGTGCTCGATATCCCCGGGTTAAACCGAGTGCTCGAGCATATCGGTAGTCGCTCCTATGCCATTTACGTTCTCCACGTGTTCTTCATCTATTTGGATGAGACCGTGGTGTTGGGCGCGGGGCCGCGCCTCCGCGGAGCTCTCACGGGAATGCCGGGAGAGAGCGTCCGCTTCGTCGTGACCGCGGCGCTCGTGGTCGCGGCGGCGGAAATAGCCCACCGCTACGTCGAGCAGCCCGCGATCGCGTTCGGGAAGCGCTTCGTCCAGCGTGCGAATCAGAGATAGATGCCGAGGTCGCCGATGGCGTCGCCGAAGCGGTTTCGGCGCGGACGTCTCCAGACCAGCGTGTTGGGCTTTTTGGCCAGGATCTTCACGATGCGCGTGTCTTCGATGCGGCGCCGTTGCGCCTCGCGAATCTGGGTTTGAATCGCATCGACGGAAAGCGTGTCGGCCTTGCGCACGGTATGCGCGATGAGCAACGGGCGACCGTCGTCGGCGTGAAAGCGCACGGGCATGTTCACCGAGATGCTGCCGAGGCGCGCGTGGCGGAGACAATCACGTAATCGAAAATACGCTCGGACGAGCCACGCCCCCACAGCGCACGCAGCAGTGGGTTGACTCGTGCGACGACGTCGCTCTCTTTCGCGCGGCGCGACGCGTGGGCGGCGAACGGAGGAAAAACCCGATCCGAAATCGTCTCGACGGACGCGTTCGAAAAGCCGCTCTTCGTGAGGCGTGCGAGGTACTCGTCGGCTCCGTAGAGATTTTCGTCCGGAATTTGCCAAAAGCGAGTTGCGAGGAAGCGGCCGACCTTTGCGCGCGGCCCGCCCTGGTATTCACTCGCCGTGGTCACGAGGTCGGCGAGGACGATACGTCCGCCGGGCTTGAGAACGCGGTGCGCCTCGCGAAAGAACGCATCGCGCGACGGAAAGTGAAATGCCGATTCGACGGCGAGCACCACGTCGACCGATGCGTCGGATAGGCCGGTTTCGAGGGCCGAGCCGAAGCGGAGATCGACCTTGTGCGCGAGGCCGCGCGCCTCGACGCGCTTCCGTGCGACGTCGACCTGCGACCGGGTCACGTTGAATCCGACGATCTCCACGCCAAGCGTTTCGGCCCACGCGATGTCTTGGTCGCCGAAGCCGTAGCCCGCGTCCAGCACACGCATGCCGGCTTCGAGGCCGCCGCGAAGCGCGACGCGCATTGCGAGGGCGGCGCATGCGGTGTCGTAGGTTTGGGCCTCTTCCCAGTACCCCATATTCAAATAGAGCGTGTCGCGCCCGAGGTTGTTGTGGGCGCCGAGAACGTCGTAGACCGCTTCGGTACGATTGCGCGTTCGTGCCGCGAAGAGTCGCCCCAGCGCCACGACCTCGCGCAGGGTGCGTGCGGCGGTGGTTCGCGGCGAACGGAGCGCGTCGACGTGGCCGGTGGGGGCGCTCGTACGGTTCGGCGGGGGGAGCGGCGACGTCGTCGGAAGCGTCATGGGGTTGGATGTGTGATAGCGCGACGCGGCATTCACGCAATCTCGTAGAAAGCCGCGGACAGCATCGACGAGCCGAGCGCTGGCGCGGTGCTACTGTCGGCGCGTCATGACGCTTCGAAGCCGGCTGCTCGCGCTCTT
>JANXMC010000616.1 GCA_025354825.1 Myxococcales bacterium
TGCTCGAGCACGCTGGCGAGGCGCGCTTCACGACGGAAGCGCGCGGAGATCTCCGCCGACTCGGCGAAGCGCTCGTCGATGAGCTTGATCGCCACGCGCTTGCCGAGACCCAAGTGCTCGGCCTCGTATACGCAGGCGAGCCCGCCCGTGCCGAGCTTCCGTTCGACGCGGTAACGACCGCCAACGACTCTCCCGATGAGCGCATCGGCAACCATGGGCGGGGACCTCTCGGGACGAGCACGCACCGAGCGGGCGGCTCGGAGCTCGATTCACCACGATAGGTAACTGGCAGAGACGAGCAAGACGCGCAAATGGGTGACGGGCGATCTTTCGATATCGGCGCCTCGCCCGGATACGGCCCCCTGACTGGTGCGCGAACGCCCCACGATCCGCGCGATCCGAGCCTCGGTGTGTGGATCGTCCATGGCTCGGCGCCGGGCGCGCGGAGCTCTATTTCGGCCTATTTTCGAGACCGCGCAGACTCTCCAACCCAATAGCCGATTTGCGAATGAAGGCAGGCTTCTTGCTTAAGTCATCCATTGCGTAGTCCATCAATCGACGCAGGTCGGGACTTCACCGCAGAGGAGGATTGCGATGCAGAGGCTTGGGCCCACCTTCGAGGACATCTCGACCGAAGCGCGTACGAGCGCGCCCGACCTCACGCCGGCGCAGTTCACCCTCGCGGTTGTCGAGGGGCCTGCGCGCGGACTTCAGGTGAAGCTCGCGCACGGCGAGATCGCGCGCGTCGTCGTCGGCAAGAGCGTCGATGCAGACGTCTGCGTGAAAGACCCGCTCGTCTCGCGACGGCACGCCGCCTTCGAATGGGACGGCGCGCGCCTCGAGATCGTCGATCTCGAATCGACCAACGGAACCACGGTGAACGGCATTTCGATGGCCGCCGCCACCCTTCGCGGCGGCGAGACCGTCCGCTTCGGCGGAACGGCGGTGCGCGTCGTGCCGGTGTACGGCGCGTCGCGCGCAGCGTCTGAATCGGCGATGAGCTTCGGGCGCCTTCTTGGCGCGAGCCCCGCGATGAGGCGCGTTTACGCCCTCGCCGAGAAGCTCGCCGCTACGGACGTGCCGGTGATTCTCGAGGGGGAGACCGGCACGGGGAAAGAGCTTCTCGCCGAGAGCCTCCACGAGGCGGGCCCTCGCGCGAGCGCCCCGTTCGTCGTCTTCGACTGCGCAGCGGCGGCTGCCGTGGGCGTGGAGCGGATGCTCTTCGGCGACGAACCGACGTTCACATCGGACGGGGCAGAGCCGCGCATCGGCGTCTTCGAGCAGGCCCACGGCGGCACGCTACTTCTCGATGAAGTCGGCGAGCTCGATCTCGCCGTGCAGGCGATGATCCTCCGCGCCATCGAGCGCTCCGAGATCCGCCGCGGCGGCTCGTCGACGTGGCGGGCCATCGACGTGCGCATCCTCGCGACGACGAAGGTCGACCTCGATCGACGCGTAAAAGAAGGCCGATTTCGCGCTGACCTATTCTTCCGGCTCGCCGTCGCGCGCATCGAGCTCCCCGCGCTTCGCGATCGAATTGGCGACGTTGCGCAGCTCACCGAGCACTTCTCACAGTCCCTCGGCGGCGGGCGTGCGGACGACGACATTCCAAAAGAGGTCATGGCGCGCTTCGAGGAGTACGCATGGCCCGGGAACGTGCGCGAGCTGCTCAACGCCGTCGCGCGCCTCCGTGCGCTGTCGGAGGTGACCGATCTCGGCAGCGCGAGCACGCCGCAGCTTCCGGCGGCCTTCTCGCGCACCGCGCGCGTTGGCGGCGAGCTCGACGACTTCCTCGAGCACGTGCTCGCGCTTCATTTGCCACTCTCGCGCGCACGCGAGCGGGTCGTCGACGAGTTCGAAAAACGGTACGTGCAGCGCGTGCTCGCGGACAACGCGGGGAACGTCACGCAAGCTGCCCGCGCGAGTGGCATCGCGAAACGGTACTTTCAACTTTTGCGCGCCCGCAAACAGGGGCCGAGCCCGTAACGCGGCGAGGCTCCGCGGCTCCGTTCGCCTATAATGGCCGCGCCATGACGCCCGCGAAGACCGAAGCCTCGTCGCCCGCGTCTCGCGCGTCGCGTCTCGAGCGCGCGCAGTTCGCCGTGAAGCCCGCGTCGTGGCCCAAGCTCCTCGTTCCGTGCGCCCTCGGTCAGGCCCTCGGCGTAGAGGTTCAGCAGATCGTGACCGCTCAGCCCCGTCTGCATGATCTTGGCCCAGCCGTAGCGCCCGAAGTCACCCGCGAAGAAACTGCGCGGGCCGCCAAGGTCCTCGGATTCCGCATCCATGTCGTCCATGAACTTGTAGAT
>JANXMC010000633.1 GCA_025354825.1 Myxococcales bacterium
GGAGGCCGTCGTCGTCCGTGCACTGCTGCGCGTAGGTCGCCTCGGTGCAGTTGGCCTGCACGCGCCCGTTCGCCGCGGGGATCCCCTTCAAGAGCACTTGCGTCGACGAGTCGGCAATCGGCGCGGGCGTCACCGAGAAGCCGGCGGCGCGGGCTTCCGACTGCATCACGTCGAAGTCCTGCATATGCATCGACGTGGTGAGCGTCGCGCCGATGGCCGTCATCGGCTTATTGAGGAAGGGGGTATAGGTGCCGAAGATGGTGCTCGCGGCGAAGTCGACGAGCGGGTTCGAAAGGTCGCCTTCGAGGCGCACGCCGCCCGATTTGGGAACGTAGAAAAGCTCGGTCGGCGACGTCGACTTGTAAAACTTGAAGGCGTTCAAGCTGCGCGTCGTGAAAATCGAGGGGACGGGCTTGTCCGTCGGCGCGCTCGCACTGGCAACTGCGGGGAAGAGCGTCGCGGCGAGCATGGCAGCAGCGAAGATCGTTTTGCGGTTCAACATGGGAAACCCCGTTTGGCGGAAAGCAATTGGCACTAAATCCGAGGCGGGTTTGCGAACGAGCGGAGGCCGTGCACGCCTCGAGAGGCACGCGCTCCGCGAAAACGACCCAACCACCGAGCGAAGCGTGCGCGTGCTCATCGAGGTAAGCCTCACCTCGAAGAGCCGCTCGCCCGTCGTCGCGTTCTCAGGGACTTACTTCCGCAGCCGCGAGCTCGATCTGACAGGGGTCGAAACGATTTCGCGAAACGCGCGGTCTTCCCGCGGAAACGGCGTTCTTAAAGAAGCGCGGTGAGCATCGCGTTGTAGGGGAGCGACCCGCCCAGCCACAGCTGAAAGGCCAAGGCCCCCTGCCGCGCCAACATCCCAATACCGTTTGCGGCGCGAATGCCATGTTCGTTCGCGGCGCGCAGGAACGGCGTTTCGGGCGGCGCGTAGACCACGTCGAGGGCAACGGCACGCGGCGAGAGCTCGCCCCACGCCACCGCCTCGGCGACCGCTTCGCCGGGCTCGGCGCCCGTCATGCCGGCGCTCGTGGCTTGCACGATGACGGCCACGTCGCGCTCGGTCTCGGCGCAAGGCGCGAAGGGCGAGGCCTCGATACGCGATACGGAGCCGGCCCCCTCGAGGAGCGCGCGCATCTCGTCGACGACGGACACGGCGCGATCGCCGCGCGAGCGAGCGCGAACCACGATGCGGGCCACGCCGAGGTCGACGCCGAGGGCGACGATGGCCGAGCGCGCCGCGCCGCCGCTGCCGAGCACGAGCGCGGTTCGCCCGCGCCACGCGTCGGGCGTGAGGTCGGGGGCGAGCATGCGGATCTCGTCGGCGAGGGCCGGCGAGTCGGTGTTGTAGGCGACGATGCGCCCGGCGGCCGTTCGCACCAGCGTGTTCGCCGCGCCGGCGATGCGCGCCGTGACGTCGAGGTCGTCGACGTGCTGGAGGACGCGCCGCTTGTGGGGCACGGTCACGTTGAAGCCGCCGTACACGCCCGCGCGAAGCTCGTTGACCCTTTCGGCAAGCTCGTGCTCCGTCACCCGAATGGCCACGTACGTGTGGGCGAGCTTCTGTGCGCGGTACGCCGCCGCGTGCATCGCCGGGCTTTTCGAATGGGCAATGGGATCGCCCAAAACGGCGAAACGCTGCGGCCGCGCGTTCGCCCCCTTCACGACGGCGTCTCGTCGACGGCGACCACGTCCGCCGTGATGCGTGCATCGTGCACACGTACCGTGATGCGCGCGCCGGGTGTGACGTCGGACGCGACGCGCACGGCCCGGCCCTCGGCGTTCGTCGCGATGGCGTAGCCGCGGCCGAGCACCTTGAGTGGGCTCATCGCGTCCAGGCGCGCACCGAGGGACGCGAGCTTCGAAGCGCGGCGTTCGAGGGCGGCGCGCGACAATCCATCCAGGCGGGTTTCGAGCTTGCGAAGCACGGCCTCCTCGCGGGCAATCACGTTGCGCGGATGGACAAAGGCCAGGCGCTGCGCGAGCTTCGTCACGCGATCGCGCTCGCGCCGCACGGCCACGCCCTGGGCCGCCTCGAGACGCGCGAGCCTTTCATCGAGCGACTGTTGAAACGACGCGATCGCCAGCCGCGGATCGCCCACGCGCTTGGCGACCATGGCGAGGTGCACGCGGTCTTCGACGATGCGGGCTCGAATCGCTCGAGCGAGGCTCCCCGAGACCTGGCCGAGGGTCGCACGCCGCGCGCGATCGTCTGGGACGATCATCTCGGCGGCCTGCGACGGCGTGGCTGCCCGCGCGTCGGCTGCAAAATCGGTGAGCGTGACGTCGACCTCGTGCCCCACGGCGCTGATCACCGGAACACGACAGGCGGCCACCGCGCGCACGAGGGCCTCATCGTTGAAGGCGCTCAGGTCGTCGGTCGATCCGCCGCCGCGACCGACGATGATGACGTCGACGTCGGCCACGCGCTCGAGCGTCGCGAGCGCGCGCAGAATGCTCGCGGCCGCCGTGGCGCCCTGCACGAGGGCGGGCGCGAGCAGAATGCGCGCGCCGCCGCGGCGAAACGCCACTTTGCAAATGTCGTGAATCACGGCGCCGCCGCTGCTCGTGACGACGCCGATGATGCGTGGTTCGCGTGGGAGCGGGCGCTTCTTCTCTTGCGCGAAGAGCCCCTCGGCCGAGAGCTTCGCCTTGAGCTTTTCGAGCGCTTCGAGGAGCGCGCCCTTGCCCACTGCGTCGGCGCGATCGGCGATGAACTGAAGGCGGCCGCGGGGCGGCCAGAAGGTAGGCTTTCCGCGAAGGCGTATGCGCGCGCCGTCGGTGATGAGCGCGCGGGCGCGCGGCGTGATGCTGGTCTTGTACATCGCGACGTCGAGGGAGGCGTCCTCCCGCTCGTCTTTCAATGTAAAGTACAAGTGACCGCTCGATGCCGGGCGCGCACCGACGACCTCGCCCTCGACCCAGACCGCCTCTTCGTACTGCTTCTCGAGGAGGCGCTTGAGGCTTCGGTCGAGCTCACCGACCGTGAAAATGCGCGGCCCCTCGGGCTCGGCCGCCTGCGGCTTCGCCTCGGCCTCGGCGGGCGCGGGACGCGCCGCGACGGGCTGCGTGAAATCGAACGAGAGGGTGCGCTTCGTCACGGCCACGTCAGGTTTTACTCGAGGCGGCGCGGGCTGTCTAAAGGCGTCTCCGCGCGCCGGACCGCTCGCGCGCCGGTCGCGTTCTGCCTGCGTTCTTGATACTCGTGTCGGCCATGGCCCGTACCTTCAAAAAGGTCCTCATTGCCAACCGCGGCGAAATCGCCGTTCGCGTCACGCGTACGCTTCACGAAATGGGCATTGGCGCCGTCGCCGTCTATTCCGAAGCCGACCGCGCGGCCCTTCACGTGCGCGTCGCCGACGAGGCGTACTGCATCGGCGCGCCCCCGGCCGCCGAGAGCTATTTGCGTGTCGACAAGATCATCGACACCGCAAAAAAAGCGGGCGCCGAAGCGATTCACCCCGGCTACGGCTTCCTCAGCGAAAACCCCGCTCTGCCCGACGCGTGCGAGGCCGCGGGCATCACGTTCATCGGCCCGCCCGCCAGCGCGATGCGGCAGATGGGCTCGAAGACGGCCGCGCGCAAGAAGATGACGGAGGCCGGCGTCCCCGTCGTCCCCGGCGCGCTCTGCGACACGGCGGAAGAGGCAACGGCGGCGGCGATCAAGATCGGCTTCCCCGTCATGCTCAAGGCGTCGTCTGGCGGCGGCGGCAAAGGCATTCGTTTCGTCGCGTCGAAAGAGGAAATGGCGAACGCGTGGGAGCGCGCGCGGAGTGAAGCCAAGAAATCATTTGGCGACGACACCGTCTATCTCGAGAAGGCGATTCTCCGGCCGCGCCACGTCGAGATTCAGGTCATGGGCGACCGCGAGGGGAACCTCGTTCACGTCTTCGAGCGCGACTGCTCGATTCAGCGCCGCAACCAGAAGGTCGTCGAAGAGACGCCGTCGCCCGCCGCCTCGCGCGAGCTCGTCGCGAAGATGGGCGCCATCGCGGTTCAGGGCGCGAAAGCCGTGGGGTACCACTCCGCCGGCACCTTCGAGTTTCTCCTCGCGGAAGACGGCCAGTTCTACTTCCTCGAGATGAACACGCGCCTTCAGGTCGAGCACCCGGTGACCGAGCTTGTGAGCGGCTTGGACTTGGTGCGCGAGATGGTGCTCGTGGCCCAGGGCGAGAAGCTCACGTTCGCGCAGACCGATCTACAGTCGCGCGGCGCCGCCATCGAATGCCGCATCTACGCGGAAGATCCGTCGAGCGGCTTCTTGCCGTCGCCGGGCACCATCGAAAACCTCGTCACGCCGGCAGGCCCGGGCATTCGCGACGACGGCGGCGCGTACCCCGGCTGCGTCATCTCGAGCTTCTACGACCCGCTGATTTCGAAGCTCTCGGTCTGGGCCCCCACGCGCGAGCGCGCCGTCGCCAAAATGCGGCGCGCCCTTCGCGAGTACGTCGTCACAGGCATTCGCACGAACCTCGCGTTCCACGAAAAGCTCTTCGCGCACCCCGACTTCGTCGCAGGCAAGTACGACACGGGCTTCCTCGACCGCCACAAAGACGAGCTCCTCGGCTACGCGCCGGTGAGCGAAGAGAGCCGCGAGGCCGTCGCGGTGGCCGTCGCCATCGCCGCAGCCCGCATGGAGCGCGCAGCCGGCACGAAGGAGGCGAGCGTGGGCGAAAACGGCGCACGCCTCGCGCCTTGGGTGGCACATCACAGGTCGCGCATGTCGCTTCGCTGAGCGCACTCCGCAGGCTGCTGCGGCCTCCGCGCGACGCCTGCTGAGTGTGCTCCCGGCGTGGCGCTTCTGGAGAGAAATTAGAAAAAGGGCGACTCGGCGTGATGCCGGGCCGCCCTTTTTGCGTTCGAGGCGAAGGGGCGTATCAGCCGCCGCTGGCGGCGTCTTTCGGGCCAGAGTCGGTGGTGCTCGCGTCGCCGCCGCCGCCACCGCCGAAGTTGATGCCGCACTGGGGGCCGCACTTCTGGACGATGCAGGAGCCGAGCGGCGTGGCGGCCTGCGAGCCGCCAGCGATGAGGCCGCTGCCGCACGTGATGATCGTGCCGCCGTTACCGAGGCACGTGAAGAGCGTCGTGATCGTATTCACGCACTCGCATTCGGCGTTGCACGCGGAGACTTCCGCCGAGCAGCTCGACCGCGCGCAGGAGAAGCACGAGGCCGTCGTTGCGCCCGCGTCGTTGATCGCCGCGTCGGGAATGTCGCCGTTGAGGCTCGCGTCGGTCGTGCACGGCACCTTGCCCGAATCGACGGGGCCCGTGCTCGTGTCCGGCGTCGACGTCGACGTGTCGGCGGTGCTCGTGTCTTTCGTAGCGCTCGCGTCAAGGCCTGCCGGGTTGTTCGGGTTGTCCGTACCGCCCCCGCAGCCCGTGAACACCGACCCTGCGCAGAGCGCCGCGGTCAACGCCAAACCAACGACCAATTTGCTTCTACGCATCGGATGCTCCTTATAACGAATATCGATAGATCAACGATTCGCGGGCACCGTACACGTGGTCGACATGCTCGTCGAGCCTGCAATCAACGCATTGAGGCAATCGAGACACGCGGGAATTTTCGCTATTTTGCGATTCTTGATTGGATATTAGCGGCGTCGCCGGAATTGCCGACTTCGCGTCAACCGACGAGTGCGTCGAGGGCGCCATCTTCCGCCAGGGAGGCAAAAGCGGCGACCGCGCCGAGGGCCAGGAGCTCTG
Organism: Myxococcales bacterium; assembly: GCA_025354825.1. Taxonomy (GTDB): domain Bacteria; phylum Myxococcota_A; class Polyangia; order Polyangiales; family Polyangiaceae; genus JANXMC01. Next base: position 5,710 of record JANXMC010000633.1, read on the forward strand.
ACGGGGCGACGCCGCCCGTCCCCACGCCGATGCACTCGGCGCCAATCGCTAGCGCCGCGGCGACGTCGCGCGGTGTGTCGCCAATGACGACGACGCGCGCTTCGGCTGCGTTCACGCCGAGCTTCGCGGCGCCGCGCTCGGCCCCTTTGCGCAGGAGCTCCGCGCGGTCTTCGTAGTCGCAGCCGAAGCCGCCGAAGTCGAACAGATGAGCGAGCTCGGCGCGGGCGAGCTTGACGTTGGCGCCGCGCCTCACGTTCCCCGTGCCGAGGCCGACGGCGAAGTCGGCATTCGTCCGGAGCGCTTCGACCGTCGCGTGCGCGTTCGGCATCACGGTGAAGACAGGGCTCTTCGCAACCGCGTCGTGGAGCAGCACGAGGTACGCCTCGATGAGCGCATCGATCGTCGCGGCATCGGCGTCGCGCCCGATGGCCGTGAGGCCAGTTCGCGCGATGGCTCGATCGGTCATTCCGCCGAACGAGAAGTGAGCGCACGCGTCGCGCCGCCCGCAGACCTGCACGAAGGCGGCCTCGAAGGATCGGCGGCCCGCACCTCCCGAGAGAAGCAACGTGCCGTCGATGTCGAAGAGGAAAACAGTCGGGGCTTTCACCCGCTCTTCTTTAGCACCGACCTTCTTTAGCACCGACGCCGTGGCTATTCGTCGCTCCCGCCGCCGCCATCCTTGCCGCCGCGCTTCGCGTCGCGCTCCCGTTTCAGCTTGTCGAACAGCTCGGTCACCGCCGCTTCCGACTTCTCGCCCGTGATGCCGACCTCGGAGCCGCCGCCATCGAGCACGCGGAGGCGCGGCCCCGCACGGCGAAGGCGTTCGGCCCGAAGCTCCTTCTCGGTCGCTCGACCCTTCGGCTTCGGCACGCCAGGCCGTGCGCCGCGCTTCGCAAACCGCTCGCGCAGAAGCGGGATGATCCGCCACGCCTCGACGCCGTCGAGCGGAGGCATGGGCAAGAGATTGAAACCGATGATGTAGAGATTCGTCGTCGTGAACGCGGCAACGATGTCCCAACCGATGCCGCTTGTGGGGCGACCGAAGACCATGAGCGCGACATACGTAACGATCAGCAGCGCGGCCTGCGCGAGGACGCCGCCCCACGCAATGGCGCATCGCTGCATTTCCGTCACGGCGCCATCCCACGTGCAAAGACCGCCGAACCCTTGCACGTCGACAGCGAGCACGCGCTGCTTGCAGAGAACCACCATGAAGGCGTGACCGAGCTCGTGAATCAGAATCAGCAGCGTGAAGGCGAGCCAGAAGCCGGGGACGAACTGAAAGTGACCGAAGAAAAACGCGCCTAGCGGGAGCGTCCAGTGCAGCCGGATCGGCGCGCGCCGAAAGCTGCCGATGGTGAGGAAGCCGTTCTTGAACACCCCATGATTTTAGTCTGAAGGGCCGTCGCCGTCGCCCGCGTTCCAGCGTCTAGGGGGGCGGCTTGGTGGATTTCGCTGGCCGTTTGATCCCGTCTGCCGAAGTGCGAGGTGTGAGGCCGATCGTCGCTCGTAATCGGCCTTTTCGCGCCCGCGCGGTAGGCACCGAATGAGGCGAGCGCGTGAAGAAGCGAGTGCTAACTTTTCTCAGGTTAGGGGCGATTCGGCGTCCGTCTTCTACGGACCTCGGCCGCTCGGCGTGAGGAGCTTATGCGAGAGGCACGCGACGATCGCTCGCTTCGATTCGTACTCGGCGGCGAGCCCGCAGAGCCTCTTTCGCGCGGCGGCCAGGTGCTCGCGGCCGGCGTCGTCGCAGCCGCAGTGGGTGCGGCATTGCGGATGCCGCTGCCGTCGTCGTGGTCCGAGATGGCGCTCGTCGCGGCGTACGTGCGCCCGTTCGCGGTGGCGCTCGTTCTCCTCGCGGCGTTCGGCGTACGGCGCCTCACGTCGCGTGGCGTGGCGCTCCCCCGCGGGTACCTCGTGGCCGACGCCACGGGCGTGCATCGCGAGTCTTCTTCGTCCTCGGCGACGACGGCGGCGGCGACAACGCCGACCGCGATGCTCCGCTGGAACGAGCCGTTCGGCGTCACGCTGCTCGCGAGCCGCGCGCGCGACCGCCTCGTCTGCGCGGTCACCACGCCGTCTGCCACGCGCTACGTCGGCGTGCGCGTCCCCCGGGACGACGCCGATGCCCGCACGCTGCTCGGTCGCGCGTCGACGGTGAGCGACGACGACATTCTCGCGATCTCCGGCGACGACACGGTCCGTCTCGGCGCGACGGAAGCGCTGACGCTCCTCACCCATCTTCAGATGCGCGCGGCGGGCGCCATGGAGCGCATCTATCTCACGGCTCCGCGCGGCGAGCGCATCGAGCTCGACGGCTACGAGCTTCGCGCCGGCGAGCGGGTGATCGACTTGAGCGCACCGCTCGAGTGGCGCGCCTTCGTGTTCCACGAATCGGGCGGCACCGTGGCGGCGCTCTACCAGGCCACCTGGGTTCGCCAGGCCGACGCCGAGCTCTTCTTCGTCGCCCCGACCGCGGGCGAAATCGGCTTTACCGACGAGCCGCCCCCGCGCGAGCTTCGCCTCGCGATCGACCGCGTTTTCATGCTCCCTTTGCGTCGCGCCCTCGAACGCGCCCCCCGCGCCTCGCGCCCCAACTTCCCGGCACCGCGCGCCCGCACCGAGCGCCGCGCGTAGCCTTCGCGCGTCACGATCGCCTCGCGCTATCGCCTCCTCGTCGCGGCGCCGAGCGCGTCCGCGTTTCATGGTAAACGTCGGCCAATGGCTCGCTTCTACGTCACGACGCCCATCTACTACGTCAACGACGTCCCCCACCTCGGGACGGCCTATTCGACGATCGTCACCGACGCCCTGCGCCGCTACCACCTGCTCCGCGGCGACAGCGCGCGCATGCTCACCGGCACCGACGAGCATGGGCTGAAGATCGAGCGCGTCGCCCACGAGAAGGGGACGACGCCGCAAAGGTGGGCCGACGAAACGAGCGCACGCTTCCGCGCGGCGTGGCCCAAGCTCGATATCGCCGCCGACGACTTCATTCGCACCACCGAGCCGCGCCACACGGAGTTCGTTCGCGAGCTGTGGAAGACGATCGAGGCCAAAGGTGATCTCTACGAAGGCGAATACGAAGATTGGTATTGCGTCGGCTGTGAGTCGTTCAAAACCGAAAAAGAGCTGCTCCCCGGCAATTTGTGCCCGATTCACCTCAAACCCGTCGAGCGGCTGAAGGAGAAGACGTTCTTCTTCCGCCTTTCGAAGTACGAAAAAATCCTCCTCGAGCTTTACGCTCGCAAGCCCGATTTCATCGCGCCGAAAGAGCGCCGCAACGAGATCATCAGCTTCGTCGAAGGTGGCCTGCGCGATCTCAGCGTGTCGCGCACGAGCTTCAAGTGGGGTATCCCGGTTCCGGGCCACGACGAGCACGTGATGTTCGTCTGGTTCGATGCGCTCGCGAACTACATGAGCGCGCTCAAGCACGGCCCCAACGGCGAAGACTTAATGGCCTATTGGCCGAAGCTCGGGAGCGACGCGCGCGCCGTGCACATCGTGGGCAAAGACATCATCCGCTTTCACGCGGTCTACTGGCCGGCGTTCTTGCTGGCGGCGGGCTTCACGGAAGACGAGCTTCCGAGCCAGGTCTACGCCCACGGCTTTTTGACAATCGACGGCATGAAAATGTCGAAAGCGCTGCGCAACGGCGTCGATCCGGTGCGCCTCGCGAGCGAGGTCGGCCCCGACGTTCTTCGGTATCACCTGCTCCGCGCGATCGCGTTCGGCCAAGACGGCGACTTCGATCACGCCGCGCTGGTGGAGCGGTACAACGCCGATCTCGGGAAGAACCTCGGCAACCTGCTGAACCGCACGCTCGGCCTATGTGCGAAATACACGGGTTCGAAGGTGGGGCCAGGCTGGGCGCCTACGCCGCTCGAAGACGACCTCTTCGCCGCCGTGAAGATCCACGCGGCCGATGCCGCCAACGAGTGGGATTCGATAGCTCCGCACCGCGCCCTCGAGGCAACGTGGGCCATCGCGTCGGCGGCGAATCAGTACGTCGACCGCGCAGCGCCGTGGGCTGCCGTGAAGGACGCGGACAAAGAGCGGGGCCAAGCGCGGGTCGAAACGATCCTCAGCACGCTACTGTCGCTCCTCGGTGCGCTGTCGATCATGATTTGGCCGGCGATGCCGCAGAAGAGCGCGGCGATGCGCAAGCAGCTCGGGCTCGAACCGGTCGAGCCGAGAACCGGCCACGACCTATTTGCCAATCTGTTCGCGCTCCGCGCGCCGGGCGAAGCATTTTCCGTCGGCGCGCCGCTGTTCCCTGTCATCGACAAGGACACCGAGAAAGCGCTTCTCGAGCGCCTCGTGCCGAAGACCGACGCGAGCGCCGCGACCGACGCCGCGGCAGCGGCGACCCCGGCAGCGGCGACCCCGGCAGCGGCGGCCGCGCTGTCGAAAAACGATGCGCCCACCAAGCCACCGGAGGCCGACCCGGGCTCGCCGATGACCCGCTCGCTCATTGCCTACGACCAGTTCGGCGCCGTCGATTTGCGCGTGGGCGTGGTCGTGAGCGCCGAACGCGTTCAGAAGAAGGACAAGCTCCTTCAGCTGAAGGTCGATATCGGTGAAGAGTCGCCGCGGTCGATCATCGCGGGTCTCGCCAAGACGTTCAAGCCCGAGGAGCTCGTCGGCAAACGCGTGATCGTCGTGGCCAATCTCGCGCCGCGCGACTTCGGCGGCGGGTTCGTCTCGTTCGGAATGCTCCTCGCGACGGGGCCAAGCGAAGACCTCACCCTTGCCACCGTGACGGGCAACGTCGCTCCGGGCGCGCGTCTGAAATAGGCCATGAGAATGCGGTACACGCTTGCCGTCGTGGCGCTCACCGCATTGGCGGCAGGGCCGGGCTGCAAGCGCAAGGCGACGCTCACGCCCCTCGAAGAGGCGGCACGCGAAAGCTCGGCGAGGGTTCCTGTCACGCCAAGTCCCCTCGCCTGCCCCGGCTTCGGCGCCCCGCAAGACGTCGGCACGTTGCAAATTCGCGAGCTAACCGAAGCGTCGGGTCTCGTGGTGAGCCACCGAAATGCGGGCGTGCTCTTCGGGCACAACGATTCGGGCGATATCGCGCGCGTCTTTGCGATGTCGCAGACAGGCCACCCCCTCGGCGTTTACACGCTCGCGTCGACGCGCGCGACCGATTGGGAAGACATCACCGAAGGGCCCGCGCCAAACCGCGAAGGGTCCTATTTGTATATCGCCGATACGGGCGACAACCGCAGTGTGCGCCCCTACGTCACGGTCTATCGCGTTGCCGAGCCCGAGGTGAGCGTCGGCCAGGCGTTCGCGAGAGTCGATATCGCGGCCACGAACGTCGAGGCGTTCGAGATTCACTACCCCGATCACGCCCACGACGCCGAGACGTTGCTCGTCGATCCCGTGACCGCCGACGTCGTCGTCGTCACGAAAGAGCGGGAGGGGCCGTCGATGATCTTTACGGCGCCGCCCCTGCGCAAGCCGGGCGACTCCGTGACCCTCACGAAGGTCGGTACGCTCAACTTCGGCAAAACGTTTATCTCAGGGCGATTGGCCACGAGCGGCGACGTGACACCGAGCGGCGACGCTGTGGCCATTCGAACGTACAGCGACGCGTGGCTCTACCCGCGCGCCCCGGGCACGCAGCTGTGGGAGGCGCTCACGAAGACGCCGTGCGCCCTCCCCCTCGCCCTCGAGCCCCAAGGCGAAGCCATCGCGTTCACGGCGACCGGCGACGGGTACTACACGCTGAGCGAAGGCAAAAACGCGGTCATCCACTATGTGCCGCGCACCGCGCCGCCCGTGGTGACACTCGCCGCGCCAGAGGCCGACGGCGGCCTTCCACGCGAGTAGCGCCGCCGCCGTCTGTCACGGGGACCGCTTCTTCACCGCGTCTTCTTGGGCCTGCCACGACTTCGTCCACTCGGGGGCCGAGCGCGCGGCGATCTGCAAGAGCATCTCGGGAATGTCGTCGCTCCCCGTAAGCGGACGAATCTCGATAATCTCGTCGCCGGCCGGGTTAATCGGCGCGCGGAGCGCCCACTCTACCGCCTCCGCTTTCGACGTTACGTCGACGAGCCAAAAGCCCGCGACGAGCTCCTTCGTCTCCGCGAACGGCCCATCGAGGACGGTGCGCTTCCCCTTCGCAACCGAGATATGGGCCGACGGCGCGGCAGGATTGAGCCCCTCGGACGCCACCAAGACGCCAGCCTTGTGCATGTCCTCATTGAACTTCATGTAGGCCGCGAACAGCGCTTCGTCGAAAGGCGCGTCCGCTGCCTGCGGCGTGGCCGAACCTTGGAGAACCGGGATAATCATGAATCGCATGGGGAAAGCTCCTCGTGGGCGGAACGTCGCGCCTCGATGCCGCGTCGGGACCGAGTCTCGTACCGGGGCGACGATCGACGTTCGGCCCTTTCGACACGCCCCGCGATTTATTTTCGACGGACGCTCACGCCGACGCGTGGGCGAGATTGCACGGGTCGCAGAACTCACGCACGACCGTTAAAAGCGCCTCGCGCGAGAGGGGCTTTCGCAAAATGCGCCGCGCCCCCTGGGCGTGAACGAGCGCCTGGGCCGAGAGCACGACGACCGGCATCGCGGCGAGACGGTGTTGGCGCGAAAGGGCGGCGAGCACTTCGACGCCGTTCATCTCGGGCATCATCATGTCGAGAAGCACGAGGCACGGCTCTTCGTGCATCTCGCCAATGCGGTCCATCGCATCGCGCCCGTTCTCGGCTTCGTCGACCAGGTAACCCTCGTCCCGAAGAATCTCGGCGACGATGTTTCGAATGTCTTCGTCGTCGTCGACCACGAGGACGCGATGCGCTTTCGACATTGGGCTCGCCGCCAGAATGAACCTTTCGAGGCCCGCCGCCTACCCCTTCGCGACGGCCTTCTTGCGCGGAGCGCGCGCGGCGTGGCCCGCGGCTTTCGCCGTCGCCTTCGGGGTTGTCGGCTTCTTCGGGCTCTTCGCCGCCGTCTTGGACTTCTTGGGCGAGCGCGCCGCCGCCTTTTCCGGCGACGATGTCTTCGTTTCCTTTGCACGCTTCACGGTGCGCTTCTTCGGCGAATCGGCCGCCCCCTCGTCAGGCGTGCCCGCGTCGGCGCGCGGCGGCAGCACATGAGCCCACCGCGCGACCTTGGCGAGCTGTGCGAGGACCCGCGTCTTAATCGGAGGAGCCTCCGGCGCCTCTCCCGAGGAGCGCTTCGCGTCGCCTGCCCCTTCGGCGTCCACTGCATCCAAAGTCGCTTTGCCCGTCGCCTCGCGGCTGCGCGTGAAGAATCCCATTCTCGGCAATTCAGCAAAGCGTATGCCCACTACGAACAGGCTCTTTCGCGCCAAATCGCGCAGCGCGAGCGGCGCGAGCTCGGGCGAAATCGCGCATCGCGCAAGATCGCCTCAACCACGCGATCGAGCAGGCGCTCCTCCGGGCCGGTGTGAGTGCCAGACTGCGCCGTCCGCGGCGTCGCCACCGGAGGAGGCACCCCTCGCCCACGGAAGTGCGCCCCATTTCCAGCACGGCGCACACGCTGCAATGGCGAGGAGCATGACGAACCTCTTTGCTCGCAGCTCACTTCTCGCTTTTCTTACGCTTACGGCAGCCGCGGCAGCGGCCTGCTCGTCCACCTCGCAATCCGACACCTCGGACCACACCGGCTCGGGCTCCACCACCGGCAGCGACGGCGGCAGCGACGCCGCGCCCGCCGCGACGTGCGCCCACGGCCAAGTCTGGAAGGCGTCGAGCGCCCTCATCGAAGTCTCGAGCTTTGGATTCTGGCAAGGCTCGACCGGCTATATCAAAAAGAGCGCCGACCTCACGACCGAGCAGGCTGCGGCGCTCGACGCGCTTTGCGTGATTCCGGAGCCGACGGGCCCCGTCGTGTCGGATTTCAACTCGTACACGATTCGAATCACAGACACGAACGGCGCTACGACCACGTACAGAGCGACCGACTCGAACGTCCCGGCGGGCACTGTGACCAGCAGCACGCCTGCGCGAATCGACTACGGCTCTCTTCGGCCGTACCTGGCGACAATCCACTGCGTGACGGCCGGCCAGACGCGCCTTACCACGGGCGCAAGCGACGACGCGGGCACGCCGCCGTGGTCGAAAGCGCCGACGTTGTCGGACGACGAAGCTTGCCAAAACGGCCTCTTCGCGCCGTATTCGTGCGCGGACGTGTGGCTCAAGTTTCAGGTCGACGCGCCCGCGACGTACGACCTCGCCCTGACCCGCTGCTTCGGGTCGACGCGCCTGCACGTCTTCTCGGAAGACGGAGCAACCGAGCTCGCGTCCGGGGCTGCGTCGACCGAGCCCGCGTGCGCGAGCGTCGAATACGCATTTCCCAAGGCGGGCACGTTTCTCGTAAAGCTCGAGAAGACGAACCCCGCCGGTTGCGACAGCAACGGTGGGGCGGGCGACATGACCATCGTCGTCCGCAAGCCGTAAGCGCCGCGGGAAGACCGAGGGGCTCGAGAGGCTCGTGAACGCGCTCTTCAGCGCCGGACCGGCGCGTCAGCCCCCTACGCGCTCGATCACGAGCGGTCCCGCGTGGGGCTTCTCGTCGCCCACGCTGAAGGCGTCGGCGACGCGTGCGAGAACCGCGTCGGCGTCGCTCGCGCGGCGCACTTGGAGCACCGCGAGCGTGTCGCCTGCCTTAACCGCGCGCCCCGGTTTCGCGTCGATGCGAATCCCCACGGCGGGATCGACGGCCTGGTCGGTCCGCGTGCGACCCGCGCCCATGGCCACGCCGGCGAGGCCGATCGCGAGGGCATCGACGCCCGTCACGAAGCCGCTGCGGGTGGCCTTCACGGCGACCTCGACGGGCGCCAGCACGAGGCGTGATCGATCGGCGACGACACGAGGATCGCCGTGCTGTGCCTCGATCATCTTCTCCATGAGGCGCGCCGCGCGGCCGCTCGCGATCGCAGCCTTCATGGCAGTCCGCGCCTCGTCGGCCGTCTTCGCTTTTTGGCCGAGCATCAGCATCTCGGCGCCCAACGCAAAGGTGCATTCGACGAGATCATCAGGCCCACCGCCGTTCAGCACGTCGAGCGCCTCGCGCGTCTCGTTGGCATTCCCCACGGCGCTTCCGAGGGGCGTATCCATATCGGTCAAAAGGCCGACGACGTGTTTGCCCGCCTGCGTACCGACACGCACCAGCGCTTCTGCCAACGCGCGAGCACGCGCGCGATCTTTCATGAACGCGCCTTTGCCGACTTTCACATCGAGGACGAGGCCGTCGATCCCTTCGGCGAGCTTTTTCGAAAGGATCGACGCGACGATCAGCGGAATGCACTCGACCGTCGCCGTCACGTCACGCAGCGCGTAAATGCGCTTGTCCGCGGGAGCGATCTCGCTCGTCTGCCCAATCATGCAGGTACCGAGCTCGCCCACGATGCGCGCGAACGTGTCGGCGTCGAGGTCGGTGCGAAATCCAGGAATCGCCTCGAGCTTGTCGAGGGTGCCTCCCGTGTGGCCAAGCCCACGACCACTCACCATCGGTACGGGAACACCACACGCCGCCACGAGAGGCGCGAGGCATATGGATACTTTGTCGCCCACCCCGCCGGTCGAGTGCTTGTCGACCTTAACGCCGGCGACTGTCGAGAGGTCGAGAACGCGGCCCGAGTGGAGCATCGCCTGCGTGAGGGCGACGGTCTCCACGTCGTCGAGACCACGGAAAAAGGCCGCCATCAAGAAGGCGGTCATTTGGTAGTCGGGCATCGTGCCGTCCATCAACGCGTCGATGAGCGCGCGTATGTCGGCTTCGGAGAGGGCATGGCCATCGCGCTTCTGGGCGATGAGCTCGACGATCGTCTTTCGCATTTCTCGCATTTCGGGCCGCGGAACGTAGCGCACCGTGGCGCCTTGGCAGCTCCATTCGCGCCGTTTCACGCAGCCGCGTCGTCCTCTACACACATTCAAGTTTCCACGCGTGCTTACGCTTTGCGCAACGCACAGCGGCTCACCAAACAGAGACGCACGCTTGG
>JANXMC010000704.1 GCA_025354825.1 Myxococcales bacterium
CTCGTAGACCTTGCCCATCCCGCCTTCGCCGACGAGCCGCTTGACGAGATATTCGCCGATTCGCTCCATGTGCGCCCCCCAGGGTCTACGTGCCGTATCTGGAAAGGATCTAAAACCTTGGTCGACCCGTCACTCGAACGCGACGGGCGCGACGGGCGCGCCGGCGTGGTGGCGGTGCGCGCGCGCGTAGGCGAACATGTCGCTCTGCCCCATCGCGAGATCGGCCGGGATTTCCCGCTCCGCGAACGTGCCGACCTCGCGGATCTCGAGGGGGTTCATCGGGGGCTTGACGGGCGCGGTGACCGCACACTCGACCACGATCGTGACCGCGTGGAAGCGCGGATCGCGCTCCGGCTTCGAGTACACGCCGACGACCCGTGTGATCGTCGCCGACGTGATGCCAGCCTCTTCGTCGAGCTCCCTCGCGACGCAGGCCGTCAACGTCTCGCCCCACTCCAGGGTGCCGCCGACCATCGCCCACGTTCCGGTATCGGCGCGGCGAATCAGAAGCCATTTTTCGTCAGGCGTGCGCGCCGCGATGGCGACGCCGACGACGGGCCTTCGAAGGAGATGGCGCGCGACCTCTTTCAACAAGAGAAGCGCGCCTTCGGGAAGGAGCGCGAGCGGGGCGAGACGCATGGCCTCCCATGGTACAAGCCCGGGCCATGAAACTCGTCACCTTCCGCATCGACGTCGAAGACCGCGCAGGCATCCTGCTGGGCGACACCATCCTCGATCTCGCCGGGTGCTTCGCGTGCACCGAGTGGGAGCGAGGCCGGCGCTTTCAGCCGTACCAAGTTGCCGATCGCTACGGCGACGGCGTCTTGGGCTTCGTGAAGCACCAAGACGACGCGCGCCCCGTGGCCGACGCGTTGGTTGCCAGGTTCACGGAGGGAAAGCTTCCGCCGCACTTCAACGGGCAGCTCCTCGCCGTGGGCACGAAAGACGTGACGCTCAAGGCGCCCATCCCGCGCCCGCCGTCGATGCGCGTCGGCTACGCATTTCGCCAGCACGTCGAGACGGCCCGCCGAAACCGCGGCCTCGAGATGATCCCCGAGTTCGACCAGTTCCCCGTCTTCTACTTCACGAACCACCAAGCCGTCGTCGGCCCGGGCGATCTGCGCGTTCGCCCGCTGCAGATGGAGCGGCTCGATTTCGAGCTCGAAGCGGCCATCGTCATCGGGCGCGAAGCTTCGGACGTGAGCGTCGAGAAGGCCGACGAGACAATCTTCGGCCTCACGATCATGAACGACTTTTCGGCCCGCGTTCTTCAGATGGAAGAGATGAAGCTCTCCCTCGGCCCCGCAAAGGGGAAAGACTTCGCGACCGGCCTCGGCCCGTACCTCGTCACGAAAGACGAGCTCGCGGCCAACACGAAGGCGACGCCGAAGGGGAACCAGTTCGATCTTGGAATGCGCGCCTTCGTGAACGGCATTCAGGTCTCGACCGGCAACGTGAAGGAGATGACCTGGACGTTCGCGCAAATCGTAGAGCGCGCGAGCTACGGCGTGACGCTCTACCCGGGCGACGTCATCGGCTCCGGCACGTGCGGCACGGGCTGCTTCCTCGAGCTCAATGGCTCGAAGATCACGAAGGATCAGTGGCTCAAGGCCGGCGACACGGTGGCTCTCGAGATCGACGGGCTAGGCCGGCTCGAGCACCGCATCGTGGCGGCCTGACGAGACCATCGTCCGCTCTCGCACGTCTCCGGCCGCCCGCCGCGTGAGGCTGTCGAAAAACGGCATCACGCGGCCCACGGCCCACGTCGAAAGCCAGTGCGCTTCGCCCAGCGTCGCGAACCAGCCGACGTGGCCGCCGCGATCGCTCCACGCGATTTGGATGGGCGAGCCTTTCGGAATCGCCTTTAGCCACGGCGAGACCGTGAAGCCCGGCACCATCGGATCGTCCTCGGCGTGGACGATGAGCGTCGGCAGCTTGATCTTCGGCAGGTACTGCCCCGAGCTTTGCGACTCGTAGTAAGCCGTCGCATTCGCGAAGCCGTGCATGGGCGCGACGACGACCTCGTCGTAGTCACGCACCGTGCGCATTTTGAAGAGATCGCGCGTCGTGAACGGCGCGGCGTCTGGCCGCAGCTTCGCGAACTTCCGCGCCGTCGTAATGAGGCCCGACAGCACGAACGCGCGGTACGGAAAGGTCTCGAGCGTCTCGAGCAGCCGCGACGTCTCGACGAGGTTCATCGGCGCCGAGATGGAGGCGACCCCGGCGACCTTCGCGGGCGGCGACGCGCCCCACTCGGCGGCCGCTTTGAGCGTGACGTTGCCACCTAGGGAAAACCCTAAGAACAGCGTCTGCGTCACGCGGGCATCCAGGGCGAGCGCCTCGGCCACCACCGTGAGATCTTCCGTGAGGCCCGCGTGATAGAGCTTCGGCGCGTCGTCGACGCTCGCGCCGGCGCCGCGGAGGTTCAGGCGGATCACGTTGTAGCCCGCCCGGTAAAACGCGACGGCCGCGCGCACGACGTACTTCGATTCACTCGAGCCGCCGACGCCGTGAACGAGCACGACGGCCGGCCCGGGGCGCGCGCCCAGCTGCCACCAGCCGAGGCCGAGGAGCGAGCCGCCGCCCGGCAACGCGAACTTGCGAGCCTGCGTCGTCGGCACTTCGAACGACTTCGGCGGCGCGAAGAGCGGCAGCGAGGCGCCCAACGTCTGCACGTGGCGATTTCGGAGGAGCAGCCGCGCGACGAAGGCCTCGACGGCGTAGAGCGGAGACGTCGGCGCGGGCGTCGACTCTTCTTTTGAAGGCAAAGGAGGCATTGCGTCACTCACACGTGAGTTACGAAAGGGGTACCCTTGGACAGGTCGCCAGGTTTATCCTGGCGCACCATGCCGACGCTCCGACGCTACACGGTCATCCCCCGACTTCCAGCCCCTCTCGAGCGCATGCGCGCGATCGCCTACAACTTGTGGTGGGCGTGGTCGCCGCTCGCGCGGGAGATGTTCGTCCGCGTAGACCCCGATCTCTGGGAGACCGTGCACGGAAATCCGATCGAGCTCCTCTCGCGCGTCGAGCAGGCTCGCCTCGACGAGCTCGCGGCGGACGACGCCTTTCTCGCCCACCTCGAGTCGGCGTGGTCGACGCACCAGCAGTACATGTCGCGCGAGGGCTGGTTCGCGAAACGGTTTCCCGAGTCCGCATCGGCGACCATCGCGTACTTCTCCATGGAGTTCGGCCTCCACGAATCGCTTCCGATCTACTCCGGCGGCCTCGGCGTGCTTGCCGGCGACCACCTGAAGACGGCGAGCGATCTCGGGCTACCCCTCGTCGGCGTCGGCCTCGCGTACGCCGAAGGGTACTTCCGCCAGGCGCTCAACGAGGACGGCTGGCAGGGCGAGCGCTACCCGATTAACGACTGGCACCGCCTGCCCGTCCAGGCCGTGATGGACAAGGACGACAAGCGCCTCATCATCCACGTGCAGTACCCCGATCGCGTCGTCCACGCGCAGCTGTGGCGCGTTCAGGTCGGGCGAGTTCCCCTCTATCTGCTCGACGCAAACCTCGACATCAACGCGCCGGTCGATCGCTCGATCACCGGGCCGCTCTACGGCGGCGACCAGGAGTTCCGCGTTCGCCAAGAGATCATGCTCGGCATCGGCGGCATCCACGCCCTCGCGGCGCTCGGCGTCTCGCCCACCGTGTGTCACATGAACGAAGGGCACTCGGCGTTCTTGGCGCTCGAGCGCATCAGCCGCGTCATGCGCGAAAAGGGAGCGACGTTCCAAATCGCAAGCGAAGCGTGCTCGGCGGGGAACATCTTCACGACGCACACGCCCGTGCCGGCAGGCAACGACGCCTTCAGCCCCGACCTGGTTCGCCGCTATTTGGAGCCGTACCGCGCCGCTCTCGGCATTTCCGATTCGGAGCTTTTGAGCCTTGGGCGCGTGACGCCGGGCGACATCGGCGCGTCGTTCTCGATGCCGGTTTTGGCGATGCGCACGGCCGACCATTACAACGGCGTAAGCGCACTCCACGGCGAGGTCTCGCGCCACATGTGGAAGGCGCTCTGGCCCGAGATCCCCGAGCACGAGATCCCGATTCAGTCGATCACCAACGGCACCCATGTGCAGTCGTTCATTTCCGACGAGCTCGGCGCGCTGCTCACGCGTTACCTCGGCCCGCGCTGGAGCGACGCGACCGACGACAAGGCGCTCTGGGCGCGTGTGAACGACATCCCCGACGCCGAGCTCTGGCAGATCCACGAGCACCGCCGCTACCGCCTCGTGACCCTTGCGCGCAAGTGGCTGCGGACGTCGGCGGAGCGACGCGGCTCGGGTCGCGACGAAATCGACTCGGCCGATCAGGTGCTCGATCCGCGTGCGCTCACCATCGGCTTCGCGCGCAGATTCGCGACCTACAAGCGCGCGGCGCTGCTCTTCAGCGATCTCGATCGGGTGAAGAAGCTGTTGAACAACCCCGAGCGGCCGATGCAGCTCATTTTCGCGGGGAAGGCGCACCCGCAGGACAAGGGCGGCAAAGAGCTGATTCGCACGATCGTGCACGCGAGCCGCGACCCGCAGCTGCGCGGCAAGGTCGTGTTCCTCGAGGACTACGACATGCGCATCGCGCGGGCGATGGTCTCGGGCGTCGACGTCTGGCTCAACACGCCGCGGCGCCCACTCGAGGCCAGCGGCACGAGCGGCATGAAGGCGGCCGCCAACGGCGCGCTGAACCTGAGCGTGCTCGACGGCTGGTGGGCCGAGGCGTGGCGCGACTACGGCTGGGAGGTCGGTTGGGCCATCGGCCGCGGCGAGGAGTACACCGACGGCCTCGGCGACCGCGTCGAAGCCGAGCTTCTGTACGATCTCTTGGAGCGCGAGGTCGTGCCGCTGTTCTTCCAACGCGAAAGCCGCGCCGAACTCCCGCGCGCGTGGATCAAGCGGATGAAGAGCGCGATCTCGAAGCTCGTGCCCGACTACAACACCGCGCGCATGGTGCGCGAGTACTCGGAGCGGTTCTACGCGCCGTCGATTCGCCTCTCGCAGAGCATGATGGCGGGCGATCTCGAAGGGGCGCAGAAGCTCGCGACGTGGAAGCAGACCGTGCGCGACGCGTGGCCGAGCGTGGGGATCAAAGACATCGTCGTGCGCTCGGCCGACGAGCTGCAGGTCGGCGAGAAGATGCGCGTCGAGGCGGTGGTGCAGCTCGGCGCGCTCGCGCCGACCGACGTGCAGGTCGAGCTTTATCACGGGCCGACGGCCGGAAATCACGAGCTCACGAGCGGGAAAATCATCCGCATGACGCTCGCCGAGCCGCTGAAGGACGGCCTCTTTCGGTACACGGGTGAGATCCCCACGGCCGACAGCGGCGCCCACGCGTTCTCCGCGCGCGTGATGCCGTGGAACGCCGCGATGAGCCACCCGTACGAGACGTCGCTCGTACGGTGGGCGTGATTCTCTAGACCCGAGCGCGGATCACGGCGGGCAGCTGGGCGCGAACACGTGCACGGTGAGCCCGTCGTTGCCGTCCGGCGCGAGGACGTAGCCGTTGCCTTGCGAGCCTGCGACGCCGATGTTCCCCACGTTCGCGGGGAGCACGAAGCGCCGGTTCGGCAAGGTCGACGGCGGGAGCTGCGCGCGTGAGATCACCTGCACGACCGTCTGGCTGCGGTCGTCGCGGTAGGCCGCCGTGACGAGGGCGCGTTTCGTGTCGAGCCACGCGACCGGGCCCGCGAACTGGCCGCCTTGGGGCGCGCTCGGCACGTAGCTTTCGACGTCGACGCGGGCGCCGACATCGAAGGCGGCTGCGCTCCCATTCTCGACGAGCCACGCCGTGCGAACCGCGGGTATGTCGAGCCCCGCGTCTTCCGCGACGAGCGCCGGCGCGCTGAAGAGCACGTTGCCGTCGGGCCCTTGCGCGAACGTCCCTTGCGCGACGAGCGGCCCCATCGTGACGACGCTCGTCTCGGGGCCGGCCTGAGCGCCTGCCGTGGCGGCGTTCGGTTGAAACGAGAACGACGGCGTGTAGACGCCCGGCGTGTTGTCATAGCGGTACGCGATGATGCGCGAGCCGCTCGCTGCGACGGGGAACGCGTCCTTCGCGATGCCCGAGAGCGGGAACGTCGCCACGCGGTCGCCGTCGTGAAGCGGAGCACGCAAGATGCCCGTGGGGTACGCGCGCGACGCGTCTCCGTTCACGACGAACACGCCTCCATCGACGGTGGCGTAGACGGCGGAAATCGAGCTGTGCGGATAGACGAGAAGCTGGCTGTGCGCGGCAATCGTCGTGACGAACGGATCGCCGGGGACGTCGACCCAGGCGACCGCGAGTCGGTAGTCTGGGAACGCTTGTCCGGGCGATGCGATGAAGTAGACGCGCCGCCCAGACGACACGATGAACTGCGGCAAGAACGGAATGCCGGTGACGCTCACCGAAGGCGGTGATGCATTCGCGGCGTTCGCGACGCCGTAGGCCTCGATGCGGTTCACCGTGCCGACGAAGACGTAGGGCCAGACGGCCGCGAAGCATCGCGAGACCGATCCGTTGCAGGCCGCGTTGCCGCGCGCGACGGGGAACGACGACGCATGAAAGCCGTAGGACTGCGGCAGCGCGCACGACTCCGCGGAGACGTCGCACGTCGACGAGGAGCACGCGTTCGCCTGGACGCACGCGTCGAAGAGGCAGGCGTGCGTGAGCGCATCGCAGCGCCCCTTGAGGCATGCGTTCGACGCTTTGCAGTCGCTGTCTTGCGTGCACGCCGAGGCGTCGCCGGCGGGGGCGCCCGTGTCGGGCCGTGGGGCGCCGTCGGGGAGCGGGCCTATGCCGCCGTCGGGCAGAACGCCGGGCGCGCCGTCGGGGACGACGTTCGCGTCCGCGAGGATCTTCGATTCGTCGAGGCCGAGAGAGCACGCCGATGTCGAGACGCTGCCGACGAGGAGCGCCAACGCGGCGCCGGTGGTGGTCGCAGCGGCGGCGAGCGCGAGTCTGCGCGTAGCAAGGTGCCGAGGAGCTTTCAAAAGGCACCTCCGACGAGCGCGCCGCCAAGGGTTGGCGTCACCGTGAGCTTCGCGCGCGCGGTGGACGCCGACGATGACGGCCAAAGCACCAGAGTCGCGCCGCCCGCGACGAGCGCGCCACCTGCGATGAACGAAAGGGTTGTCCACGTCGCGAGCGCGTTCGCATGATCGAAGCCGGCCCGCGACGGCGCGGCGTTGTAAGCGTCGCGTGCGCTGAGCGCTTGCGTGCCGAACACGACGCCCGCGAGCGCCGAAGCGCCGCCGACGCCTACTGCGACGAAGCCGAGTGTGCGGCGAAGATCGTTCGCGCGAGGCGGGCCGACGTCGACCGCCGCATCGCCCGTCGTGCTCGCGAGGGGCACGGGCGCCACGACGACGGCGGCGGCTTTCGGCGCGTCTTTCGCGATAGCGACGGCGCTCGGCGGCGCGGACGCGGTATCGACGTCGACCTTTTGCGTGAGCCCCGCTTCGAGCAGCACGTCGCGCCGCTCGACACCGCGGCCGCGCACGCGCACAGCCATCGAATGCACCCCCGCCGTGCCGTGGAGGCGCGCCGGCGTGCCAACCTCGGTGAACGCGTCGAGCTGCACGCGCGACCCTTCGGAGCCCGTCACGACCACGGTTCCGAGCATCGCTTCGTAGGTCGCGAGGCGGTCGCGGGCGTTCGTGCTCTGTTGCGTCGAGAGACCGCTCACTTCGAGGGCGCGCGCGAAGTCGTCGGCCGCCCGCTCGGTCTGCCCCGCCTGCTCCCAGGCGAGTGCTGCCGTGTAGAGCGTGACGGCGTGAGGCCGTTGGTACGCCGCCGCCTCGAAGTTGAGCGCCGCCTCGACGAAGCGCTTCGTGGTGTAGGCCTGCGTCCCCAAGTTGTAACGGCGCCGCGCCTCCGCGGCCGGATCCGACGACGGCGTTGCGTCGTCCTGAGCCCACGCCTGCTCGGGCGCGAGCAGAGGCCCGACCGCGCTCACGCCCACGAGCGAGGCGAGCGCGAAGATGCCTCGCCACGAATTTCCATACGGCATAGACGCCATTGGAGCTTCAAAGCCCGCCGAAATCGAATTTTCTAGCGGGCGCGCTAATACGGATTCGCCGGCAGGTCGGGCGCTTTCACGTGGGCGGGGTCGGCGGGATCGACGACCGCGGGCGCCTTTTTCGGCTTCGGCAGCGCGTTCGGAGGTGCGGCGTTCGCTTGCGGAATCGCGAGCGCCGCGGCGTCTGGCGCAATGTCGATGACGAGCTGCGGAGCGTCGACCACCACAGGTGAGGGAGCGGTTTCGGCGGTCGCGGAGGCCGACGCGCTCGACGCCGGCGGGTCGATCGCCACGGGCGTGGGCGCTTCCGGAGGCGCTTGCTGCGCGACGTTCCCGCGCTCCGCGCCGTCGCCCTTCGGCAAAAATCGGTACATCACGGAACCGGCGAGCACGATGGTCACGAGCGCCGCTGCGCCGATGATCGCCGCAGCACGCATCGGCGCGTCCGCGCGTTCGATCGCCTCGGGCCGCATTGGAATCGGCGAACGGATTCCCGGCGGGCGGATCGACGGGACGCCCGTCCGCGACGC
>JANXMC010000746.1 GCA_025354825.1 Myxococcales bacterium
GCGACGCCATAGACCCGCGCATGCGGCCGACGACGACGGCCGGGCGCGCGCCGGTGCGCACGGCGGCAGCGCCAAACTTGATCTCGCAGGCCGCGCCGAGGGGGATCCACGTCGCGTCGAGCCTGCGCCCGTCGACGAACACGGCCGATTCGGGCGAGGCCGACGACGCGTAAACCACGTCGCCGTCGAATGCCAAATAGAACGCAATGTCGTCGACGCCTTCGCCGCCTACTTGCCATTCACCGTCGGCGCCGACGCTCAGCGGCTCGACGGGGCTTCCGCGACGGAAAACCATTCGCGGCATTTCGGCGCGACCGCGCGTGACGAGAAGGACGACCACGTCGGAGGGGAGGCTCATTGCAAAGCTCCTTTACGGCGCGCATGGGCCGGGGCCGCCCGCGCGTACTCTTTGGGGAATTCGAGGCCGTGCTCACGCAGCTGCTCTTCGCAGTGGAGAGGGGCGCCCGTGGGCTCGAAGGTGCTCGCGAGCTTTCCGTCGGAGCCCGTACCTTGGTATTCGCGCACGAACAGATCGCGAATCGCGTACTTGCCGGTGTCGGCGTCGAAGCCGGTCACTTCGGTGATGTGCGTCACTTTGCGGCTGCCGTCGGCGAGGCGCGAGCACTGCAAAATAATCTGCACGGCACTCGCGATTTGCGGGCGAATCGCGTGGAGAGGCATATCGATGCTGCTCATCAGGCACATCGTCTCGAGGCGCGTGAGCGTGTCGCGCGGATAGGTCGCATGAAGGGTGCCCATGCAGCCGCCGTGGCCGCTCGTCATCGCCTGCACGATGTCCATCGCTTCGCCGCCGCGGATTTCGCCGACCACCACGCGATCCGGACGAAGCCTCAGCGTCGCGCGAAAGAGGTCACGGATGGAGACGGCGCCCTTGCCGCGCGCATCCGCAGGGCGCGCTTCGAACGAGACGACGTGCTCTCGTTGAAACTGAACTTCGCGCGAGTCTTCGATGGTGACGACGCGCTCGCCCTCGGGGATGAACGCCGAAAGCGCGTTGAGCATCGACGTCTTGCCGCTGCCCGTGCCGCCGGCGACGAGCAGGTTGGTTTTGCCGGCGACCAGCGCTTCGAGGCACTGCGCCGCGAGGGGCGTCATCGATCCGAAGTCGACGAGGCGCTTCGCCGTGAGCGTCTCTTTCGCGAAGCGGCGAATCGCGATGTGCGGGCCGTCGGGCGAGGCCGGCGGAAGCACCGCTTCGACGCGCGAGCCGTCGGGGAGGCGACCTTCGAGGATCGGGTTCTCCTCCGAGACGACCTTGCCCACGTACTGCGAGAGGTTGCGAATGGCCGCGAGGAGCGACTCCTTGCTCGAGAACTTCGCCGGGACCTTCTCCAAGCACCCTTTGCGCTCGATGTAGATCTCGTTGGGGCCGTTAATCATTATTTCGCTCACCGACGGATCGTCCAGGTACGGGCGCACCGGTGCGAGGAAGGCGAGAACCGTCTGTTCGTAAATCTCTGCGGGAATCATGGGATAGTCCTCACTTCGCCTGCAGCCTGCGCTGCACGTCGTCGAGATAGCTGGAGAAGCTCGCACCGCCCACGGAGCCGTCGACGACGGACCTGAGCACCTGAAGATCCTGCGCCGCGAGGCCGAGGTCGTGTGCGCGAGCCGAATACTCCAATCGCAAGAGTCGGGCCCGGACGTCGAGGGTGATGGCCGAGCGGAGCGAGCGGGCGGCGTTGTCGGAGGCCGTGACGGACGTCGCGTCCCGCGCGGCGCGGAAACAGGCGGCGGCCTGCTCGTACAGAGCGACCGCGGCGACGCCGTCGTGAGGGACGAAGGGGTACCGCTCGCGGCGAACCTCGGCGAGGGCGTAGCGCTCGTCGGCGAGGGCTTCGGCCTGGTCGGGGGCGTTCTGCGGGCAGCCCGTGGCGGCGGCTTCGAAGATCTGCGGGAGCTCGCGAGGCGCTTCGGCGGCAGCGCTCTTGCGCCCCTTCGCCAGCAGGAACACGACGAAGACGAGGGTCAAAGCCGCCAAAATACCGATGCGTCGTGCCGCGGCGCCGCCGTTGCCGGCCTTGGCCGCTTCGCTCTCGAGGGTGACGCGTACCGTGACGCCGCCTGCGAAGGCTAGGGTGTCGTCCGGCGTGAGCGCGCGGCGTGTGATGGCGCCGCCGTCGACGGTGACTGCGGGCGCGGCGACCATCGCCGCGGCGAACACTTCGTCGCCCTCGCAGTCGATCGCCACGTGCTCGTACGCGGCCTCGTCGAGGTTCAGGCGAACGTCGCAGTGCGCGCCGTGGCCGATGACCGCGCGCTTGCCGTCGATGGCGGCGGTCTCTTTCGTGCCGTTCGTGCGCGTGATGAGGAATCGAAGCGTGTACATGCGGGGCTCTTTCAGGCTCTCAGCGAGGCGCGTTGGCGAGGGCGTTTTTCAGGCTCAGCGCCATCGGTCCGATGACGAGCAGAAGAATGCTGATGAACAGGAGGCAGAGCGGTCCGACCATCGCGACGCCCGCTTTCGCGGCGGCCTCTTCGGCGCGCACCGTGCGGCGCTGACGCGAGACTTCGGCCTGAATCTTCAGCGCCGGCACCACCGGGTTGCCGCGCTCTTCGGCCTGCACGACCGCCGAGACGAACTCTTTCACGGCGATCGATCCGACACGTTCGGCGAACTGCTCGAGGACGCGCACGCGCGTGTGGCCGAGTGCCATGCCTTGGAGCATCAGCGTGAACTCGTCGACGATGGGGTTCTTCCCCGAGCCGTACTTCTCGACGAGCTGACGTATCGAACCTGGGAAATCCAAGCCTGCGCCCATGCCGAGGGCGATGAGGTCGATGGCGTGGGGAAGGCCGCGATCGATGAGCTTCACGCGCTCGCGAGCGGCCTCGGCGAGGCGCGACGACGGGAACTGGCCGCCGACGAACAGCCCACCGAGAATCACCGGCGCGCCGATGTGCGTGCTCGCGTTCACCGCGAGCCCGATGCCGAGCCCCGCGACGGACGACAGAATCTGCATCGCCGTGAGCTCGTCCGGCGTGATGCCGAGCCAGTCACCCGCGAGAGCGAGCTTCTTCTCGAGAGCCGCGCGCTTCGCGTCGTCGAGCACGAAACGCATTCGCGGCCCGAGCCACCGAACGATGGGCTCGATGTGGGCCCACGTCTCGTCGGATGCGATCTGCACCTGCCGCCGGTAGCCACGAAGACCGAGGCGCGACGTCGGCACCGCGGGCGCGGCGTAGGCCGCGAACACGACGAGGTAGACCGCCGCGAGGACGGCCATAAGCGCCGGGATCTGGAGGAGTGCGAACGGGCTGTTCATGTTGCCTCTTCAACGCGGGTCACACATCCACACTCAGCACCGAGCGTGCCAGGGTGATGGCACCCACCCACGCGGCCACCGCCATCGACGTCACGACGATGCCGGTGAGCGAGGAACTAAGGGGTGCGAAGAAGCCGGGCTGCAGCGCGTTGAAGACGACGATGAGCAGGAACGGAACGAGAGCGAGGAGCCAAAGCTGGGCTTTTCCCTCGGCAGTCTTCGATCGCACGACCCCATCGAGGCGTGCCATTTCGCGAAGGGCTGCTGCCGTCGACGTGAGAAGGCTCGGCAAGTCGCCGCCGACCTGGATGCCGATCAAGATAGACGTGAGCGCGTCGTCGAGGGTGCGGCTGCCAATACGAGCAGAGAGCGCGAGAAGCGCTCGATCGAGCCCGCTGCCGATGCGCATCTCTTTGAGGACACGCTCGATCTCGCTTCGCATCGGCTCTTGAAGGGCCGACGAGACGATGAGCAGACCTGCCGATGCGTTCGGCACGGCCTTGAGGGCGTTGGCGAAGCCGATGAGAAAGCCGTCGACCTGCCCATCGATGGCGGCGATTTTCCCCGCGCGCTTCTTCGCGAGGACGAACTTCGGCGCGAACACGGCGAGGAGGAAGACCGCGATGAACGGCTTCTGCTCGGTCATGATCCCGCCGGTGATGGCGAGCGCCGCAACGACGACCTGGCAGAGGAGAATCTGCGCGCCCGTGGTCTTCGCTTCGATGAAGCGGAGATCGCGATCGAGCCCCGACGCCGCGCGCACGGCGAGGCGCGTAAGGGGGAACGCCGGATCGCGGACCATGGCGATGGCGCTCGCGAGCGCGACGCCGATGCCGCCGGCCGCGAAGACCTTCACGCAAAAGGCTAAGGCCGTGGGGATCACAGGAACGACTCGCCGGGCTTCAAGAGGCCCATGATGTAAAAGAGCGGCAAAAACGAGGGCAAAAAGCCGGTTGCGCGAAACTCACCGAGGACTTCGCCGTTGGGGCCGGTGCCGGTGCGGGCAAACTCGAAGATCGGGAGCATCTCGATCTCGCCGTGGTCGTCGATGCCGACGACTTCGCTGACGGCCGTCACTTTGCGCGAGCCGTCGGCCAGACGTGACTGTTGAACGATCAGGTGAACCGAGCCTGCAATCTGCTCGCGAATGGCGCGCACGGGGAGATCGACGCCGGCCATGAGGCAGAGCGTTTCGAGGCGACGCGCCGCTTCGCGGGGGCTGTTGGCGTGGGTCGTCGTGAGCGAGCCGTCGTGCCCCGTGTTCATCGCCTGCAGCATGTCGAGGGCCTCGCCGCCGCGGCACTCGCCGACGACGATGCGGTCCGGACGCATACGGAGCGCGTTCTTCACGAGGTCGCGAATGCTGTACTCGCCGTTCCCTTCCATGTTTGCGGGGCGCGTTTCGAGCGACACGACGTGGGGCTGGCGAAGCTGGAGCTCGGCGGCGTCCTCAATCGTGACGACGCGCTCGTGCTCGGGGATCGCGCCCGAGAGCACGTTGAGGAGCGTCGTCTTGCCGCTGCCCGTGCCGCCGGAGATGACGACGTTCTTCTTCGCGATGACGGCCATCGACAAGAACCGCCCGATCGCCGCGGTCATTGCGCCGTAGCCGACGAGCTTGTCCATCGTCAGCGGCGTCTTCGCGAACTTTCGAATCGTGATGCACGTGCCGCGGAGAGCGAGCGGGCGGATGATGGCGTTCACGCGCGAGCCGTCCCGAAGGCGCGCGTCGACGAGGGGCTGCGACTCGTCGATACGACGACCAAGCGGCGTCACGATCCGCTCGACCACGGCGCGAACGCGCTCGTCGTCGGTGAACGTCACGTCCGACAACACGAGCTTGCCGTTCCGTTCGACGTAGATCGTCTGCGGATCGACGACCATGATCTCGCTGACCGTCGGGTCGCTCAAGAACCGCTCGAGAGGGCCCAGGCCCACGGCTTCGTCGGCGAGCTCCCCGATAAGCACGTCCGGCGAAACGTCCGTTCCGAGCCGGTCGCCCATGGATCCGACGATGCGACGGAGCGCCGCGAGCACCTTCGGACGGAGCGCCGGGTCGTCACGGCGCGCGACGTCGACCGACGCGAGATCGATGTGCTCGAGGAGGCGCTTGTGGATCTCCCGACGGAGCTCGGCGTTGGCGCGGCGCTCGGCCTCGGCGTTCTTCGTCTCCGCCGCCTTCATCGCGGGCATCGCGACGGCGGGCGTCTTGTGAATCCCCGTTGCTTCGGCCTCTTCGAGATCGTCGGCGACGACGACGCGCGGTTCGTCGTGGCGGAAGAGACGAACCGTGACCTCACCGACGACGATGGGGGCGCCGAACGCGACGTCGGCCTCGTCGTTGTTCAAGAAGACGTCGCCCGCGCGCGTGCCGTTCGTCGACGTGTCGCGCACGCGAAGCATGGATCCACGCGCGTCGACGCGGGCGTGACGGCGCGAGATGTTCGGCGCGTCGATGAACAGATTGCACGCCTGCGTGCGCCCGATCACGAGGATGCCATCGGGGGCCAAAATGCTTCGTTTGTAGGCTTTCCCACCAGATTCGGTAACGACGTCGAAGTTCATTTTGCCTCCTCGAGACGGACGGGGCCCTGCGGGTGTGCCGGCTTTCGGTGTCGTTGCAGCTGCGCGCGCCGTGCCGTGTCGACGAGCGCCGCGTCGGTCACGTTCGGGAGCGTCTCGGCGATGCGGTGGTCTTCGGGGTTGCGCACGAGCACACTCAGCTTCCCGCGCTCCATCGCGAGGGCGAGCAGCTGCCCCTCGCCGATGCCGACGCTCACCGTGATCGTCGTCGCGCGCGCCTCTTTGCGCGATTCGGTCGACGTATCGGCGCTCAAGTCGAGCCCCGTCGCGAGCACCAGCACGCGCTGAAGAAGCGTGACCGCTTCGCCGTTGACCACGCCGACGATGTCGACGAAGTCGCCGGGACGAATGAGCGGCAGCACGTCGGTCTGCTCGACCTTGATGGGCAGCGCGCGGTTGCCGGGCTGCACGAGCACGCTCAAATCGCGCTGCTGATCGCTCGGCGCAATCGTGTCGGTCCACTGAACGATCTGCGCGACCGGGATGTTGTTCGTCGCGCGCAGGCCGATGATGCGGTCCTTGTCGACGGCGCGAATCGCCCGCTCGTCGACGTAGGCTTGCGGCACCTCGCGGGCGCCGAGCATCTCGGCGGTGATGGGCGCGCCTCGCAGCACGGGCTTCGCCGTCACGAGGAGCGTGACCTTCGCGCCGCCCGAAGCCTGGTTTTCGAAGTAGCGCATGTACCCGAGGTTCAGCCCTGCGCCCATCAGCCCGAGGACGAGGCCGACGACATGCCCACGAAGTTGAAACCGTGCCTTCATGCCCAGGACCTTTTGCAAGGGGTGTGCGCAGCGCCCCAGGCCCCGAGTCTCGCGAGGAGTTCGCCGATCGCGCCCGGGACAGCCGTTTTTCCCAGTGGATCGCCCCTCTCGGAACAAACCCTTCACCTCTCGGCAGCGCCTTTTCGCAGGGCGTTCGGGCTCTCTCTACGCCGCGCGTTCGAAACGCCGGCGCGAGCGGTTCGGGCGCAAGAGCGCGGGGGGCGGCGCTCCCCTTGCAAAGAACGAAGCCATGCCTAACGAATCGAAGCGCACGCTGCTCCGCGATGCGCGAGGCGCCGTCTACGTAGAGTTTCTCGTCGCGTTCTTACCGACGTTCACGTTCTTCGTCGCGATGCTGCAGCTCGGGCTGCTCTACGCGACGCACCTCTTCGTCGAGCACGCCGCGACCGTCTCGGCGCGCGCGGCGGCGCTCTCGCTCGCCGACGTCCCCGCCATGGGAATGACCGTCCGCCTCGGCATGGCGGAGACCCAGAAGGTCCGGGCCGCCGCTCTCTTGACGCTCGCGCCGGTGGTGATGGACGGCTCGCTGAACCGCGTCGACGTCACCGTGAGCGACGCCCTCGGCGGCGGCCTCGCGGCGAGCTTCCGGCCGATGACCTACGACCATGTCGACATGCTGCGCGCGCGCGTGCAGGTCGACGCGCGCTGCAAGATCCCCATCGGCGGTCGCATCGTCTGCGGCTTCGCGGGGGGCAGCGGACTTGGCATTCGTCCGTCGATGACCATCGCGGCCGAATCGGTCTTCCCCATCTCGGCGGCCCGTGCGCTCCCCGCGGCGGGCTGCGAGGTCGCCTCGAACGGGAGCGGCGGCGGGAGTGGTACCGGCGGCAAAGGCGGCAAGGGCGGAAAACCGTAATTGCCAAAGAGCGAAGGGCATAAAACGAAAAAGAGGGGGAGCGTCTCGGCTCTCCCTCTCTCCGTATTTGGATAACGCGTTATCGCGTTATCGCGTTTTCCGAATCAGGCTTTCACCCTTTGCGGGCGTTCCGGCGGCGGCGGAGCATCGCGAGGCCCATCAGGCCGAAGCCCGCGTAGACCGGCGCGTTCCCCGTCGGCGCATTCGAGCTGCTGCCCGCCGTCTTGCAGCCGCAGCCGCTGGCGGTGTCGGTGCCCGTCGTGAGGTCGTCGTTCTGTCCGGCGCCGGCGTCGCTGGTTGCGCCCGTCCCCTTCACGCCGCCGTCCGTCTTGACGCCCGCGTCGGCCTTCGTGCCGCCGCCCGTCGTGCTGCTTCCGCCGGTGGTGGTCTTGCCGCCGGTCGTCGAGCCGCCGCCCGTCGTCGTGCCCGCGCCGGTGGTGCTGCCCGCCGTGGTGCTCGAGCCGCCCGTCGTGTCTTTGCAGGTGCCCGTGAGCACCCTCACGGCGATCCACGCGCACTCGATGATGTTCTTGTCAGCCTGGCTGAAGTTCAGCGCCGTGGCCGCGTCCGCCGTCGCCTTCGCCTCGTCCGCCATCTTCGACGACGACCGGAGGTACGTCGTGTTGATCGTGTACCAAAGCTTCGCCGAGTTGGCCCAGCTGATGGCCGTGCTCGGGCCGATGTTCGTGACGGGGTTCTTCGACGCGGTCGTCATGATCCAGAACGCGTTGTTCGGGACGCCCGAGTTCGTGTGAACGCCGCCGCTGTCCGACCCCGTCGTCGAGGCCCAGTTGGTCCCCTTGTACGTCGAGGGCTGGGCCGGGTCGCCGTTCGCCGGCTTGTCCATGAACCGGAGCGCCGTTCCGGGGAACGTCGAGCCGACGACGTCTTCGCCGATAGCCGCGTTGTGCGTGAGGTTCGGGTCGACGGCGTGCTCGACGAGGGCGCCGAAGATGTCGGACATCGACTCGTTCAGGGCGCCGCTTTCACCTTGGTACGCGAGGTTCGACTCGGCGCTCGTCACGCCGTGGGTCAGCTCGTGGGCGCAGACGTCGAGGCCGGCGGAGAGCTTCGTGAGAAGCAGGCCGTCGCCGTCGCCGTAGTTCATCGCCTGGCCGTCCCAAAACGCGTTGTTCAGCTTCTTGCGGCCGGCCGTTGTGTTCGCCTGCGAGTCGCCGACGTGGATGTACGAGGTGAGCGGGCCGTTCCCGTTGTCCCAGCTGTCGCGCCCGAAGCTCGACTTGTAGAAGTCGTAGACCTCTTCGGCGCCGAACTGCGCGTCGACGCCGGCCGCGTCCCAGCCCGACGACTGGGACGTCGAGCTGACGAGGGCCAGGTTGGTGCTCGTCGACGTGGCGTAGTTGGCATTCCGCGTGCTGATTTTGCCCGTGGTGCGCGAGTCGTCGACCATCGTCCAGCCGGACGCGGCTTGCGTGATCTTCACGTTGCGCGACACGTTGGTGCCCGGCAGCGTGACGGCAACGGACGCCGCCTGGAGGTTCTCGTACGAGAGGAGGACGGCGCCGTTCATCGCATCGATGAGCGCGACCGGCATCGTGGAGCTCGTGTTCGCGACGCGAACCGCGAAGAGCTCGGTCTGCCAGGCGAGGTGGCCTGCGCCCGCGTCGTCGACGTAAACGACGAGCTTCGTCTTCGCGGGGCTCGAAGCCTTCGCCGGGTCGAAGCCGTCGCCCATCGTCGCCGCGTGCGCTTCGGCCTTGGCGATGGCGTCGGCCGGCGTGAGGCTCGGCGTGACACCGACGGCATCGAGGCCCGGCGCGTAGTCCGTCGAAAGCGACGTGAGCGAGCCTGCGGAGTCGAAGTGGGCAATCAGCTCGCGGCCCCAAACTTCGACGCCACGCGTCGTCTGCTTGAAGCGCGCATGGGCGAGGCCCAAGTGCGGCGTCGTCGTCGACTTGAGGAGCGTGAGCTCGCCCGCCGCATCACCGATGGCGAAGAGGTCTTTGTTGTCTTGCACGAACCGAAGGGTCGCCGCTTCCGCCGTGATCCCGTCCGTCATGATGGGCTTCGAAACGCCCGCGAGGTGGCGCACGCCGACGCCGTTCTCACCGGCCAGGAGGGACCAACGTGCACCGCTGGCCTGCTCGAGGTGGCTCAACGCCGCGGATGTCGATGCGGTCGGCTCGGGGGCGTCTGCGACCTTCGCAGACGGTTCGGCGATCGCCGTCAACGTGACGTCGTCGTCACTGCTACACGCGCCAAGAGCACTGCTGCCGACGATTGCTGCGAAGCAAAGTCCAACTACCCGTTTCATCGTGTGGTCCTCCGGACTGTCGCCCGCGCCCACGCGTCCCCACGCGCGAGCCCGGTCAGCGACGGCGAGGGAATAGCCCGCTGCGTTTCGGACCGGCCACGCGAATCAACACTTTCCGCAGTCGATTGCGCTGCGGAAGAACGAGTTTGACCCCACCGGAGAATCCGCCCTCATGGGACGCGTCTGAGGCGGTCGTTCATCGACAAAAGTTCGCCCTAGGAGGAACGCAGTCCGTTTCGCGACACCCACGACCCCGTGAGCGAGCGGCTCGGCGCATGCGCCCGTCGCCCGTGCGTCTCACGTCGCGTCTTGCTTCGCGTCTCGCGTCACTTCTCGCGTCACGTCTCGCGTCACATCTCGCGTCACATCTCGCGTCACTGAGGGCACGTGTACTCGGCCGCCTCGGGCACGGGGATCGACTCGTCGTCGCTGCTTGCGGCTTTGAAGAGACAGGTGGTGCCCGCGGCATCTAGGCCGCTTGGGCGCGTCAGGCCGGTGAGGTTCGCGCAGAACCCCGCAGGCGGCGTCGTCAACGTCCCGCGGAAGACGAGCGCGTTGATTCCCCAGTCGACCCCCGTCAGCGGATTGGACTCTTTCGGAAGATCCGGCGAGTCGCCAATCGCCAATACGAACTTTCCGTTCGTCACTTCGGCCGATGCGGCGGGCGCTGCCGGGAAGATCGGGCCGATGGCATTCGCGCCGCTCGTCGTGCCGATCGTCATCGCTTGCAGCGTCATCGAGATGGGGCCCGTCCCCGTCTCGACGGGCGCGTACGTGACGACGGCTTTGAACCGTAGCGTTCGTTTCACGTCGCCCGCGACGAGGGGCGAGAGGCAATAGAGCATGTACGTGCCTGCAAACGCGCCCGCATCGCTAGCAATGGCCGCGTCGCTCTCGCCTTGGAGATACTGATTCCGCAGCGGCTGCGTGCGCGCCAGGTAGTCGTCCATCGCGCCTTGCGTGTCGGCGCACGCGCTCATCGAGCTCGCGCCGCCCACCAAGGTCGCGGCGCACACGAGACCCAACGTGACCTTTGCGAAAGCGAAGCTGCGCGTGCTCATGGACGACTGTACTTAGGTTCCTGAGAGCGCGGTCGCAAGCTTCGCTTTGCGCGATCGACACGACGGACGCGCCTGACGAAGTCACGCCCACTTGGTATGGTGCCCCCGCGGCTGCTTCTGGCGGGGGGCGGGAGGCGTGCATCGCGACTGCACGCGCGCGAGGCATCCACGGTAACGACGCGCTTAGTCTCCAGGAGCTTCCGACGCATGAGCCTTTCCCTTCGCTGTACGAACCTCGCCGCTTTCGCTGCCGCCGCCATCGGCGTTTCGGCCGCTTTTTTCGGCGCTGAGCGAGAGGCCCACGCGAGCGGCTACCTCACCGCGCGCTTCGGGTCCGATCACGGCACGCCGGCATCGCCCAACGCGTATGCCGTCTATTACAACCCCGCCGCGATGGGCGGCACCGACCCCACCACGAGCATCACGCTCGACGTAACGCCGGTTCTTCGCCTCGCGAGCTACACCCGATCGAACGACGCGCTCGGCAATGCGACCCTCGCAGACCCTACGAACATGGCCGATAACGCAGTGCGCTATCGCGCCGCGAATACGGGAAAAGCGACTCTCAAAAACGTACTCGGCCTCGGCTATTTCGGTGTCACGAGCGACCTGGGGCTGAAATCTGGCCTTCGCGTCGGCTACGCCGTCTACGTGCCGTTCGGCGGCATCGCGACGTGGGACAAGCGTAAAGACGCCATCGCGAGCGATCCGCAGGCCCCCGGCGCGCAGGACGGCGTGCAGCGTTTTCACAACATCAACGGGATGATTCTCGCGCTCTACAACACGGTCGCCGTGTCGTACACGATCGAGCAGGCGCGACTCAGCTTCGGCGCGAACTTCAGTGTCGTCTCCCACGACGTCGACACGGTTCGCGCGCGCAATATCCCCGACAACGGCGACGACATTCAAGGATTCGACGGCCGCTTGAACGAAGGGCGCACCCGCCTCACGGCCCACGGCGTGAACGTCGGCGCGGCGTTTGGCGTGTACTGGGAGCCTCTCCAGAATCGCACCGTCAAGCTTGGTCTCTCGTACACGTCGCAGCCCGGTTTCGGCAGCATGCGCCTCAATGGCGAGCTCACGGCGCAAGCCGGGGCCAACCCCAACACCGCGCAGCCCACGGCCGTGCAGCTGCTTCAAACGTATCCCGATCTCGTGCGCCTCGGCGGCGCGTGGCGCGTCTCGGACGCCCTCGAGCTCCGCGCCGACTTCGAATACGTCCGCTGGTCGGTGTTCGACAAGCAGTGCGTCGTGGCGCCGGGCGCAGCCTGCGACACGAAGGCCGACGGCAGCGGCGATGCGCTGAAAATCATCCTCAACATCCCGCGTAACTTCAAAGACAGCATGGGCGCCCGCGCGGGCGTCGGCGTCTTCGTTTCGCGGTCGTCCGAAGTCTTCGGCAGCGTCGGGATGACCACGTCGGCGGTGCCGAAAAGCTCCATCGACGCGTCGACCATCGACTCGAATCGCCTTTACCTCTCGGCGGGCGCGCGCCACGAGTTCAGCAAGCATTTCGCCCTCGCGAGCAGCGCGAATTTCATTCACTTCTTCGCCGTCGACACGCGCGGCACGGCCCGAACGGATTTGCTCGAGAACCCGTCTCGGTCGCCCAGCGCGAATGGCAAATACACCGCTGAGATTTTCATGCTCGACGTGAACGCGACGTATTCGTTTTAGGCCTCTCGGTATCGGCGTTTTGGAGAAGCCCCCCACGCGTATTCACGCCGCCGCGGAGGGGGGCGGGGCGGGGCGGTGCTCGGTTAGGTTGCCGCTAGCCCGTGCGCCGCGCCTACCGCGTCGACACGCGGACGTGGGGCGGTTTCGACGACGCCGCTCTCGACTCCGGCCCCAACGACTTGCGCACGTTCGTCGCCGTGGTCATCTTCAGGCGACACCGGCGACGGCCGGGCTTTCGCGAGGAGCGTTCACGATGGCAAGCGATTCACGGCCCGATCCGGGCATTGCAGCGGTCCTCTCGTTGCTCTTGCCGGGGCTCGGCCAGTGCTACAATGGTAAGTTCCTGCGGGGCATTTTCTGGTTCGTCGTCACGCCAGGCCTCTGGCTCGGCTCGGCGGGCCTGCTCGGTTGGATCTGCCACCTCGTCGCGGCCTACACGGCCTACAGCTACGCGAAGAAGCAGTAGCGCGCCGCCGCGTTACGGCGCCGATTTCGAGGCGGCGCCGTTGGCCCCACCGCCGCTTCCGCCGCCAGAGGCGGTGGGCGTTCGCGTCGCGACAGCGGTGGGCTGCGTCGCGAGATCGCGCAGCGTCATCCGCTCGTCGCGGTAGTCGCTCCGCTTGCAGGTATTCGTGGACGAAAGCGTGACGGGCCCAATGCGAAGTACGCCCGCGCGCCCCTTGCAAACGCGCTCGTCGATCGTCGGGCGCCTTCGCGTCGGGGGCGTGGGCCCTTGCCAAAGAGCGTCGTCCGCCGCCGTGGAGTGCATCCACGTTTCGTCGCCGTCCGCGATGGACCGCAGCGTGCGCCACGTTTCCCAATGCAGATTCTTCGTGCCGGGATTTCGGTAGTCGGAGAAATAGCCACAGCCGCCACCGCCGCCCGCGTCGTGGTACGAGCCGTGGGAGTTCTTTCCCACGTAGACGACGGGGTGCTCGCCCTCGCGGCGGATCGAATCGGCCGAGCGCGTGTAGCGCCCGTTGTGCTGAAAAAACACGACTTCGTGCATCGCATCGCCCTGAACGCGCACCGTGATGCGCTCCCAGTCCGAGTCGTGGGCGCCGGCGCCGGAGAAGCACGTACTTTGGTATCCATAAAAGAACCAATAGGTAATGAACGCCGAATCCGAAACATGCGATACTTCGTAATAGGCCGGCGCAGCCGCGAGGGCGCTCTCGTCCTGATTGCAAATGCGCCCCTTGAACCCTTTTTTGCGCGCGAGGTAGTACCCCTCCGCGCTCTCGGGAAGGCACTTCGACTGTGGGCCGCGGCCGGTCGGCATCACCTGATCGAACAAGAGCTCCGGCGCGAACCGCTCGGCGAGGGTGCGGTTTGCGTCGCGCGTGGCCGGGTCGAGCTCTTCGGCGACGGCTTCGGCCTGAATGTCGCGCGCGCCGATCGACGGGAAAAGCACGCCGCCGCCCCGCTGCACCGCCTCCGTGCAACCGGAGAGGCCGCCGAGAATGCACACCGAAATCAGACCAAATGCGGAAGCTCGCAACATCTTCTCCCTAGCGCTCATCCAATATCTCCCAGGCGTCCGCGCAGCCTCGCAGAGAATTCGAATGGGCCTCCTCGGGTTTGTCGCGGATTTCGCGACAATGCAAGGCGTCCTCGCGTGTGGCTGCGCCCTTCACGACATCTTCACTTCGGCTTCATCTTGGATTCATCTTGGGGGCTTCTGTGCGTGCCGCTCGGATACACGTTTACGACGCGACACGGCGTCACGAATGGCGACCGACACGGAGTATGATCGCCTGCGAACCGTGGCGCGACCCTCCTTCCCTTCCGACCCCGAAAGCGCGCCGCCGCGCTTTTCTCCGGGCGATATCGTCGGCGAAAGGTACCGAATCGAGTCTCTGCTCGGCGAAGGGGGCATGGGCTCGGTCTACTTGGCGGAGCACACCCACATGCACAAGCGTGTGGCGCTCAAGGTTCTTCACGCCGAGTTCTCCGAGTCGCCCGAAATCGTGGCGCGCTTCGAGCGCGAGGCGATGGCGGCAGCCCACGTCGACAACGAGCACGTCGCCAAAGCGACCGACTTCGGCCACACGCGCGACGGCGTCTGTTTCCTCGTTCTCGAATACGTCGACGGCCGCACGCTCCGCGACGTACTCGACGAAGGGGCGCTCTCGCCCGTGAGGGCGCTCCACATCGCCCGCGGCGTGACGCAGGCCATCGGCGCCGCCCACGCCAAAGGGGTCGTGCACCGCGATTTGAAGCCCGAGAACATCATGCTCGTCGTCCGCCCGAAGGACGCCGAGTTCGTGAAGGTGCTCGACTTCGGCATCGCGCGCGGGGCGCTCTTCGCAGGCGCAGCGCCGCTCACGCAGCTCGGTACGGTCATCGGCACACCGGATTACATGTCGCCCGAGCAAGCGCTCGGCAACGCGGTCGACGCGCGGTCAGATCTTTACGCCCTCGGGGTGATTCTCTTCGAGATGCTCGCCGGCACGCGCCCTTTCGAGGGGAGCGGCATGACGGTGCTTCGCCAACACGCCCTCGAGCCTGCGCCTCCGCTCCCCGTCGACAGCATCGCCGGGCTTCCGAGCGGCCTCGACGCGGTCGTCGCGAAGCTATTGAGCAAGGCACCCGCCGAGCGGCATCAAACGGCGCAGGCGCTGGGGACGGCGCTCGAAGCGCTCGAAAAAACGCTCGGCGTCCCCGCGTCGGGCGCCCCCTCGAGCGGCTCGAAGCGTATTGCACCCTCGTCGCCACGCCTGGCGGCGCCCGCACCCACGCTGCTCGTCACCAAGCGCCTCGGCAAACCGCGAAGCCTTCGCCCGTACGTTTTGGCGACCACCGCGGCGCTCATCGTCGCCGCGCTGCTGGTCGTGCTGTTCGCGCGCCCCGCGCCCGAGCGAATCCCAAATACGACAGCGCCCGCGCATTCGGCCAAAGCCAAATAGCGCGGGCACCGCGAGCTCGGTCTGGGTTGAACTAGACGGCGACGCTAAGCTCGGACGTGAGCGCGTGGTCGCCTTTGACCCAATGTCGCATCACGCCTACCCCCCGGCACCGATGCTGGGGAGGACATCTGCCATGCTATAGAAGACGCGACGGCCGCTTCGCATCCGCGCAAAGGCGTCGACAATGCGGGCCGTTCGTAGAGGCAGACATGGCAGGCGACTTCGAAGACGAAGGCAATTCGGTCACGAGCATCGCGAGCACGACGGGCTGCGCCAACGGTGCAACGGGCGACTGTCCGCCCATCGCTCCTCTGAGCGACGTCGTCGTCAAGCTGTGCGAGGCCAATCGCCATCTTCTCGGCGGCCGCCGTCGCCCGTTGCCGTCGCGCGAGGCGCTCTCGACGATCGTCACCGAGCTTCGCGCGGCGCTCTTCCCTTGGCACTTCGGCGCACCCGACGTGTCCGAAGAGGGGCTCGCGTACTACGTGGGCCGAACTCTCGATGCCGCGTTGGCAGGGCTCGAACAGCAAATTCGAATCGGCCTCGTCTTCGGCTGCAAGCACGAAGCCGACGGCTGCACGTCGTGCGCGTCGCGCGCGCGCATCGTCGCCCGTGCCCTCGCGTCGAAGCTCCCCACGCTCCGAGAAATCCTAGATAGCGACGCGCGCGCCGCCTTCGACGGCGACCCCGCGGCGACGAGCCCCGACGAAGCCATCTTCAGCTACGCGGGCATGACGGCCATTATCCACCACCGCATCGCCCACGAGCTTCACGAGCTCGGCGTTCCGTTGATTCCGCGAATCATCGCCGAGCTTTCCCACGCGCAGACCGGCATCGACATTCACCCGGGCGCCAAAATCGGAAAGAGCTTCTTCATCGATCACGGCACCGGCGTCGTCATCGGCGAGACGTGCATCATCGGCGATCGCGTTCGCCTTTACCAAGGCGTCACGCTCGGCGCGAAGAGCTTCCCGACGGACGGACACGGCCGTTTGGTGAAGGGGCTCCCGCGCCACCCGATTGTCGAAGACGACGTCGTCATCTACGCAGGCGCGACGGTGCTCGGGCGGATCACGATCGGGCGCGGCGCGAGCATCGGCGGCAACGTTTGGATCACCCACAGCGTGCCGGCCGCAGCCCAAGTCACGCAGGCGCAGGCGCGGCAGCAGACGTTCGAAGGTGGCGCGGGAATTTGAACGGGTTCAAGGCTCACGCCTTGAAGGGCAACCACGCGGCGATGCGTGTCCCTTTGCCTAGTCGGCTCTCGACGTCGATCGAGCCGCCGCTCTGGTAGACGATGCCGTGCACCGACGCGAGGCCGAGGCCGGTGCCGCCGGATGCGCGCCGCGTGGTGAAATAAGGCTCGAAAATCCGGCGGACGGTGTCGGCGTCCATCCCGATGCCGGTGTCCGAGACTTCGAGCACGCCGAACTTGTGGCCGTCCCGAGCGGCTCGTCGCGTGGCGACGCGAAGCGTGCCGCCCACGGGCATCGCATCGCAGGCGTTCGTCACGAGGTTCAAGAGAACGCGATCGAGGCGGCTGCGATCGACCGTGACCGGGAGCGGCTCGGTGCCGTCGAGGACGATCTCGAGCTGGCAGCGATCCTTGCATTGGTAGGCGAGGAGCGATCGTGATGCTTCGAGGAGCTCGTGCAAATCGGTATTCGATTCGGGCGGCGTCTCGAGGCGGCCGAACTCGCGGAGCTGGCGCGCAACGTCACCGGCGCGTGTCGCGGCATCTCGCATGGCGAGGAGCATCTCGCGCGACGGCGGCGTCGACGGCGAGGCGAGCGCGACCTCCAGCCCGCCTAGAACGACCGAAAGCGCGTTGCCGAAGTCGTGGGCAGCCTCGGCGGCGAAGTGACCGAGGGCGTCCATCTTGTAAAGCTCGCGGCGTTTCGACTCGCTCGCGCGAAGGGCCTCTTCGGCCTCGATGCGGTGCGCCTGTTCGAGGAGTAGCGCGACGATGTCGGCGACCCCCGCCGCTTGAAGACGGTCGCTCTGCGTCCACGAGCGCTGCGGCCCCACGTGCTCGTGGCAAACGACGCCGATGACGACGCCGCGCCGATAGATAGGGGCATCGAGCATCGACGTGATGCCGAGCGGCTTGAGATACCCGGCGGCGAGCTCGCGCGTGTAGGGGTGGTGCTGCGCGTCGTCGGCGACGATCTCGCGGCGCTCTTCGATCGCCTGCAAGTACGCCGGATAGTGCGCCGACGCGAGGGCGTGGTTGGCGGTATGGCGGTTGCGCGACCGTTCGAAAAGCGTCTTGCAGCGGAGGATCGCACCCACCTGCTCGAAGACCCAAACGCCCACGCGCTCGACCTTGAGCACCTCGGCGCTGACCGTCGTGGCGTGCTCGAGCCCCCGCGTGAGCGAGACCCCTTCGCCGAGGTAGGTCCGTGCGAGCTCCAGGCGCGCGCGCTCGTGCTCATCGCTTGGAGCGATGCGTTCGGTCTCGGTCATGAAGCTCCCCTTGCGACGAGAGTCATCTCATTCCCGAGAGTGTGCAAGGCTACTCACGCATCGATTGCGGAGCCGCGCCGAGCTGCGAAGAGGGCGCTCGGCCGAGGACGACTCATGTCGAACGTACCGAGATAGGGGAGCTTCGGCGCTCGAGCCATTCGCGACCGATATAGAAATAGAGACCCTGATGGAGTCGCCACCGTCCTCGAGCATATCGCGCGAACCCCCCGCGCGTCGGCGACTTTTGCCGGGGGGCCGCGGCTATTCCGACGGGCGTTTGAAATCGACGGTCGCCGAGCGTGGCACCGAGATGCCCACGTCTTCCCAGCTGTACGTGTACTTCCCAATGTGTCCGAGGCGAATCGTCGTGTCGGCGAGAACGCGGTGGCCGGCTTGGCGCGCCCGCTCACAAAAGGCGAAGTCCTCGCCGAGGTACCAATACCCCTTTGCGCCGTCGGCGATGACCATGGGGAGAAAGTAGGGAATCACTTCGGCGCCGAAGCTCGCATTGCACACGGGCAGCCCGAAGCTTTGTTGGATGTCGAGGTAGACCTGCCGCCGCGTGAGCAGAAAGCCCGTGGCGACGTAGCGAATCGGCACGAGGCCGCCGCCAACACCGAAGCGTACGTCGGTCGTGTCGTCCTCGAGGTAAAACGCGAAGTCTTTCACGCCTCGCTTGGCATAGAGACCCGCCACGAGCGGCGCGTCGTGGGCGCGCAGGCGGTCGACCGCGTCGTCGTCGAAGGTGATGTCGGCGTCGACCCAAAGAATGTCGTCGAAGCCGTCAGCGAGGGCGCGCGTCGCAAGCTCGCTGCGTGTGCGGTCGATGGCGGCCGACGCCTGTACGCGGCGAACGACGTGCCCCTTCTGCTCGAGCAGCCGAAGCCCGCGCTCGCAGGCGGGCTCGATATGCGTGAGGAAAGGGACGAGGACGACGAGGCGAGAATCGGCCATGGGCGAGCTCTCGAGCGAGCGCCTTCAGCTGCAAAAACACGCCGACGCGCCGTTGGTCTGCGCGAAGGTGAGGGCAAGCGGCGCCGCAAGGCCGACGCAGATGCCCGAGCCCGGGGGGACTTCCGAGATGAACGGGAGAGTGCCCGACGCGGAGCAGGGGCCGGTGACGAAGACTTTCACGGTGATAGGACCGAGGGAGCTTGCAGGCGCAATCGGCGCGGGGGTGAACGCGGAGCCGCCGAAAACGGTGAAGTACTGCGGCGCGCTGCCGTAGGCGGCATTCGCCGTGAGGTCGCCCGAGTTGCGAATCGAGAACGTCTGGGGCGCGGGGCAGGTCGGGGCCGTGAGCGCGATGGCGGTAATGACGTTGCCGTTGACGTCGACCGCCTCGAGGTTCGCGCCGTGGTACTTCACGCTGAGCGGCACGGAGGGGTAGACTTTCCCCCCCTTTTCGTTGGTCGTAATGACGAGCCCGCCCGTTTTCGTGGTGCCGCCACGATCCGTCCCGATGGCAGGCGCAACGGGCGTAATCGTCAACGTGACCGTCGCGTTGACGGCCACGGTCTTCTGCCCCTGGGATGCGGCCGCGAGGACGAACGGCCCGGTCACCGCGCCGCTGAGCACGAGAGGCGCCGTCCCCGTGTTTTTGATCGTGTAGGCGATCGACTCGCTAACGGCGGCGCCGCAGGTCGCGTTGACGTTGCTCGGCGCGGCGGGGAACGACGCGAGCGGCTCGACGCCCGTCGCTTTGAGATCAATCGGCGCGGGAAGGTTGAATTGGCAAACGGGCGTGCTCGTCGTCACCGACACGGTGCCGGTTTTGAGGCCGCTCGCCGCGGGGGTGATCGCCACCGTCCCCGCGCGCGTCGTGCTGGCCGCCACCACGTTGCCCGTTCCCGTGAGGCCGCCGACGAAGACGCTGCTGCTACTCCCGGCGGTCGACGTCGTCACGTTGACGTTCGCATCGAGGTTGCCCGAGTTGGTCACCGAGATAGGCAACGAGCCGAGCGAGCCGACGGTCACGTTGCCGAAATCGGTCGTCGGCATGGCGAGCGCGAGAATCGCGCCGCTCCCCTTTTGGGTAATCGCGATGGACGTCTGCGTGAACCCCGGAGCGTCGGGCGACGCGATGGTGAGCGTGTCGTTGAGGGCATTGGCGACGAGGCTTTGCGCCTCTGCGCGCACCGTCTGCGGTGCCACGGTCACGTCGGTGGAGCCGTTCGCCGGGACGGTGCCGGCCGCACCCTGCGAAATCGTATAGGGCGAATCGGACTGGGCAGTACGGCCGAGCGTGGCCGTATACGTAATGGGAAATGAATATTTGTTATTAATCGTGACCTTCTGCGCTACGGCCTGGGTGCCGCAGCTGGTCGTGTGAAAATCGAGGGGCACCGGCGATACCAACACCTGCGCCGTGACGCCTTCGCCCGTGATCGCCGCCGTTGCCGGCGCCGCCTGGCAGAGGGTACCTGCGCCCGTCGCGGTGAAATTGGCCGTCACGAGCCCCGCGGTCGTCGGCCTGAAACGCGCAACGGCGCCGGGGAGGCTCGCCCCTGGGGCGACCGTCACGGCCGTTGGCGCCGTCGCCCAGCTTGCCGCGTAATCGGTATTCGTGGGCGGCGTGAGCGTCACGTCGACCGCCTTGTTTCCCGTGTTTTTCACGTCGAGAGCGATTTCGGGCGCTTGCACCGTGAGCTGCACTTGGCCGAAGCTCGTCTTCGCCGGCGTCACGACGAGGGTGCCGCCTTGGGTCGTCAGCGTGACGGGCACGTCGACCTTCTCGAGACCTGGCACATTGGTTGTCACGACAACCTTGTCGGAAATCACGAGCGCCGCCGCGACGTTGGTCGGCACCGCTTTCGCGCTGAGCGAAATCGACGCGGCGCCCCCCGGAGCCACAGTCCCCTCGACCGTGCCGGTCAACGTGAAGCTCGCCGCCGAATCGAGCTTCGCCGAATACGTCAGCGGCGCGCTGCCGCTATTTTTCACCGTGAACGTCTTCGCCGCCGGCGTTGAACCGCAGTCTTGAAGGCCGAAGTCGACGCTCGTCGTCGTGAGGTCGATGCCGGGCTTGCCTCCGCCCTCGGCGCCGCCATCCGGACGCACGGAGCCGTCTTGCGTGCCGCCGTCCTTCAGCGGGACGGCAGGATTCGACTCTTCGGTGATGCACCCCGCGAGGACGAGACCGACGGTGGGGGAGAGCGCCGCGCGGAGCGCGAAGAGGGTGAAGGCTCGCATGATGGGGGAACTCCGAAGAAGGGGCGGGGGCTCGCGCGAGGTGCGCGGGTACGAAGGGCAGCCCCGCCACGTTACGAGAAATAGCCCGGCTTTCCCATCGTCATCCGCCCTGCGGCATCGGCAGCGCGGCTCACCTCGCGCGCGGCGTGCGCGATGCACGCGCCGAATCGGGAGAACGCGCGTCGCTTGGAAATTCCGCGTCGTCGTCCGTCGCGTCGGGCGCGTCGGTCGCGTCGATCGCGACGCGCGTCTCGGGGGACGTCACGCGAACGCGGCCCTCCTCTCGGTGAGCCTCGTCGAAGTGCGTTTGCGCGGCTTGCGAACCTTGCGCGAGGATTGCGTCGCGGGCGCGTGCAATCGACGCCTGGGCGCTATTTCCGCCGTTCGACACGGAGCGCGCGGCGCGCCGCAGCCCCGCGCCGAAGACGACCGACAGGACCGTGAGCACAATGGGGACGACCACGCGCGTCGCGAGGATGACGACGACCTGCGCGAGGGTGAGGCCTAGGGAGAGAAGCAGAACGACCACGTGCGGCAGGTACCGTTCCGCTCGCCGTGCCACGCGCTCTGCCCGCTCGACCGCTTTTTGGGCACGCTCGTACTGACCTGACCGCCGTGACGGCCGTGACGACGCCGCCGCGCGCCCGTGCCGAGGCTTGTCGGCCTTCGCGTACGGATTCGCCCCCGTTGGCAAAAGTGGCGCGATGCGCGTCGCGCGCCTGTCGGGATCGGGCTCGAGCATCGCCGTGAGGGCGCGTGTCAGCTCGGGGCTCGCGACGCCTGCGACCGCGCGTTTCACGTCGATTCCAAGACCGCGATGGGGGAGATCTTCCGGCTCACGGCCGGTGAGCCATGCAATGGCGGTCGCGCCCGTCGCATAGATGTCCGAGACCGGCAGC
>JANXMC010000779.1 GCA_025354825.1 Myxococcales bacterium
GTCGGAGCTAGCCGCGACGAGGGGGACAGGCGCGAGGCGCTGCACCAGACGCCCGCCGTGGCGAATCTGATTCCAGGCCATTTTGACGGTATTTTCGAGCACCTCGCGCACGTCCGCGGGGCCGGCCACGTCGCCGTCGCCGCCGCGCGAGAAGTCGCGCAGGTCGGTCACGATGCGCGCGACGCGGTCGAGGCCGTTGCGAGCCTCACCAAGCGCGTCCTCCGTTTTGCGCGCGCCCTCGCGCTCGCGATCATCGTGTGTCATCGCCCCGATGAATTTATGAAATTGCCGTCCGAGATAGGTGAGATTCGCGTCGACGTACGCGAGTGGGTTGTTGATCTCGTGGGCGACTCCCGCGGCGAGCGTGCCGAGTGAAGCCATGCGGTCGGCGAGCTGGAGCCGCGCCATGATGCGTGCGCGATCGCGCGTATCTCGCGCCAGCACGACGATTGCGGGCTCGCCGTGGAACGTGACGCTCGGACCGGGCTTCACTTCGAGGACGACGAGACTGCCGTCACGAGCGCGGAAGCGCGTCTCCCGCACGCCGACGTCGGTTCCGTTCTCGACGGCGTCGAGCCGCTCGCGCACCGCGTCCTGATCGGGCGCGTCGATGTAATCGAGCACGCGACGACCCGCGAAATCGAAGCCGTTCTCGTAGCCGAGCGCTTCGCCAACGGCGCGGTTCGCATACAGGATGGTGCCGTTGCGATGGATGACGACGCCATCGGGCATGCTTTCGATGAGCTGCTCGAGCTCGGCGCGTGATCGCACGAGCGCCTCGGTCGCGCGGCGCTCTTCGGTCTGGTCTCGGAAGACGAGGACGACGCCGCGAATCACCCCCTTCTTGTCGCGAATCGGCGCGCCGCTGTCGGCGATGGGGCGCTGCGAGCCGTCTTTCGCCTTGAGGCACGTGTGGTTCGCGAGCGCGACGACGACGCCGTCCCGCAGCACGCGCGCCACCGGACTCTGCGCTCTGTGTCCGGTCTCTTCGTTGACGATGACGAAGATCTCGTCCACCGGCCGGCCGTGCGCCTCGTCGAGCGTGTAGCCCGTGAGCCGCTCGGCGACCGGGTTCATTCGCACGATGCGCCCCTCGCCGTCGGTCGCGATCACGGCGTCGCCGATGCTTCGAAGGGTTGCGGCGAGGCTCTCCTCGCTCGCACGGCGTGCGGCTTCGGAGGCGATTTGTACTGTGAGATCGGAGATCGCAACCACCCGCACTTCACGGCCGCGATAGACGACGGTGCGGCCGTGGAGAAGGCCCGTGAACGTCGTCCCGTCGCGGCGCATGCCGACAGCTTCGTACGGCGCCGTACTGCCTGTGCGAATGTGATCGAGCACGATGGCAGTGCTCTCGGGGGCCGCGAGAGAGAGCGCATCGACGCCGATCGCCTCTCCGCGCTTGTACCGGAACATGCGCACGAAACCCTCGTTTACCTCGAGGATCTTGCCGTTCTCATGGAGCGCCACGGCTTCAAAGGTCGCCTCCGAGAGCGCGCGGTAACGGTCTTCGCTTTCGCGCGTCTGCTCGTCGCGCATGCGTGCGAGCCTTCGTGCCCGCACCGCTCGCTCGGCGATCACGATGCGCAGCGCGGTCTCGGCCTCGGTGAGGGGCATGATGAGCACGTCGCTCGCGCCCGCTTCGACCGCGCGCGCAGCCGCCGTGAGGTTATCGCGCGGGACGACGACGATCACGACGCGCGTCGCGACGTGCTCGGGGTCGTCGGCGTGGCTTCGACACATCGCCACCGCGTCGTCGCCGGCACCGTGCGCCTCTACGATGACGAGCTCGGGGCGCTTCTCGGGCGACGTATCGCCCTCGATGGGCGGCCACGCCTCGTGCCCTCGGCCGTAGAGCACGCGCGTCACGAGCTCACGTGCCGTGGCGTCCTCGATGAAGACGGAGAACCGCATCGTGAAGGCGAGGGTATCCGATTGTCGGTAAATCCATCGGACGATGCGCACACGTCGAAATTCCGCACAGATGGCCGCCGCCCCCGCGTCCCGCTATCCTCGCAGACGGAATGTCCTTTGCGCCGGGGGACACGTTCGACCGCTATCGCATCGACGCCGTTCTCGGCGAAGGCGGAATGGCGCGTGTCTACCGCGCCTACGACACGCGGCTTCGGCGCAACGTCGCCCTCAAAGTACTCTTGCCTACGCCCACCGCGGAGACCCGAATCCTTCGCGAGGCCCGCGCGGCGGCGGCGCTCTCTCACCCGAACGCGGTGAGCGTCTACGACGTTGGCGAGGTCGACGGCAACGTGTACCTCGCCATGGAGTTCATCTCCGGCAAGACGCTCCGAACGCACATCGCCGAAGGTCGCGCGCCGTGGGAGACGCGCGTGCGTTGGCTCGTCGAGATTGCGCGTGCAATCTCGGCCGCCCACGCGAAGGGGCTCATTCACCGCGATATCAAGCCCGAGAACGTCATCGTTCGAAACGACGGCGTCGTGAAGGTGCTCGACTTCGGAATCGCGAAGCGTGTCGATCTCACGTTTGGAACATCGGACGATTCTCGCGCGAGCTCCGCCGACGGCAGCGTCGTGGGGACGCCGCGTTACATGTCGCCCGAGCAGGTCCGCGGTGAGGATCTCGACGTTCGAACGGATCAATTCTCGTGGGGTGTGGTCGCCTTCGAGACGCTGACGGGCAAGCTTCCGTGGGGGACGCTCGATGGCGTGCAGCTCCTCGTCGACATCATGGGGACGACGCCGCCGAGCCTCGAGACGCTCGTGCCCAACCTCCCGGCCATCGTCGCCGCGACGGTGGCGCGCGCGCTCGCGAAAACGCCCGAGGGGCGGTTCGACGACATGGCGGCCGTCGCGACGGGGCTCGATGCGTTCGGCAAGGTGTCGGCGGCCCAGGGGGCGAGCGCCGGCGCGCTGGAAGAGGCCGAGACCGCCGAGAACGACATGGGCGAGGTGCGGCGCATCACGCAACCCACGGCCAATCTCACGGGCGCGAGCATGCTTCGTGTCGCCCGTGCCCGGCGCCAAAAATGGGCGTTCGCGGCGGGGCTCGTCCTCGTGATTGGGCTCGCGCTCGTCGTCTCGAGATGGCCTGCGAAGCCGGAAGTCGCGCCGCCTCCGCCTCCGCCCATGCCGACGGCCGTCACCGCCGCTGCGCCTCCCACCCACGGCAAGCCCGAGGCGCTCGCGGCCTACGCGGCCGGCCTGCAGTCGTTCCGCGATGCGGCGTTCGAAGCTGCCCGCCAAAGCTTCGAGCAGGCGACGACCCTCGACCCAACCCTGGGCGCGGCGCACCTTCGCCTCGCCATTCTCGATTTGGAGCTCGCCTCCGACGAAATGGTTGCGCGCCACATTTACGGCTCGGCGGTGCAGTTTCGCTCGACGATGTCGCCGCGGGACGCAGAGCTCCTCGACGCCTTCGACACCCGTTTTCGCCGCGATCCGCCCGATTTCATGAAGACGGAAGAGCGCCTGTTGAAAGTGGTCGAGCACTACCCGCTCGACGCGGAGGTTGCGTTCTATTTGGGATTCATGCGCATCGAGCAGGGTCGCTTCCCGCTCGCGCGCGAGGCGCTCGAACGGAGCGTGGAGCTCGACCCGAAATTTGGAGAGGCGTATTCGCATTTGGCGATGACCAACTCGTTCATCGGCGACTTTCCGCGTGCCGCGAAGGAAATCGCGCGCTGCCTCGAAGTCTCGCCGGGGGCGACCGACTGCCTGTGGAACCGCGCGATGCTTCACGAGCAGTCGGGCGAGTGCGCTGCCCTCGAGAGAGACGTTCGTGAGTGGGTCGCGCGCGCGCCCGAGGACTATTACGGATACCAGATGTTGGGGAAGGCGCTCCTCTCCCAACATGCAACTCCCGCGACGGTGTTCGCCGCTCTCGAGCAGAAATGGTCGCAGCTTCCGGCCGATTCACGAAAGCGGCTCGAGCTCTCCGATCGCGTTCGTATGGCGATCTATATGGGCGAGTTCGGTAAGGCCGAAGGGTACGCCCGCGCGCTCGACACCGAGATTGCCACCAATCCGGCCATGCAAGCCCACGCCGAGCCTCTCCAGTACTTGAGCGAGATCTACGAAGAGACCGGCCGGCTCGATCGCGTGCGTGAGGTCGCCCGTACGTTCCTCGAGCGTAAAGGGGGCTGGGTTTCGCCCGTAGATTCGTCGGACTATTCCGTCGCCGTCGACCCGACGCCCAACATGTTGGGGCAGCTCAGTGCCCAAGGGGCGCTTTCCCCCATGGCCTTTAAATCAGGGCGCGATGAGTGGATTGCCGGGTGGAAAAAGCGCAC
Source organism: Myxococcales bacterium (assembly GCA_025354825.1). Classification (GTDB taxonomy): domain Bacteria; phylum Myxococcota_A; class Polyangia; order Polyangiales; family Polyangiaceae; genus JANXMC01. Next base: position 4,265 of record JANXMC010000779.1, read on the forward strand.
GACGGCGGCATTCGTACACCATCTTTGGATCTACGGGTTTGCGCGCCCCGCGCTCTCGCAAGCGACGGCAAAACAGGCGATGGACGCCCTTCCCGAGTACCTCCCGCTTCCGCCGTTCACGCCGCAGACGGTCGCTTCGTACTTCATTGGCCGAACGTACTTCCTCGCAGGCTATACCAACGACGCTATTCCCTATCTCGAACGCGCCACGAAGACGTGTACCGAATACAACGCCCCGTTCGATCACACGCGCGCCTACTACTATTTGGGCCTTGCACTGGCTGACGCTGGCCGCGTCGAAGACGCATGCCACGCACTGGCAAGGGTAGCCGAGCGATGGGGCAAGGCCACGCCCCCGTCCGTTACGGCGGGGCTCGCAAAGGCGAGGTCGTCCAAGCTGGGGTGCGCAAAGGTCCTCAAGGCGGTGCCTTGAGAATGAGGCGCGCTGTTCGGCGGCTCACTCCATTTCGAAGGCACTCGCGTCGACGCCTCGCAGCACGTCTTTCAACACCTTGCCCGTCGCGTTGCGCGGCAGGGGTGACTCTGTGATCTCCCAATGGGTGGGCACTTTGAAATAGGCGAGCGCATCGGCCACCCAACGTGTGAGCTCTCCCACGTCGACCCGAGCGCCGCCCATCCGCACGACGACGGCTTTCACCTCTTCCCCCAGCTCACGATGGGAGACTCCATACACAGCGGCCTCGGCGACGGACGGATGTTGCTCGAGCCGTTGCTCGATCTCCACGGGGTAAACGTTCTCGCCGCCGCGTAAGATAAGGTCTCTCTTGCGCGTCTCCAGGTACAAGCGGCCACCTTCGATCCGCCCGAGATCACCCGTGCGGAGCCACCGCCCGTCTCCTACGGCCTCCGCGGTCGCCGCCTCGTTCTCCCAATAGCGCAGCATCACCAGCGGGCTCCGCACGTAGACCTCGCCCGACGACCCCTGCGCCAACGCGTTTCCTCCGTCGTCCCGTATTTCGATATCGACCGTAGGCATCGGCCTGCCGACCGACCGCGGATGCGCCGCGAGCTCCGGCCCCGCGTTGAGCGTCGCGAGGGCCGTGCACTCCGTGAGGCCGTACCCCACACCGAAGGTCTCGGCGATGCCCGGGAAAACCTCGCGCGCGCGGGCTTGAAGCGAAGGGGCAATGGGCGAGCCGCCGCCGCCGAGCTGACGCAGCGACGTGCGCTCGAACGAGAGCACGTCGGGGTGGTAAGCGATTCGATGCAGGAGCGTCGCGGTGTACCCCCACGAGGTGACCTTCTCGCGCGCGATGATCGCGAGGGCGCGCCCCGCGTCGAAGCGCCCCATCATCCAGACCGTGCGCACGCCGTTGGCGAGGCAGGCGACCGCCGCACTATGAAGGCCCGACACGTGAAAGAGCGGGCTCGTCACGAGGACGCTCGGCGGCGGCGTCGCGCCCGCGCCCGCGCCGGCACGGGGGCGAGCGGTCATCGCGATCCGCGCGCCGTGAAACGAGTTGCAGCCGACGAGCGCAATCACGTTGCGATTCGAGTGAACGGCCCCCTTGGGCCGGCCCGTGGTGCCGCTGGTGTAAACGATGATCGCGGGGTCGTCCTCGCAACGAGCGCGACGTGCTCGCGATACGTGAAACGGTGCTCCTCGCCGGCCGACCCATGGAAAACCATATGCTCAGCATCGCCGCGCGCTGCGGACGACTCGAGGACCGCGCGCAGCGAAGGGAGGCGCCGTTTGAAGACGCGCATCGTCTCGCCCAGAACGATCTCTTCCGCCACCTCGAAGGGCGCGCCCGGCGCCAACAGCGCGGCCTCCGCTTCGGCCATTGTCATCGTCGCGTTCGCCATGGCCCATACCGCTCCCTGCTGCCGCGGAGTGAAACGTGTTTCACTCTCGATGGCAATGTGTCGCGCAGAGGTAAGCTTTACGAACGGTCGATAAAAAGCTCGCTGCGAACACGACGGCGAGACGCACATTTCCGTAGCTCCCCGAGCGAACACGCAGCAGAGGGACGCGCGACGGTTGCAGCCCCACGCTGCGGACGTCAGCCTTCATGCGATTGCGTCATCGATGCACGACCAGCACGACCAGCACGACGAGCCGACGCCGGACGCGGTGTCCCCGCCTCTCGCTCAGGCGCCTCCGTCGGAGGCACCCCTCGCGCGTGGCGCCGTGACGGTCTCGGTCGACACCCAGCGCCGCTCGCGTCGCGCGGTCGCCGCGATCACGTTGCGAGCGCTGCTCGATGCGTCCGATCGCGTCGGCATCGACGTGCCGCGGGTTCTCGAGCGCGTCGGCCTCACGCGCGAAACGGTGGACGACGCCGATGCGTGGGTTCCCGTCGACACGCTCATCAAAGTTTGGTCGCTTCTTCTCGAGAGCACGGACGACCCAGACTTCGGCCTGCACGTCGGCGAGCAGACGCCGGCGGGGGCGTACGGCGCGCTCGAATTCGCCGCCATCTCGAGCCCCACGGCCCTCGCGGCCGTCGAGCGCGTGGTTCGCTACTACGCGATGATCTGCGCCATGAGCGAGATGGCCGTCGAAAACGACGGCGAGGTGGTTCGCCTGGTCCTAAGGCCGCTCGTCGCGACATCGCCCGAGATCGCACGGCACCATGCCGAGCACTGGTTCGCGATGCTGGCACTGCGCGCGCGGATGTTCGCCCGCGACGGTCTCTCGGCACTCGCTGTTCGCTTCGTTCACCCGGCGCCGGAAAAGACGACGGAGCACGCGCGCATCTTCCGCGCGCCCGTCGAGTTCGGTCAGCTGCACAACGAGATCGCCATTCCGCGTTCGGCGCTCGACATGCCGTTCCGTTTCGCGAACCCGCAGCTCCTCGCGGTGCTCGAAGAGAACGGCGCCACCAACATCGCGCCCCGCCCCGACGACGACATCGTCGAGACGCTTCGCCGTGCGATCGGCGTCGCCGTTCGAGGCGGCGACGCGGGGCTCGATGCCGTGGCGCGATCCCTCGCGATGGGCGGCCGCACTCTGCAGCGCCGCTTGAAAGAGCGCGGCGTTCACTACGCCGATCTCGTCGACGACGTGCGCTCCGAAGCCGCGCAAAAGTACGTCGCCGAAGAGCATCGAAGCCTCACCGAGGTCGCGTTTCTCTTAGGCTTCTCGGACCCGAGCGCCTTCAGCCGCGCCTTCAAGCGTTGGACGGGGAAGACGCCGCAGGCTTTCAGGCGCCAGGGCCCGAGCGCGGGGACGAGCAGCGTCGGTTGACACGTTGAGTCGAGAGTTCGGCTGCGCGGGGGCGATGACGTCATCGCACCGTGGCGTCCTCGGTCAACGGATTGTCATCCGCGGTAGATAGCCCTCTCCGCGCTGCGTGGAATTGTTCACCCCATGCCGGGCGGGCACCTCCAGGATTTCCCGCGCGCCAATTCACAGCCACGCCACGCGCGCGCACGGATGCCACGACGGATGGAGGACGCCAGATGGACCGACAGCAGAAGCTGATGGCCGCCGCAGCGTACGATCGCTGCCTCGACGACCGCGCCGCACGTCATGGGACGACGTTCGCGCTCGTAGACCTGGGTGCCGATCGGGGCAAGTCGCTCCAACGGATGATCCTCTGCGGCGTGGCGCCTTCGGAAGCGCCGCCCGAGCCTCTGCGTCTGGCGCTCGACGTGGCCGTCGACGTGATGAGAAGCATGTGGGTCGCCCTCGTTCGTGAGGAGGACGCAGCGTTGACCGCGCAGATCAACCGCATCCACTCGGCGCTCCAGCACGAGACGCTGATGACGGAGATCGCGTGGGAGAAGAAGCTCGCGCCCGCGCGTGACATCGCCGACTGGCTCGAAGAGTCGACGACCTCGTACCACCGCGCTGTGTCGCGCCTTCCGCCGGGCGGCCCGGGCGTCGTGATCCCCGAGCCGTCGCGTGCGTCCGAGCCGTACCCTCACGCGCTCCGCGCCGCGGTCGATACGCTCCGCACTGTGCTCGCGTCGTTCGACGATGAGCGCGCGGTCGCGCGGGATCACGTGACCGCGCGCGAGCTCACCTCGCGCCGCGTGAAGCTCGACACGGCATGCTACGCGGCTATTGGCGCGTGGCGCCTCGGCGAGGCCGATTCCGCGCGCGTGGCCGCGCGGATCCTCACGCACATCGACACCGCCTGCGGTCGCGACTCCGGCACGTTCACGCCGGCGTCGGGCATTGCCGCAGTGCAGATTGCAGCCACGCCGAAGTCGAACGAGGCCGCGCGGGCATGAGCAAGACTGCGACGATGTTCCCGGCCGAGATGGTCGGCCCCTACAAAATCGTAAGACGCCTCGGCCTCGGAGAGAGCACCGAAGTGCTCCTCGCGACGGCGACGGGCGAGAACGCGCTCGACCGCCTCGTGGTCGTGAAGCGGCTCACGGCGCGCTTCGCGGAAGACCAAACGCAGCGCGATTCGCTCCTGGTCGAAGCCATGGCCTGCGCGCGCCTCACGCACCCCGCGCTCGTTCACATCTACGACTTCTTCACGGTGGGCGGGCACCTCGCGCTCGTCCTCGAATACGTCGACGGGCCGTCGCTCGCGCAGCTCGTGGGGCTCCTGCGCGCGCACGGCGCGGCGCTCACCGACGCGATGATCTACTTCATCACGTCGCGCGTTTTCGCGGCCCTTGCGAGCGCCCACGCCGCGCACGATCCGAAGACGGGCGACGCCGCGCCGGTCGTGCATCGCGACGTGAGCCCGGGCAACGTTTTGATCCCGTGGGACGGCTTCGCGAAGCTGTCCGACTTCGGCCTCGCTAAAATCGTGGGCGTCTCGGAG
>JANXMC010000828.1 GCA_025354825.1 Myxococcales bacterium
CCGATCCTCCAGGGTGTCGACCACGACGCACGGAAGGGGAGACGGTCGCGGTACGAGCGCGCTGAGGGCGTCCGTCCTGTTTCGTACGGTCCAATCCGGCCCACGGTGAAAGCCCCTGAGCACCGTAAGGACGCTGGCGGACGGCGCCCGGTCGGGTACGGCTCATGCACCACGCGACGCCATGCATCTTCTTCTGTTTCTCGTCTTCGGCCTCATCGTCGGCGCGCTCGCGCGCATGGTCGTTCCGGGCAAAGAGCCGGGGGGGTGGGTCATCTCGATGGCCCTCGGCGTCGCCGGTGCGCTCATCGCTGGCGTTGCGGGCCACGCGCTGGGCTTCTACCAGGAGGGAGAACCCGCCGGGTTTTTCATGTCCTTCGTGGGCGCCGTCATTCTGGTCGGGCTCTACCACGCGGTGATCCGCCGACGTGGCGGCCGGGCGTAAAGGCGTCCTCGCCGTAGCAACTTGCGACAGCGGTTTCGAGGAGGCGTCATGGACCCCCCAGGCCAGTACCCGAGCGGAACTCCGCGCCAAGCTGCAAGCCGCGGCCGCGCAGCTCCGGGAGTTCACCGCGTTGCCCGTCGTCCATCGCCGTCCTCGCGCGCATCGACGAGCTCGAGGCACAACTGCGCGACCCGACGCTTCCATGGTCCGCCGAGAGGGAGGTGGAAGTCCGTGCGCTCTGCATGGAAGCCTTTTAGCTCACCAATTTGGAGGCGCGGATGCCGAACCGTGGCCGCACATCCCGCATCGGTCGGCGTAGACTCCCGCGCGATGGCGCAAGATTTCCGGTTCGAAGGCATGACGCTCACGGTGGAGGACGTGGAGCGATCGCTCCGCTTTTACAGCGGCAAGCTGGGCCTGACGGTGGCGTGGAACGCGGCGCCCGCATTCGCGATGGTGCGGCTCGGGGCGGGCACCATCGGTCTCCTGTCCGTCGCCGAGGCGCGCAAGGAGGGGGTCGCCGACTCGACCCCCTCGCAGAAGCGAGCGATCCATGTGGAGTTCAGCACCGACGATCTCGATGCGCTCTACGAGGAGCTGAAGGCGAAAGGCGTGGTGTTTCACCAGCCGCCCCATGACGAGCCGTGGGAGCGCGCGATGACCGCGTTCGATCCGGACGGCTACGCGGTTGAATTCGCGAAAGGCAAGCGTGGCGAGAACGCAACAAGCCCCGCGCCCCGCTGAAGGCGAAGCTGCGGCCTCCGTCCCGACGAAGCTTGCCTCGACGGGCTACGTCGCGGCGCTCCTGCTGATGGGGATCGTGCTGGTGCTCGCGACCGTGGGCCTCGTTATCTGTGTGGCTGTCGGCCGCGCGCATCCTCTCGCGCTTCTGGCGATCCCCCTCGAGCTCGTGCTCCTCGTCGCCGCGTACCGCACGACGTCGTCCGTGCTCGCGCGAATGGATCCCGCGCCCGAGCGGGCCCGCCTTCGCGTCGACGCCGTGGGGCCGTACCGTGTGGCGGCCGCGCCTGACGAGCCCGCCGACGTCGAGCCCTCCGCGTTGCCGCTGCCGGAGCCCAATGCGAAGCGCGAGCATCGCCGCACGTAGCCGCGCTCCTACGGATCGAGAAGCGGCGCCGCGGCGACGAGCACCCCCTCGAAGCGGGAAGGAAGCGACGAGCTCGTGTGGCCCGTGAAGAGCGGCACGCGGCGGGCGGAGCGCGGCCACGGCCGGCGCTTGTCTTTGGCGGAGCGGTGTCTCTTTAGGCGAGCCAGTTCTCGACGCGAAGGCCCTCCACGTGACGGAAATCGCGCACGTTGGCGGTCACCAGGGCGAGGCCGTTCACGACGGCGACGGCGGCGATCTGTCCATCGGCGTAGGGGAGGGTCCGTCCGGCGGCTTCGAGCCGCACACGCTCGCGCGCGTGCCACTCGGCGGCCTTCGCGTCGTAGGGGAGCACGGGCATCTTGGTGACGACGTCGCGCATGTACTCGCGGAGCATCTCCTTGCGTCTGCCGTCGGGCAGACGTTCGAGGCCGTAGAGCGCCTCGTGGAGGGTGACCGACGCGAGGGCGAGCTTCGCTTCGTTCGCGCGGAGACGCTTCATGAAGCCGGCGTGGGGCGCGGGACGGACGGCCTCGGAGAGTGCGTTGGTATCGAGGAGAACTTTCACCATCGAACGGGGCGGCCCTGGTCCTTGGGATCCCGCAGGCCCTCGAAGGCGCTCGCGGCGTCGAGCAGCTCGAGATCGTGCGTGGCTCGGAAGCGCTTGAGCGAGGCCCACATGCCTTCGCCTTTGCCGCGGAGGCGGTCGTAGTTTGCGCGCGAGAGGATGACGGCGACGGGCTTGCCGCGTCGGACGATCTCTACGGGCTCCGACTCGGCCTCGTGGAGAAGGGCGGGGAGGGTATTTTTGGCTTCCGCGACGGAGACGCGCTTCATAGCCATCAATGTAGCTATCTCGACGGGACTGCGCCAGCGGTCCCGGATCGAGCAAGGGCGCGGCCGCCGGGGTCCACGCGGGGATGGCCGGCGCGTTTCCTAGAGGGTCGAGGCGTGCGTCGCGGACTCGGGGATTGGCGCGCGTGCCTCGACGGCGCGCAGGAGCTCGGCGGTGAGGAGTGCTTCGGCGGCCTCGGGGGTGGGGGCTTCGACGGGCCCGGCGACGACGCGCAGGTGGGCGCGTTCGAGCCAGGCTTCGCCGACGAACCATCCGCGTCGGCGGGGGGCGGGGTGGACGGTCATGCGCACGGTGGCACCGAGGCGCGCGAGGGCCTGGTGGTTGGTGGCGTGGTTCGCCTCGGCGAGGACGCGGGCGGCGGACGCGGCGCGGCGCGCTTGGCGTTCGTCGTCGGTCTCGCGGCGGTGCTGGGAGGGGCGCACCACGAGCGGTCCGACGTGCGCCTGGGCCTGGACGACGAGATCGCAGGAGGCGTCGCGCTCGCCGTCCTTGGCGGTGGGGGCGACCACGAGGGCGGTGAGGAGGACGCCGTTCGGGAGGGTGAAGGCGCCGACGACCTCGATGCCGCGCGGGACGCGGAGGTGCGTGAACACGGGCAGGGGCAGCTTCTGCTGCTCGCACCAGTGGAAGAGGAGGGTCTTCGGGTGGGGGACGCGCATGGGCGGGGGCGAAGGTAACGCGGGCTGCGCGTCGCGGAGCCGCGAAGTGCAGGCGGGGAGAGGCGCACGCGGTGAGGTCTCCGATCCCCTTCGGACCCCCGGGTCCGAGGGGGGAAACACCGGCCGGCCTTCCGTCGGCTCCGTCGGGGTCCATGCGGTTCGAAGACGGCGGCCATGACGCGAGCGCGGATGCAGGCGCAGACGCGCCGCACGACGCCGCCCACGACGGCTGAACGCGCGGGCGCACGGGGAGCGGAGGACGGCTCCGCCTTCACCGGCTAAAGCCAGGCAAGACTGCCTTACGTTGGGGGGATGCCACCGAACGCGTACCGCGACCGCTTGTTTTCTCCCGAGGAGGTACGCCGGATCCTTCGTCAGGCCGCCGAGATGGACGAAGCCGCACGGCCAGTCCGCCAAGGGGGACGAGCGCACACGCTCGAAGAGATCGAGCGCATCAGTACAGACGCCGGAATAAGCGAAGCGGCGCTCCAACGCGCCCTCGTTGGTGAGACGGCGCCAGCGCGTCGCCTGCGACAACCGTGGTCCCTCGCGGGGGCCCCGCGGAGCCTCTCCGTCGAGCGGACCGTTCGGGCAAGGGCGACCTCGGCGACCCATGCCAAGGTGGTCAAGGCGATGCGGAGCGCGATTGGGGAGTTCGGGAGCGCGCAGACGGTCGGGGAGTCGTTCAGCTGGTCGGTTTCTACGCCGGGAGCGCGAAGCGTGAGCGCGGACGACGTCGGCGAGCTCAAGCCCGTTCCGCCGTGTAACAAGAGCCACACGGCGGGCAGCGATAAACTTCTATCGATGGGTCAAGTACTCGCGCCGCCACGGCGTTTTGCAATACACAAGCGGGTAGGGGTGTGCAAAAGATACGGGAAGCGATCGCATCGCCACGCCGCCGTCCGTATGATCCGGACGGCGGTGTTTTCTTTTCGAAACCCCGAAGAGCGTGGCGCGGATCGCCCGAGCGCGAGGGGCAGCAGGAGATGCCGCCCCTCGCATCCAGTCAACGCTCCACGCGACGCCGACGCGCGAAGAGCATCATGAGGCCGCCAAGCAAGCCGAGACCTGCCGCGCCCGCTGCGCCGTGACCGACGACCGGGGACGTTGAGCATCCACCGCTGCTGCCGCCGTTGTCACCGTTACCACCGTTTCCGGCATCCCCACCGTTGCTACCCCCGGCATCCCCACCGTTGCTACCGGCGTCGCCCCCGTGACCGGTCCCGCCCGCGTCGGTGCCAGCGTCGGACGCCACCGGGGGGACGCACGCTTTTGCGTTGTCGACGATGGTCGAGAACGGCGTATTTGTGATTCCGCCGAAGCTAATGTTGTCGATGTTCCAGCCCTCGACTCCGGCGGCATCGTCCGTGCCGATGCGGAACCGGATTTTGACCGTCTTCCCCGCGAGCTGGGCCTTGAGGTTCAGCTTCACCGGGGTCAGCGTGGGGTAACCCGCGAGGTCGCCGACGTATGCTGAACGGCCAGCGAGGACGTTTGAGCTCTTCGTCGGGTCGCCGGTGATTTTTCCGGTGTAGCCCGGGTCGGCGTACTTCGAGATATCGTCCCAAGTCTTGCCGTCGTCCGACGTGATCTCGAGGACGGCACCGTCGAAGTAGGTCGGCGTAGCCGGCCCGGCGTCCGATGCCGTACCGGGATCGCTTTCGAACTTGTAAGTGTGTGCAAACGCGATTGTGAGGTCACCGGTCGCTGCGACCTTGAGGTCCGGCGAGACGAGGCTCTCATCCGCAGGTGATGGGACGTCGTCCCCGTGCCAGACGTGATTGGCCGGGGTGCCCTGACGCGCCCACGCGTCATGCGGCTTCCCCGTGCCATGAACAGCCGTCCAGACGGGCTTCGAGCTCTCCACGTCATCCGTCGCGCTGCTCGCCGGCTTGTCGTCGTAGTTGAACAGCGTCGAGAACGGCACGTCGACGCTCGGCTTGACCGCGTCGGCATCGCTCAAGTTGACGTTGATCGCGAGCGTAGCCTTCGTCGGCGTCGGATCGCCCACCGTGACGGAGACGGTTACCGTGGCCACGCCGAACGGGTCGATGGCCGGAACATCGACGAGCCCCTTGTTCGCGAATGACACCGTTGCGTTGGTGGAGGTCACCTTCGCCTTGGTCTTCATCAGCGGGAGCCAACCCGTGTTCTTGATCTTGAGCGTGACCACTCCGGTCTCGCCGGCATCAAGGATTCCATCGTTGTCGCAACCCTTGCCGCCGGAGTCGTCGACCGTGATGTCCGCCAGACCGACGGCCGCCTTGAAGTCGAAGTTCTCGACCGCGTCGTTGAAGTCTGATCCCGGCTGCGCGCCGTCATTGGTGTTGCCCGTCGGAGAGATTGCGCCGACACCGAGACCGCGCTTTGCAAACCCCTTCGCCATCGCAGCGAAGTCGTCTTTATGGCCCGAAGCCCAGACCGTTGCGAGCAGCGCGTCGCGCTGCTCGGTAAAGGTCGCCTCGGCTGGCGTGGCCTTCATGCCGGCGATGACGTAGTCCGCCATGCGACGCTTCGACACGTCAAACGCGCGGACCGGTGACGCAACCTTCCCAGCCTCGAGGACGTTCGCGTAAGCCTCGAAGAGAACTTCCGCCCAGACCTCGCCCACGTTGTGAACTTCGCTGTTCTGGGGAAGAACGTGGATCGGCGCCGTGGTCGGAAGCGTCGTCTTGTCACTGATGCTGCCGAACGTCAGCGCGTTCTTCGTCATGTCCGTCGAGTACGGCGAGCGACGAATGCCAAAGTACTCAGCATTCTTGTCCGAGCCCTGCGAGTCGTACTGCGCGAGGGCGTAGGCAGAGCCAACAACTGCATCGCCCTCCTTGACGACCATCATCAACGCGTTGAAGTCGGCCCATCCTTCGCTCATGCCGCCGCACTGCTTGCCGCCACAGTCTTCGATACGGTGGTGAAGATAGTGAGCCCACTCGTGCGCGATCACAGAATTGTCGAGCGTCCCGTCATGTTGGACCTCGGGACCACGAAACATCGTCGCTGTGAACGTCGTCGAGAGCGCGGCCTTGAGCTTCGCGCCGTCCTCGAAGGAGATGCCGAAGACAGGAATCCCGGCGGTCTTGCTGCCAGCGTAATTACCGCTGTTGTGGCCGGCCGCTCCGTCGACGATGATGACCCCGACCGCATTTCCAGTCTTTGCGTTGTTCACTCTCGTTCCGGAGCCGCATGCCGACGCGGCGGGGTCGAAGTCGATGACCGCGATCTTGCCGGCGACGTTCGTCGGAACCTGGCACGCATCGCTCACCGGAGCCGTGCCATCATCCGCGAGGACCGCGCCGACAGGCCCGAGCGACGGAAAAGTCACGGGGCCGTTGACGGGCACCGCGATTACATCGTCGAACGTAATCGGCGGCGTCGTCGTGATCTTGCGGTTCGGGAGGCCGTCCCACACAAACATCTGCATGACGGGTGAAGTCCCATCGGTCATCGCGCTCATGTTCGCGTTGTTTTTTTGCCCGAAGTCCGCGCCGTCCTGCGCCTGCGCTTGGACCGGGTCTCCCTCTTTCCCTCCCCGCCCGAAGTTCGAGAGCTGCGCATTGCCGGCGGCCTCGTTGAAGCCGGAATCATACCAAAAGTCGTGCATCCAGTTCGTGATGTAGAAGATCTGAGTGACGGAGGCCTTGACCTGCTCGGGACCTGTCGGAGGCTTCGTCACGTCGTAGGTACGGTCGAACGTCCGCGGAGCCGCCGCTCCACCGTTCACGTCGGCGATCACGTCGTTCGCATCGAGCCCATCGCCGATGTTCGGGGTTCCGGGGGCGCTTCCGTCCGGGGCGCGATGCTGGTCGTCGCGGTCACTGTACGCTTGGACGTTGTTTCCTTCGGTGGTCTTCGTCGCAGTGGCGGGAAGCCAGGGATCGGGAACGCCGGCGGGATTCTTGTTGAAGCCAGCCGTCGTCACGAGGATGGGGGTGGCATAGCCAGCCCGAACGCCGTCCGGCTTGCCGGTCGGGTGCGGAGAGAAGTCGGCGAGCGGCCCATCCGCGGGCGTGTGATTTCCGTTCGGATCAGCCCAGACCCGGTAGGTGAACGCTTCGTTCGCGGTGAGCGCCTCCTGGTGAAGTATCCGGCCATCGTCGGCAGCAACGACGTAGGCGTAGGCCTCGTTAACGTTCGACCCGGCCTTGCGCGCGATGAACTCGATGTGATGCGCGGCAACGAGTCGGGCGCCCTCGGGAAAGAGGGTGCGTCGCGCCGACGCCGACACAATGCGAAGCGAGTTGCTGGGAGTTTCGACCTTGTAGCCGCGCCAGTCGCCGTTGCCGGGGCCCGTGTCGCGAACCGCGTTCGCCGCGAGCGACGCGCCCGAGCGTGAAGCGTACGCGGAGGCGAGCGCCGACTCGGCGCTCACGCGGAATGAGAGCTTCTTTGCGAGCAGGTCTGAGGACGCTGCGGGGTGAAGCGTCGAGGCCAGCGAGACGAGGTTTTTCGACGCGTCGAGAACGACGCTTGCTCTCGTTCGAAACACCGGGAGCCCGTCGACTTGCTGCTCGAATTGAACGACAGAGCCGCCGCCTGGAATGGCATGGATCGCTTTCATAGTCGCGTGGTTCGCCGCAGCCTCGCTCAAAGCGAACGAGGGCGCGTTCCGCGCGAGATAGAGCCGTGCCGCGACCTCGGCATTGACCGGAAGCGCGATCGCAGCGTTGTCGGTCGCTCCCACCACGAACCGCGCCACGCCGTCCGCGCCGCGCGAGACGACGTGGGCCAGTGGTGCGGCTTGAACGGCTGCTCTCGCCGCAAGAATCTCGGACGAGGGCGGGAGCTCGGTCGCTGCCCGCGTCTGCGGAGCCTCGGACGCGCACATCGGCAGCCCCATCAGCAAAGCGCCGGCAGCCGTCAGTGCACCCATTCGGAGTCGGTAGGATCGCATTCGTTTGTACCCCTAAACGCTGTGTGGATCGCAGGACGAGCGCTCGATGCGCTCACCCCGGCGAGTCCGTCGTACTCTGATTACGACGGACGTAGAGAGCGTTTCACGCGCAACCAGCGCAAGAAACGCTCCACGAAAGAGTCGCGATGAACAGCGCACAATTAGTCGTGGGTGGAAAATTCGCCAACCCGTTCGTTCGGAGCAGTGCTTGAGATCGTACGAAATTTGCGGACGATGCCCGCCTGGATGGCTCGACGCCCGAGGTTCGTTCGCTGTCGTTATCCCCGAGGATGCGCGTCGATCAAGAAACGCGCGTAAGCGCTCCGTTAGCCTGCGCACGGTCGTACACCGCCCACCGTCAGCCAGCGCACGTCGTCGTCGGCGTGACTCTCCTTGGCCCCAGGCGCTCGTTCCGCCCCGGACGAGATGGCCCGCCCGCGGCGCCGCCATGAACACGGCGGGCAGCCGTGCCCAGCCCGAACTGCCCGTGTTGCCTGAGGAGGTCGCGCGCATGCGCGTCACCTCGCAGGCTTGGCTCCGCGTCGGCGGATGGCCCAGCAATGAGGGCACCCGGTCGGCGGATCTCTGTTCGTGCGCGAGTGGATCGAGTTCTCCCAGAGGTGGCGTGGATCGCG
>JANXMC010000847.1 GCA_025354825.1 Myxococcales bacterium
CCGCGGCACGCTTCGCACGATCGCGGCGACCACGTGGGCCGAGTACAAGAAGCATATCGAGAAAGATCCGGCGCTCACCCGAAGGTTCCAGGTCGTCGTCGTCGCCGAGCCGTCGGAAGAGAAGGCGATCCTCATGATGCGCGGCATCGCGGGGCCGCTCGAAGAGCATCACAAGGTGCAGCTCCTCGACGAGGCGATTCGCGCGGCGGTGACGCTCTCTCATCGGTATATCCCCGATAGGCAACTTCCCGATAAGTCGGTGAGCCTCCTCGATACGGCGTGCGCCCGAGTTGCCATTAGCCAACACGCGGTGCCGCCGCCGGTGGAAGACGCGCGGCGGTCGATCGAGTCGCTCACGACGGAGCTCGCGCTCATCGACCGCGAGGAAGCCGTGGGCGTGGAGATTGGCGATCGGCGGCGAAGCGTCGACGAGTCGCTCGTGGAGGTGCGCGCGCGCCTGGCAGGGCTGGAGGAGCGCTGGAAGAGCGAGAAGACGCTGGTCGACGGCATCCTCGCGGCGCGGGCCGACTTGCGAAAGTCGTCGAAATCCACCGACGAAAACGTGAAAATCGAGCGCGTCGGAGCGCTGACGAAATTGAGCGGGCTCGAGAGCGAGCTCAAGACGCTTCAAGGCGAGTCGCCGCTGATTCAATCGGCCGTCGACGAGCAGGCGGTTGCGGCGGTCGTCTCCGACTGGACGGGCATTCCCGTGGGCCGGATGGTGCGCAACGAGATCGAGACCGTCCTCGCGCTCGCCGAGCACATGGGCAAGCGCGTCGTGGGGCAATCCCACGGTCTCGAGCTGATTGCCAAACGGATTCAAACGGCCCGCGCCGGCCTCGAGAATCCCAATAAGCCGATTGGCGTTTTCCTCCTCGTCGGCCCTTCCGGCGTTGGCAAAACCGAGACGGCGCTCACCCTCGCCGAATCGCTCTACGGCGGCGAGCAGAACGTCATCACGATCAACATGAGCGAGTTTCAGGAGGCGCACAGCGTCTCGACGCTCAAAGGGTCGCCGCCCGGCTACGTGGGCTACGGCGAAGGCGGGGTTCTCACCGAAGCCGTTCGTCGGCGCCCGTACAGCGTGGTTCTCCTCGACGAGGTCGAGAAGGCGCACCCCGACGTGCACGAGCTCTTCTTCCAGGTTTTCGACAAAGGCTGGATGGAAGACGGGCAGGGGACGCGGGTCGATTTCAAGAACACGATCATCCTCCTCACGTCGAACGCGGGGAGCGACGTCGTCATGCGTATGTGCGATCCGTCGCGCCCGCAGCCGAGCGACACCGAGCTCGAAAAGTCGCTCCGCCCCGCGCTCTTGCAAGTCTTCCCGGCGGCGCTCCTCGGCCGCATGGTGACGATTCCTTACCACCCGCTGAGCGACGAGATGCTCGGCCGCATCGTTCGCCTGCAGCTCGATCGGGTCGGCAACCGCGTTCGGGATCAATACGAAATTCCGTTTACGTACAGCCAAGACGTCGTCGACTTGGTGACGAGCCGATGCACCGAGGTGGAGAGCGGCGGGCGCATGATCGACGCAGTGCTGACCAACGCGCTGCTACCGCAAATGAGCCGCGAGCTGCTTCGCCGAAATCTCGATGGAAAGCCTGCCGTGAAGGCCGAAGTGACCGCGAAAGACGGAGAGTTCGGCTTCGCGTTCGACTGACGGCGTTGGTGTAACCGGGCGACGGCAACGTCGCGCCGCCCGGTTCGTCGACGCCCGCCCACGCGCCGCCGAGCGCGTTCGACGTGGGGACTCGCCGATACTCGGTCCGCGGCGGACGCTACGGCCCCGCGTCAGAGAACGGCGCGGTCGCCTGGTCGAGCCGGATTTGCACGTAGGTTGCCCACCTGCTCCGCGCAATGGTCGAGATCGAGCGCACGAGCCTCCCGGTGTTCGCGAACTTCGCGGCGACGGTGAGCGTCCCCAAGGGCACATTGTAAATAATCGCGGAGCCCGTCTCGTCCGTGCCGTGGGCACTCGCAGTCGGGAGCGTCTTTTCGAGGTAGACGACCTGCTCGCCGGGCCCGAGGTCGCCCACGTCGATCACCATGTTGGCGGCCGGCGCGTTGTTGCAATCGATCACGCTCACGATCGCGATTGCCAGGTTCGCATCGACGGTGAGGCCTGCGAGCCCTCCACCCAGCTCGATGAGCGTGAGGTTCGCGAGCCCCTGCTGGGAGTACTCACTGCGATTCTGCGGGGGACGCGAGATCACGCTCGGCGTGAAGCCGTCGGCGGTGAGCTCGTAGTAGCCGCGGAATTGCGGCGGCAGCGTGAGCTGGGCGATCCCCGCGTCGTCGCTCGTCGTCGCCGCGATTGGGCTCGCACACACGAGGTCGAGCGTGCCGCAGGCGCGGATCTTCGCGCCCACGACCGCGCTGCCAGCGTAGTCGCCCTTCGAGGCCGTCGAGACGTCGTTCACGAACAGCTTGATCTTCACCGGGTCGGTCGACGGCGTCGGGACGGCGGTGTCGATGCAGGCCCAGTTGGCAGGCACGCCGCTGTCGACCCCCGCGTCGCTGACGACCGACGGGCCGCTGTCGGTGTCGCCCAACGAGGCCACGACGTGACGGTCGGAGTCGATCCCGAGCACGGCCGAGCAGGCAACGAGGAGCGACGCGCTCGCGGATGCGGCGCCCACGGTGGCGACGAACGCGGCGGAGAGGGTTCGCCGTTGCCAGCGGTGTGGGGCCATCAGAACGTCCCTCGCACCAACATACCCGCGCGCGAGAAGGCCACGTCCGGCACGACGGTCACCGTCGACGTCGCGCGCTTCGGCGCAACGACGTACATCGTGACGCCGCCCAAGACGAGTGTGACCCCGGAGATGAAGGCGACCGTCGACGCCGTGGCGAGACCGCCGGCTTGATGCGCGAGGGTGACGCCACGCTCGCTCGAGCACTCGGTGCCGTTGCAAAGCGCGTTTGCGTCCTCGTTCTTGCCTTTGGCGAGCGCGCCGAGGACGAGGCTCGCCCCGAGCCCTGCGACTCCCACTGCACCGACGCCGACGGCAACTGCGCGGAGTGGGCGAGAGCCGTCGCCGGAAGCGTGATCCGCGTCCGGCGCGACGGTCGCCTCCGAGCGCGGCGGTACGACCGGGCCCGGTGGGGGCGCCACGATTGGGACGGGCGTCGCCGCAATTGCCGCGCGTCGCCGCTCTTCACTCTCCGTCTCTTGCTTGAGCGTCGCGAGGCGCTCGTTCGCGCGTTGCACGAGCTGCGGCTCGGCGTCCGGGGCGCGTAAGTACCGCCGGAAGTAGTCCGCCGCGAGCTCACGCTCGTGCAGCTTCTTGTCGTAGATCGTCGCGACGTTGAACAGGATGACCCCCGACTTGGAGACCTCGTACGCCTTCAGATACGACGCGATAGCCTCCGGGTATTTGCCGGCTGCGTGCTCGTCGTAGGCTTGGTTCGCGAGCGCCTCCGCGCTGCGCGTCGCGGCGTCGGGGCCTCCTGCGTGGGCGGCAGGGGCGAGCGTCGCCGCCGCAAAAAAGATCGCCAAGCCGCCGAGCGGACAGCGCCACCCTCGCGGGCGCAAGACACGAGAGCTTCTACGCATCGACGTCGTTCCCCTCCCCACTATTCCAACACCTTGATATTCGGCCGCGAGGTCCCACTCGGCGCCGCGGGCTCCCGTGCAGCGGTGTCACTCGCCGGGAGCGCACGGATGGGAGACGTTTGCGCGCGTGGCAGCACGGGCGCGGAGCGCGGGGGGACGATCACGCTGGGCGCGGGCGTTAACGCGTGCAGCGTGAGCTGCTTATCGATCGTCGACCCCGCGACAACGTCGAGCGTCAGCGTCTCGCTCGCGAAGCCCGCGAGAGAGAGCGTGACCGACTGAGCGCCTGGCGCCAACGTCAGGTCGGAAGGCGTGCGCGCGGCCGGCGTGCCGTTCACCTCGACGAGAGCACCCGGTGGCGTCGTCGCGAGAAGGAAGTGCGCCACGCTCGGCACCGGCAGCGTCGTAACGGGCGGGGCGCTCGGCGCGTGGGCCTCGTCGCGAACCGCGCCCTTCGTCGCCTGCGGGGCGTCGCCGCGTGAGCCGAGCGCAATGCCCGCGCCGGCGAGCGCGACGACCGTGACGGCGCCGAGCACCCACGCCTTCGTGCGCCTCGGCTTCACCCCCCGCACCGCACCGCGGGTCACCGCATTCGGGTCGCTGGTCGACAGCCTTGCGTCCGACAGAGACGGCGCCCGCCGCGGACCGCTCCCATCCGCGAGGAGCACCGGCAGATCCGTGGTGCTGGAGATAGACGCCTCCGTCGCCGTGTCGTCCTCGGTCCGCGTTCGCATCGCGAGATACGTCTTCACCCGGTCCCGAACCTTCGCGCGCATCTCGGCGAAGCTCTCGGACATCAGGCGCGCGAGCGCGTCGTCGGAGGCGTCGTCCTGTTTTCCTCGGAGATACTGGTCGATCTCCACGCGCATCGCCTCCGCCGTGGCGTATCGGTTTGCGCGGTCACGCTGCAGCGCCCGCGCCACAATCGCCTCGAGGGCCGGCGGAGTGTCGGGTCGCACGGTGCGAAGCAGCGGCGCGTCCTGCGTCGCGATCTTCGTGAGCACCGAGTACGACTCGCCCGTGAAGAGCGCGCGGCGGGCGAGCATCTCCCAGAGCACGACTCCGAACGCGAACACGTCGATGCGGCGGTCCGCGTTGTCGCCTAACGCCTGCTCGGGGGCCATGTAACGGACCTTCCCCTTGAGCACGCCCGTCTCGGTGCGACTGGAGTTTACGTTCGCCTTCGCGATTCCGAAGTCGAGGAGCTTCACCTCTCCCCCGTAGGTCACGAAGATGTTGTGAGGCGACACGTCGCGATGCACCACGCCGATCGGAGTTCCGTCGAAGTCGGCGAGCTCGTGGGCGTAGTGCAGCGCCTTCAGCGCCTGGCTCGCGATGTATGCGATGAGCGTGTCGCTCAGGACGACCGCGCCCGAAGCGGCCGCCGTGACGAGGGCCTGTAACGTCTGCCCTTCGAGGTACTCCATCGCGATGAAGAAGTTCCCGTTGGACTCACCGACCTCGTACGTGTTGACGATATTGGGGTGGCTGAGACGTGCGGAGAGTCGCGCTTCGTCCAGGAACATTTGCACGTGCGCGTCGTCACCCGCGTTGCGAAGCCGCTTGATGACCGCGAGCTTTCGGAAGCCCACCGGACCGTTCGCGACGGCCAGGAAGACGTCGGCCATTCCGCCATTGCCGAGGCGCGCGAATGGCGAGTATTTCCCCATCGCCGCGGGCGGCCCGCTCTCGATCTTCTTCGCGTCCGAAGAGTCCCCCATGTGTTAACTGTAGATGATTCACAGCCTTGATCGAGGGGATCGCGCGCGGGTACAAATAGGTGAGACGGCCGCACCTGTGCGTTGCTCGGCGTGCGGCTGAGACCATAGGAGAGGCGGCACGCTCGGCCGAACGCGAGCAGTCCCCGCCCTCAGGACGAGCACGTGCGTGCGATGCGGCAGTCGCAGCAGCCCCCGCCGCCGAATGGGTTTTGGTCGCTCGCCACTGGCGAGGTGCGTACGCGGTGAACGCCGCGCGCGCTCGCGGCGCGAGTGGGCAGCGAGCAGTTCATCCGAGCCCCAAGCGGCCCGCGACCCAACGCATTGGTCGTGGGCTCGCGGGGAGATAAGTCGGGGAGGGGGGATTTGAACCCCCGACGACGAGCACCCAAAGCTCGTGCACTACCGGGCTGTGCGACTCCCCGTAAACAGACGCCTGGCTACCATACTCGGTCCCAGGCGCCCTTCGAAGTGGCTTTTCTCGTCTCGTCAGCGCTGCATGACGACATGGCCGCCGTGGACGGTCTCGCCGGTGTTGCGGAACGCCTCGATGGCCTGCGGGAGCCCCGCCGGCTTGGCGCGGAGCGC
>JANXMC010000015.1 GCA_025354825.1 Myxococcales bacterium
GCTCGGCGAGATCCATCGCGGTCTGTTCGGCGAACGTCGTCGTCTCGACGCTCGCCGCGGCCGCGCCGTACGCCGCACGGGCATACGCGACGGCCCGGGTGCACGCTTGCCCCGTCGCATCGTGGTGAACGGCGACGAAGCTTCGTGCGCTGTCGGCATGGCCGGGTTGCGGTTCGCGATGTTTGATGAGCACGACGTCGACCGAAGCATCGGGCTCGAGGGCGCGGGCGTAGATCGGCGCGGCGTGCGTGAAGACCAAGAGCGCGCCCTTCTTCAGATTGGGCGCAACGGCGGATCCGTAAAGCGCGGGTTGCTCCGCCTCGGGGACCATCATGGCGACGACGTCGGCGCCCATCACGGCTTCGGCGTGGGATTTCGGGCGAAAGCCGTCCTTCATCGCGCGAACCCAGCTCATTCCGCCGGGCCTCACGGCGACGATCACAGAGGCACCCGCGGCCTTCAGCCGCATCGCCATCTCACGCCCCTCTTCACCATATCCAAGTACAGCGGCATGTCCGCTCATTGCCTTTTGCGCCGTCTCGTTCGTGTCGCTCTCGCCGTTCTTGGTTTTCATGAACATGCTCCTTCCGAAACAAACTCCCGGCGCGCCGCCGGCAATTCCGATATCCCAGGCCAAAAAAAAGCCCCCGTCACCATCTCGGGTGCGGGGGCCGTTCTGCGATTCGTGTCTCGTCAGCTCGGCGGCCCGCACCCGGTGGTAATAAGCCCACCAAGAATGACGACGACGACGACGAGAAGTCGAACGACGACGAGCGAGACCGACGAGACGACGGCGGCGTGAAGAGGCGAGGTGACCGCGAGCGAGCTCCCCGACTCGGTCGCAGCCGACGAGCCCGCGAAGACACCACCGGCGGCGTCGCTCGAGAGCGATCCGCGGAGTGACTGCGCCCTTGCCGTCGTGTCCATCGTGGAAACATTCATACGGGGTCTACGCTTCGCGTCAAATTATTTTATGCGCCTCGCCGAAGAGATGTGTGACCCGGGATTACCCTGATTCCTTCGAATATTCATCGATTCTCGAGGCTCAACAGCGTCTCCGACGGTTCTCGTCCTCACGCAGAATACTGCATGTGGTCGCCCCCGATGACGCGCGCGGCGAGACCTCGGCCCCGGCTCGTTCCGTCTCGCAGGATGCGAAGAGCGGAAACCGCTCGGTAACTCGCGCGACCATGGAGCGGCCGATCCGCCGAAGCGTCTTGCGGCGACGCTCTTCGCACGCCGAGCACCCCGCGGTTGTCGCGCCTTCTGCCCAATAGGCGGCGTTTCGCGATGGGGCACGCTTGATGCTCATGTGACATTCGATGAAACATCGTGCCGTATCCGCAGCGTCGTTCGCCCTCCTCTTGTGCGCCCTGGCGTCGTCGTCGTCCTTGATCGCCTGTTCGGGAGATGGCGGGACGGCCGCTCCCGCGGATACCGATGCAGGCGCGGCCGTCGACCCGAATGGCAATCAAGGTACGACCGCGGGCGACCCCGGGTCGGCCTCGAATGGCAACTTGGGCGATAACGGAAATGGGACGGGCACGACGACCGACCCCGGCTCGTCGACGGATATGGATAGTGGGCTATCGGGAAGCGGGATGGATGCGTCCGCCCACGACGGCGCGAGCGACGCCGCATCTCCTGGCAATCGCCCCGATGCGGCGCCCGGAAACGCGCGAACGTTCGGCGAGGCGTGCAGCCGCGATACGCAGTGCGCCAGCGGCGCGTGCACGCGGAACACGAACAGCGGCGGCGGGAACGCCGGCTTCTGCTCGATTCAGTGCACGGTCACCAACGAGGGGGCGCTCTGCACGAAGCCGCTGACGACGGGCAAATGCGTTCGCGGCTTCTGCGACAAGCCGTGAGCCGCACGAAAGGTGCGCGCCTTCCCCCGGTCGAAGCGACCGAACCTTCGGCGATCCATCTCTTGTTACACGGATATGACACGCGTGTTGCAGGATCGCGGGAAGCCGAATGCGACGCATTTCTGTATCGAAACGACGATTGGCAAATTGACGGCACGAGGGGTGCTTGAATGAACACCATGCACTTTCGACATCTCTTCGCCATCGCGCTCGTTGCCGCTCCTTTTGCCCTTGCGGCCTGCTCGAGCGACGCGCCCGACTCGCCGTCGATCCCTTCGGGAACGAAGGACAGCGGCGCCGTGAGCACCCACGACTCCGGCGGCGGTGACGACCCGGTCGTCGACGCGGGAACGCAAGCCGACTCGGGCACGCCTGGCGCTGGCGACGGCGGTAACAAAGGTGACGGCGCCATCGCATCCGACGCGGCGATTCCGGCCTGTCCCACGGGGACCAACTGCCCCGCCGGCGCGCTCTGTACGTCGGACACGATGTGCGCGACCAACGTCTGTTTCCAGGGCGGTCAGACCTCGTTCTGCACGAAAAAGTGCGCCGTCAAGACGCAGGTGACCGACTGCCCGAAACCCGATTACCTCGAAATTTGCAATAACAAGGGGTATTGCAAATTGCGTTGAGCGGAAGCGCGCTTCGTCACGCGTTGCTTCATACGCGCGAGCGCGCGCGGGCTCGTGAGACGAGGCGCAGCAAACCTGCGAGAACGGCGGCCGCGATCCCGAACGCGACCGCCGACCAAACGCCGCTGCGCGCAACGGGGACGGCGCCTTCACGCACGAACGAGCCGTCGACGTACGGCGTGAAGTCGGTCGTCGCGAGATCGGGCAGCGTTCGGTTGGGCGGGAACATGACGAGGGCGTGTTTGAGCCCTTCGGCGGTCACGGCCGGCGTTTGCGGAATCGCAGGCTCGTAAATACGGACGATGAGCTCGACGTGGCGCCGATCCATCGTGGGGAATTCCGCGAGCACGCCGTCGACTGCGCGCGCCTGGGAACTGTGGATGAGGGTCTCGGCGCTGGTGATCGCGTGAACGAGGCGGCGCACCGTGTCGGGCTCCGTGTCGCGCAAATGTTGGGTGACGCCGAGGGCGTGAATCTGCGGTGTTGCGATGGCCGCGACCTCGCCCGACGATTGGTTCACGAGGAGGACGCCGTCCTGATCGAGGAGCGCATGCTCGAGGAACGGCGTATGCGCGTAAAGGGCGTCGACGCTCCCGTCGCCGAACGCGGCGTTCTGCATTTTGCCGGGGACGATCGTCATTTGAATGTCTTTGTCGGCGTCGAGCCCCGCGGCCGCGAGGAGCGCGCGGAGGCGCGGCGGCGGGCCTGGAGCCACGCCGATTTTGAGCCCCTTGAGCCCCGCAACGCGCGTGGCGAAGGGCTGCGTCTGCGAGAGGCCGCGCGCCTGCATCACCGACTTGCGAACGACGACGTTGATCGGATCCTTTTCGAGCAACGACGCGACGAGAACGAACGGATAGTGATCGGCGACGAGCTCGAGAGCGATGGGTGGCGGAAGGACGAATACGTCGCCGCCGCCCTTCTTCACGAGCTCGGTCGTACCGCGCGGGTTCTCGGGGAGCGTGATCTCGACCTCGAGCCCTTCGGCTTTGAAGAGGCCGGCGCCGCGCGCCACCCAGAAGCTTAGATATTGAAGATTGTCGCCGTCGGGGACGATCGCCCTCACAGGTCGCGCCTCTGCGACGGCGGGGATGAGCCCAATTGAAAGCGCGAGGGCGATGCCGAGCGTCGCCGCTACGCAGGACCGAACCTTGCGCGTCTTCATGGTGCTTTGCAGATGTTTTGGTTGCTGCAACCTGCGGCAGGCGGCGGGCAATCGCTCGCGGAGGTGCACGGCTTCGAGCATTTGGGCCCCTTTGCGTTGAACGGAAAACAGAGCCCCGTTTCGCACTGCTCGTTCGTCGAGCACGCCTCCATGAAGCCCAACAGCGCGCCTTCTTCGCTCGCCCCGTCGCTCCCACCGGCGTCCGGAGCCGATGTCGCGACCGGTACGACCGGGCTCACGCCGCTGCAGTCGCAGAGGCCGTACCCGTCGCCGTTCGCCTCGCATTGCGAATAGCCAGGGACGCCCGAGGGGCACGCGCACGGGGCGTAGTCTTTCGGCGCGCAGGGCGTCGCGTCCTTGCCGCTGCACGCGGCGACGACGCCCGTGAGAACGAGAACTGTGCCGAGCATCACGCGTGTGGGCGCGCGGCGTGCATGGTCAGCTCGCAATCCCATGATCGAAAGCGTAGCGTATCTCTTTCCCATGGGTCGGACTCCGCGTTCCCGTTTGTCGGCACTCACGACGGCGCTCGTGCTCGTGGCCTCGACGAGCGGAGTCTCGTGCAAGCCCCGCGCCTCGAGCGGGGCGTCGTCCGCGCCCGTGACGGTCGCCGCTGCGGCCGATCTCGCGATTGCCTTCAAAGAAGTTGGCGAAGCGTTCGAGAATGCGGGCCACGCGAAACCGGTATTCACCTTCGGCTCGACGGGGCTCCTCGCAAAGCAAGTCTCGGAAGGTGCGCCGTACGACGTCTTCGCGGCCGCCAACATCTCGTTTGTCGACGACGTCGTGAAGGGCGGCGCGTGCGACGGCGGGACGAAGAGTCTCTACGCGCAAGGGCGTATTGCGATCATCACACGTAAAGGCGATATCGCGCCGCCCACGAGCCTCGCCGATTTAGCGGCGCCACGCTTTGCGCGAATCGCGATTGCGAACCCCGAGCACGCACCCTACGGCCGCGCCGCCGAGGAGGCGCTAACCCACGACGGCGTCTGGGCGACGGTGAAGCCGAAGCTCGTTTACGGCGAGAACGTGCGGCAGGCGCTGCAGTTTGCGCAGACGGGGAACGCCGACGCTGCCATCGTCGCGCTCTCCCTCGCCAATATGGGCGATTCGCCCTCGGTCGTGATTGCGGCGGACAAGCACAAGCCCATCGACCAGGCCCTCGTCGTATGCGGGAAAGAGCCGCGGGCGTCCGAGGGGCGCGCCTTCGTGGCGTTCGTGGCGTCGCCCGCGGGGCGCACGATCATGCGCCGGTACGGCTTCACGCTTCCGGGCGAGCTTGCGACGGGGCCAGGCAACTAGCGCCGTGGAGTGGCAGCCCCTCGCACTGTCGCTTCAAGTGGCTCTGGCCGCGACCGCGCTGTCTGCGGTACTTGGCATTTCGCTCGGTGCCGCCCTCGCCCATCCACGAACGCCCGGGCGCGACCTCGTCGACGTCCTGGTCACCGCGCCGCTCGTCCTGCCCCCCACGGTTCTCGGCTATTATGTCCTGGTCGCCCTCGGGCGGCGAAGCCCCCTCGGGATTGCCTACGAGTCGCTCACGGGGAGCTCGATCGTCTTCACGAAAACGGGCGCCATCCTCGCCGCCGTCGTCGGTGCGATGCCGCTCGTGGTCAAAGCCTCGCGATCGTCGCTCGAGGCCGTCGACCCTACGCTCGTCCTCGCCGCACGGACCCTCGGCGCGGGGCCACTTCGCGCGTTCGTGACGGTGCACTTTCCCCTGGCAGCCCGCGGCGTGATTGCGGGGCTCATGCTCGCCTTCGCGCGCTCCCTCGGCGACTTCGGCGTGACGCTCATGGTGGCGGGTGACATCCCCGGCGAGACGCAGACGGCGTCGCTCGCGATCTACGATGCGATTCAGGGCCAACGTGAAGGCGATGCGGCGGCGATGATTGCGGTCTTGACCATTACGGCGGTCGTACTTCTCTATGCCGTCAATAAGCTGAATAGCCGCGTTCATGTCGGTTGATGGCGTCGTAGGCAATCGAAACGCCGCCGCGCTGTCGGTGGCGTTGCGCGTTCGCCGGGCGCCTTCGGAGCGTGGCGCGGGCGGCTTTTCCCTCGACGTCGCCTTCGAGGCCAGAGCGGGCGTGACGGTTCTCTTTGGCCCCTCGGGCGCTGGGAAAAGCACAATTTTGGCGGCTATCGCAGGGCTCCTCCGCCCCGATGCCGGCCGCATCGCGCTCGGCAACGACGTCTGGTTCGACGGCGCGACGGGTGCGCTCTGCCCGGTGCACCTGCGTAAGGTCGCCTACGTCTTTCAGTCGCTCGCGCTCTTTCCGCATATGAGCGCCTGCAAAAATGTCGAATATGGAATCGACCGCGCGCTCTCGCCCGCCGCCCGCCGTAGCCGCGCGATGCAGTCGCTCGAACGCTTTCGCGCCGCCCACGTCGCCGATCGCAAGCCTCGAACGTTCTCCGGAGGCGAGGCGCAGCGCGTCGCGCTGGCACGCGCGTTCGCGATGAACCCGCGCGTCGTCCTCCTCGACGAGCCGTTCAGCGCGATGGATCGCGAGCTGCGCCGCGAGCTCGCCGTCGACGTGAAGCGGTTCGCGGGCGATCTCCACGTGCCCATCGTGCTCGTCACGCACCATCGCAACGAGGCGCGAGCCATGGGCGACCAAGGCATTCTGATCGCGGCGGGTGCGGTTCAGAAGCGAGGCACCATCGACGAGGTGCTCCCCGTCGAGCGGTAGAAGGCCCCGGACGCCAGACATCGAAAGCGCGTGAAGCGCGAATCGTTCCCATCGCACGACCGCCCCGCGAGCGAGAGTGAGCGTTACGGAAGTGGACGACCGAATCATCGCGGCGGGAGCTGCAGCAAGCTCGGCGGCCACAACCGCGGGACGCTCACGGCGAACTGAGCCATTTCGCGCGACGCGGCGCGTGACGCGGGGTGAGCGTGGACGGAGCCAGCGGCCGTCAGGGCACATGGGTTGCAGCCGGACAGGCCAATGGTGAATCAAAAAGGGGGACCCAAGGCGCATTGCCCGAACACCGCGCGACGGTCACGTCGTGCGCTCGCGTTCCACGCGTCGCGTTTGGGCGCTGCGGAAGCGTCCAGTGTGGCTGATTGCACGCTCGGGGAGGGGTGTCGCCATGGCAACTAAACGACTTCGTCCCGCGCCGAGCGCCACCCCCGCTCCGAAAGCCGCGCCAAAGAAAGCGGCGGCCGACGACGACGAGAGCACGCCCGCGGGGCGCCCCGTCTGGAACGGGTCGATAAGCTTCGGCCTGCTGCAAATACCGATCACCGTTCACGGCGCCGAGTCGCGGCAAGAGCTGCACTTTACCCAACTCGACAAGAGCAACCTCTCGCCGATCGGCTATCAGCGCATCAACAAGGCGACTGGCAAGAAGGTAGAATGGAGCGATATCGTAAAAGGGTATGAATACGAAAAAGGGCGCTACGTCGTGATGACGGACGAAGACTTCAAAGCGGCCAATATCGAAGCGACGCAGACCATCGACATTCAAGATTTCGTCGACGCCGAGGCGATAAGCCCGACGTTTTACGAAACACCGTATTACCTCGCGCCCGCGAAGAAGGCGCAAAAGGCCTACGCAATCCTGCGCGAGGCGCTGCGGCGCCAAAAAAAGGCAGCCGTCGCGACCTTCGTGATGCGCTCACGCGAGCACCTGTGCGCGATTTTCGCGCAGGAAGACGTGCTTTTGCTCGAAGTGCTACGCTTCCCCCACGAGCTCCGATCGACCGAAAGCCTGGCTTTGCCGCAGCCCGGGTCGGCGCAGTTGAAGCTCCATCCCAAGGAGCTCGAAATGGCCGAGCGCCTCGTAGAGGGGATGGCGTCGGACTGGGCGCCGAGCAAATACAAAGACCAGTATCGCGACGATCTCCTCGCGAAGATCGAAGAGAAGGCGCGTACCGGAAAAGTCACCGCGGCCCATGCGCCCGCGCGCGGCGGCGACCGCGACAACGTCGTCGACCTCATGAGCCTCTTGCGAAAGAGCGTCGAGAAGGCCGAGAGCGGGCGCAAACCCGATCGCGGGTCGGCCGGTCCGAAAGGCGTGAAGAAGGCCGCGCCGCGCAAGCCCGGGGCGAAGACCAGCGCGGCCTGAGGGCGATTCGGCGCGCGCGTTAGAGCGTGCGCGCCGGTTTGACGATTGCGGCGAGCAGGCAGCCGCCGCCGCCGATTGCCGTCGAGGCGTGGGTCGTCCCCTGCGCGTGAATCACGAGCTCTCCTGCCCAGCACTCGCTCTCGTCGTCGTCGCGAAGGCCACCGCGCAGGAGCAGCTTGCACTCGTCGCCGTCGTGCGTGTGACGCGGGTAGGTTGCCCCTTCGGCAATCCACACGAGGAACGCCTTATCGGCGTCGGCCTCGGGGCCCGCCGCGACGGGCATGAGGGCCGTGCCTTGACCCGGCCCATCGACCCACGCCGCCGAGATCGATGCGTCGTGGGCGAGCTTTTGCGCCTGCTCTACGGGGATTCCGAAGAAGTTGGCAATCGAGCGGGTGGCGCTCTTGGGGAGGAGCGCACGCGGCGGCCGAGGGTCTTTGAACGTCTCGCGGCGCCGCGCCGTCGCGGTCTTCATCGCCTCGAGCAAGTCGGGAATGCTGAACGGTTTCTCGAGCACGACGAACGGCGCGAGCTCGGGCTCGAGCGACGTGCGCTGCTCGAAGGAGGTCGCCGTGAGCACGATGACCTGCGCAGGGCGCTCGGGGAGCGACTCGCGAAGCTTCTTCAACGTTGGATCTGCGGGAGAGCCGACATGAAGAAGCTCCATGTTCATCAGCACCAAGTCGGCTTTCACATCGGAGCTTATCTCTGCCCACGAGGTTCCGAAGGCGACCTCGTGCCCTTCATCCCGGAGGACCTCGGCCAGGGTCTCGCCGCTCTCCCGATCTTCCTCGATCACGACGACGTTCATGAGCTCACTGTACCCACGTCGCGAAGCCCGGCGAGGAGCGCGACGCGCGAAAACCGACGCCAACGCCAAAGGAGTGTGGGGCCTACGCTTGCCATCCGACACGCCCAGGCTCAGGCGGATGAACCATTGAGCAGACTCGATATCGCAACTGAGGAATGAATTCCGCAGCCCCTATCATCGTTCGCGATACGCAAATCACGGACAGCACGTACCGGGGTACTTCGATGAACGACAACAAGCTCATTGCGAGCGCGCGCTTCGAGGACGTGATGGCCGTTGCGGGCGGCTTACGAGCGGAAGCCGCCGTGGACGTGCCAGCCGCGCTCGTCGTGCCACGCGCGCCCGGCGAGGTGGGCAAACGAGCAGTAGCCGCCGTAAGGCTCGAGCGCCCACCCCGCGAGAACGACCGCGACGACGACGGCGAACGCCGCTGTGGGCCGCGACACGTTCGAAACACCTGATATGCCAAAGACGAGGCTCGCGAACATTCCGCCGAGGAGCGAAAGAAGTGTCGCCATTCCGACGAGGCTCAAGGGGTGGGGGACGACAGCGTCGAGAAAATTGATCGTCCCGTAGCGTTGGTAGAGCGCAACCCCCATCAGCTGCATGGCGACCGTCACCAACGCGCCCGGGCCTGCGCCGGCGAAGAGGCTCACGCCGACTGTGCCACGAAGCGGACCGCGGGCGCCGAGCGCCCAGAGAAGCGCGTGAGCGACCGTCGCGAGGGCCGCGTAGTAGGCAAAGGGGGAGAGGCTGACGATGAAGCTGTCGAGCAGCCCGGGCGGCTCGTTCCCCGTGAAACGGTCCGCCAATTGGCGAATAGGCGTCGTCGCCGACACCGCTGCAATCATCAGTAACAGAGGATTGGTGGCGACCTCGCCCCGCGCCCAGCGCGCCGAGAACTGCCGTGGGCTGCGCGTGAAGGCGGCAACCGCCGCAACCGTCTCGCGCGCCTTTCGAACGAGGGGCGCATCGAGCGCTTCGTCGATCCAGTGGGGCACACCGCGCGGCTCCTGCGACTCGAGGCTCATTCTGGCGGCGACTCTCGCACGCTTCGGCGTCGGGGCAAGGCGCGCTCGCTACCGCATTGGCCCTTACGTGCGCGCGAGCATGGCGGCCGCAGCCTGCTCGTCTGTCGGTGGAGCGTCGTCGTCCGTGCCGTACGTTGCGTCGGCCTCGTTCCAACTCGGGCGAAACATAATTGCGATACGCGGGTCGGCGCGCGCAACTTTGGGTATCGCGTGTTGGTAGGTCCGCTGGGCCGTTCCTCCCATCACCACGAGATCGCCCCAGCCGAGCGAGAGCGCCGTCGAGGGGCCACCTCCCGTGGGGCGAAGCATGAATTTACGCGGCGCGCCGACGGAGATCGTCGCCACGAGCGCTTCGCGCATCCGCCGCGCGACGTAGTCGCCGTGCCACGCGACGCTGTCGCGCCCATCTCGGTAAAGGGCGACCCCGAGGCGCTCGAAGCTCGTTGCATAGTGCACGTCGAGGGCACGCCGTACCGCTGCGAGCACCGGGTGTACGGCGCCGGCGTCTTCAATGAGGGCGTAGCGGCGCGGTACCTCGACGGTGCGGTCGTACATCACGCGGCTCTCGGTTTTCCACGCCATCCTTCGATGAAGGAGCTCGAAGAGCGCGGCGTGCCCTAAAAGAAATTCGCGCCCGACGTCGAGCCACGCGCCGTGCTCGAGCGTGATGCGCTCGAGTGAGGCGAGGGGGCGCGTCATGTGGGGCGCGTCGGCAGTTCCGAAGAGGGGAATTTGGCTCATGGCGTGGGGTAGACACGCAATGTGTGCACCCCTCCTGGAGCCCGCAAGCGGGCGCCGAGCGTCTAGCCGAGTCTCCCTGCGAGCCAGAGTAGTGTTAGGGAGAGTGAGAGCGTGGGGAGGAGAACGAGCGTTCCGAGGCGGATGAACTTGCCAATCGAGATCTCGACGGCCGAGCGGCGGAGCACATCCATCCACAGAAGGCCGGCAAGAGATCCGATGGGGAGAAGGCGCGGCCCGATGTCGCCGCCGATGAGCGCCGCGAGGAGCGGCCGGCTGCCGCCGTGCTGGCCCAAGGCCATCATGTTGAGGATGGACATCGGATGGTTGTCGACGATCGCCGAGCCCAGCGCCGCCACGCCGCCGACGAGAGCGATCTCGTGGGCGCTCCCCGCGGGCGCCGTTTGGTAAAGAGCCGCGAGACGCTCGATGACACCCACGTGGCGAAGGCCGACGACGACGAGAAACACCCCCCACAAGAAAACGAGAATATCTGGCGAGACGTGTCCGAGGACTTTTCGCGGCGAGGCAACTTGGTATTTGAGGGCGAGGCCGAGCGCGCCCAGCGCGCCTGCCACCGAGACGACCCAAATGGGGGCGCCGAGCGACGCCATCACGGGATAGGCGAAAAATACGGCGAGTAGCAGCGCCACGGCGGGCCCCTCGGCGCGGTGAGCCTTCGGGACGGTGACGTCGCGCGCCTCGCTGGTCGCGCCCGCGAGGAGCTTTCGGAAGTGGCCACGCAAAACGGCATACGTGAGCAGCGCGCCGGCGATGGATATCGGCACCATCACCAGGGCGTAGGCGTTGAAGCCGATGCCCGCGAACTCGGCGACGATCATGTTCATCGGATTCGAGATGACGAACGGCGCGACGCCAGGGGCGAGGAAGACGGCGAAGGCGAACGCCTCGGTGACCTTCGGTTTGCCCGGATAGAGCCGCCGCGTGAGCGCGACGACGAGGGGCGTGAGAAGAAGAATCGCCGCGTCGTTGTTGAGGAGCGACGGCGTGACGACGCTCACCCAGAACACGAGGGTGAACGCGTGGGTCGCCGAGGTGCGTCGCGCGTGGGACTCGATGCGCGCGGCGATGCGCTCGAAGGCGCCGACTTCTTCGACGACGCCGGTGGTGACCATGATGCAGGTGAGCGCGAGGAGCGGGCGCCACTGGATTTGCGCCGACGCGACGAGGTCGTCGATGCGAAGGAGGCCGGCGACCACGAGGAGCGCGACGCCCACGAGGGCCGCCATTCCGGGAGTGACGCGAAAGCCGCGAAGCCCCATCGACGGGCGCGATACGGCCAGCGTGACCGTGAGGGCGAGCGTGGAGTAGGCGACCGCTTCCTGCATTGTCCCTTCGCGGTGCACCGTTCGAGCCAGACGACCCGTGACCGCGCCCGCCATACTATCCCGTTGCAGCGAGACGCGCGGAGCGTATTTGGGAGTCGCCTACATGTCGCCAATGGCAAGTTCGCGGCGAGGCGGTGGATCGGAGATCCACCCGCGGCCGCGTGCGGCTTGTCGCGTGCCGCGTTCCCGTTCAGGGCGTGGCCTTCAGGCGGTGAATGGGCGATATCCGATTTACGTAGAGGAGCGCGTCGAACGCCTTGGAGGCGGCGACCGTTTCGAAGGCGCGCTCGCCGTCGTAGAAACCGCGCACCGTGTGCATCTTTTGGGGCGACCGAAGCCAGGTGTCGACGACGTCCTTGCGCTGCGCGGGCGCGGAGCGCAGATCGACGAGGACCGCCGCTTGGTGCGCGAGGCCAAGCACGCCGTCGACAGAGTCGGAAGGGGCGGGCCCAACGCGAAACGGGACAATCTGGTTCGCCTCCGGCGCATGGGGGCCGTGCGTCCAGTCGAGCGCGAGGAACGACGCTTCGCCAAACGAAAATCCGACACTCGAGCGCGCCGCGGATAGGTTCTCCCGTCGCACCGACGACGTTCCCCTCGAGCCTCGCCTCCGCGTTCACATCTGGAGCTCGTGGGGCGACGTTGTCGGTATTGGCAAATAGCACCGGCGTGGGTGCGCAGCCGGCGTGCGAGCTCGTGAGAAAGGCGCTCGCAACCGTGCACGCGATTGCCCTGATGAAGATGCCGACACGGGGGAAGTCGCACTGCGGTAACGCGACGGCCGCGCGATCTCGGCTAGAGTCGCGCCATGTTTACGGAGTCTGAGAAGCCGGCCGATTCGCTCCTCGGCCACCGCGCGTTCGTCGCGTTCTGGTTTGCGGGAATCGCCTCGGGCTTCGGCTTTCAGATGCTTTCGGTCGCCGTGGGTTGGCAGATTTACGCCATCACGGGGCGCGCGCTCGACCTCGGCCTCATCGGCCTTGTTCAGTTCATCCCGTCACTGCTCTTGGCGCTCCCCGCCGGCCACGTCGCCGATCAGCTCGAGCGACGCCGCATCGTGCTTTACGGGCAGTTGGTCGAGAGCATCGCCCTCGTTGCGCTCACGGCCCTCACGTTTACGAGCGGCATCAACGAAGTTGGCATTCTGGCCGTCGTCTTCGTGATCGGCATTGCCAAGTCGTTCGAATTTCCGGCAATGCAGTCGATGCTCCCGTCGCTCGTCCCCGCGCGCATCCTGCCGCGGGCGATGGCGGCGAACGGCTCCGCCGGGCAGGCGGCGATGATTATGGGGCCCGCCGTGGGCGGCTTCCTCTACGTCGCCGGGCCAGGCGTCGTGTATGCGACGGCGACGGCGCTCTATGTCGTCTCCGTCGTCCTCATGGCGACGCTTCGCTATGCCCAAGCTCCCACGAGGCGCGAGCCGGCGACGATCAAGACCGTCTTCGCGGGGGTCGACTTCATTCGCAAGCGGCCCGACGTTCTCGGCGTCATTTCCCTCGATCTTTTCGCCGTGTTGCTAGGCGGCGCGACCGCACTCTTGCCGGTCTTCGCACGCGACATTTTGCACACGGGGGCCTGGGGTCTCGGCCTCTTGCGCGCCGCGCCGGCCGCGGGCGCGCTCTTGATGTCGCTCTGGCTCACGCGCCACACGCTCAAGCGCCACGTGGGCCTCGTGATGTACTTCTCCGTCGCCGGCTTTGGGCTCGCCACCATCGTCTTCGCGCTCTCGACGTCCGTGTGGCTGTCGCTCGCTGCGCTCTTCGCGCTCGGCGCGTTCGACATGGTCAGCATGGTGATCCGCGGAGCGCTCGTGCAGCTCGACACGCCCGACGACATGCGCGGCCGCGTGAGCGCGGTGAATGCCATCTTCATCAATACGTCGAACCAACTCGGTGAGCTCGAATCGGGAATGCTCGCGGCCTGGCTCGGTGCGATGAACGCGACGCTCATCGGCGGAATAGGCACTCTCGTGGTCGTCGGTATTTGGATGACGATATTTCCTACGCTGCGTAAGCGCCAGCGCCTCGAGGGGGACGCGGTTGCGGTCGCTGCGGTCGAGGCAAAGCCCATTGCGGCAGAGACGATCTAAATCGACACCCCACCGAAACCCGCGTCAGGCCCCGTCGTAGGGTGTCCATGAGAAATGCTCTTCGTGGCGCGGGCGTAGTTTTCGGAATCTCGGCGGCGCTCCTCGCCGTGGTCGCGTGCAGCGACGATGAGGTCGTGCCTCTGCCGACGCCGACGACGACGCCGACGAAGGACGCCAGCATTCCCGTCGACAGTGGCGAGCGCATCGATGCGCAGGCGGATGCAGGCACGGCCGCCGATACGGGCACGCCCGATTCGAGCCTCGGCGACACGAGCACGACGGCCGCGCGCCGCGTCGTCTATGTCGAATCGAATGCGATCGCCGCCAATGGCAACTCCGTGCTCGCCTTCGTCCAAGGCGACGACGGCTCTCTCACGCCGCTCGCGGGGAGCCCGTTCCTCACAGGCGGAACGGGCGTTGGCAATCCAACGCAGGCTCTCGGCCCCGACGACGGTGATCAACAAATCGTTCTTTCGCCCGACAAAAAGCACCTCTTCGCCGTGAATGCCGGGTCGAACACGATTGCCGTGTTCGATGTCCACGACGACGGCGCTCTCGTACCCATCGCGGGGTCGCCGTTCCCCTCGGGCGGCATCAATCCAATTAGCGTCGGCCTCGCGGGCGATCAGATTTTCGTCGTCAATCAGGCGCAGGATCCGGCGCAACCGGGGGTCGGCACGCCCGGCTATGTGGGAATCCCGCTCGCGGCGAACGGCGCCCTAGGCACGCCCGGAGCGCTCGTTCCCGCAGGGAAATCGCCGCAACTTGCGCTGGCAACGCCCGACGCGAAGCTCCTCTTTGGTCTCGACTTCATGGCGCCTCTCGCAAATTCGAAAGGGCCACTCCGCGCCTTCGCCATCGGTGCGAACGGCGCGCTCACGCCGGCGGCGGGGACGCCCATGGCGATCCCCGTGGTGCCGGGCGGAATGCCCGAGGGGACGCCCCTCGCCCTCGGCCTCGCGCTCCATCCGGCACAAAAGATCCTTTACGTCGGCTTCGTCGTGCGAAAGCAGATTGGCGTCTATACCTACGATGCGACAGGGGCTCTCACCTATGTGGCGAACACGGCGGTCTCGGGTGCCGCGCCGTGCTGGATTCGGATGAACCAAGCGGGGAGCCGCGCCTACGTAACGGATACCGCGACCAATTCGGTCTCTGTTCTCGATACGTCGGCGCCGCTCGCGCCGACGGAGATTCAGCACCTCGTTCTCGCGGACAAGGGGCCCGACTACGACGCTGGCGCAATGAGCTCGCCAACCAGCGAAACCTACGAAGAGAGCCTCTCGCCCGATGGGAAGTACCTTTTCGTGCTCAGCCAAAATACCAATCCCGATTTGAGCATAACGGCCGGAAACGTCCTCCACGTTCTCACTGTCGCGACGGACGGCAAGCTCACCGAGACCGTGCCCGATGTGAAGCTCAACCTTCCCACGGGTGTGCGACCGCAGGGCGTCGCCGTCCTGCGGTGAACCGCGTCTCGCACGCGCTTCGCTCCTTTGATGGCCTAGGCGCGCGTGCCATAACGAGACCGTGAATCGCGATCTCGACGAGGCGCTCTCTGCACCGTGGCTCGCCGGTGGGGGCGAGGCCGGCGCCCTGGTGCGCGCTCTCGACTGGAGCGCGACGCCTCTCGGCCCCATCGCCTCGTGGCCCCAGAGCCTAAAAACAACGGTCGCCACAGTTCTCCACTCGCGCCATCCGATGTTTCTCTGGTGGGGCGCCGAGCTCATTCAAATCTACAACGACGCCTACGCGCCAACATTCGGTATTGGCAAGCACCCCGCTGCCATGGGCCAGCGCGGCGAAGACTGTTGGCAAGAGATCTGGCCTATCATCTATCCGCAAATTCACGGTGTGATGGCCGCCGCGGAGGCGAGTTGGAACGTCGACCAGCTCGTCCCCACGTGGCGCAACGGCCGTATCGAAGAGGTGCATTGGACCTACGGTTATTCCCCAGTCTGGGGTGAATCCGGCTCTGTCGCGGGGACGCTCGTGGTCTGTACCGAGACGACGGGCCGCGTCCTCGCCGACCGGCGCGCCCTGGCGACGCAGACGCTTGCGCGCACGAGCCTCGCCGCAGCCTCGGTCGAAGGGGTCGCTCGATCTCTCGCAAGCGTCGTCGCCGACGCGCCCGCCGATACCCCTTTTGCACTGCTTTATCTCGCCACGACGAACGCGTCAGGCGGCGCGAGCGCCCTTCGCCTCGCCACTGCGATAGGCCTCTCAGGCTCGCTCTTGCACGCGGTCGACGCGGCGTGCCGCGAGCGCCTGTCGCACGCGCCCACGCGCGAGCCGTTCGACTTCGCAGCCGACGCGCTTTCGAGCCCGCTCCCGGGTGGCCCTTGGCCCGAGGCCGCGACGACGGCGATCGCCATGTCCATTGTGGGCAATCACGACGCTCGTGGGCATATCGTCTTCGGGCTTAGTCCACGACTGCCCTTCGACGACGCGTATCGCGAGTATCTCCACCGCCTGGCCGAGACGACCGACGCCGCCCTCGCCCGAATCGACAGGCGTAAAGACGACGAAGACAAGTGGGCGAACGCTTATCGCCACTTCATGCAGGCGCCGTTTCTGGTGGCGGTCTTTCGCGGCCGACATCACAGGATCGAGCTCGCAAACCCCGAGATTTTGCGTGCTTGGGGCAAACCGCCGGAGATCGTCGGTCTCCCGCTCGAAGAGGGCATTCCGGAGCTTCGCGGTCAACCGTTCATCGGCTATCTCGATGGCGTCTTCACGACCGGTATCCCCTACGAAGGGCGCGAAGAGCTTGTGCGATTGCCCACGGGGCCGGGCGGCGCCATCGAGGAGGTGTATTGCAACTTCGTCTACGCGCCGCTGCGCGCGGCCGACGGGACCGTCGAAGGCATTCTGGCGAGCGCGTTTCTCGTCACCGAGCAGGTGCTCGCGCGCCACGCCCTCGAGCGCGCCCTGCTTCGCGCCGAGACGAGCGAAAGCCAAGCGAAACAGCTCGTCGACAATTTGCCCGAGCTTGCCTGGAACGCGACGCCCGAAGGGCATATCGATTTCTACAATCAGCGTTGGTACGACTACACCGGTACTTCGACTGAAGACGTCGAAGGTTGGGGCTGCGGCGCCATTCACGACCCGGCCCTGCTCCCCGAGATTGTCGCGCGCTGGAAGCACTCGCTCGGGACAGGTGAGATCTTCGAGCTCGAGCTCCCGCTCCGCCGTCGAGATGGCGTGTTTCGCTGGTTTCTCACGCGCGCAATCCCTCTTCGCGACGCGGGAGGGCACATCGTTCGTTGGTTTGGAACGAATACCGACGTCGACGATCTCCGCCACGAGAGGCGCCGTGCCGAGGCGCTCGCAGCCGAGCTCTCGCTCACCACGCAGCGCCTTCACGCCGCCCAGCGCGCGGCAATGATCGGTATTTTCGAATGGGACGTGGCGGCCGGTCGGGTCACCTGGTCGCCCGAGATTTACCGGCTGATGGGCATTGAGCCCGGCTCTATCGCGCCAAGCCCCCAAGCCTGGACAGAGGCCCTCGCCGTGGACGATCGCGAACGCGGTTGGGAGGCGTTTCGCTCGGCTGCTGCCGCCCGAGCCGAGACGATGGAGGTCGAGCTTCGTCTTCTTCAACCGGGTGGCGACGTGCGCTGGGCGCGGCTCACGACCCAGCTCGACTACGACGACGACGGCGTCGCGCGCGTCTTGGGCGCCGTCGTCGACATTCAAGCGCTCAAAGAAGCGACCGCCGCGCGCACGCGCGCCCTCGACGAGGCCGAGCGCGTGAGCCGCGCGAAAGACGAGTTCCTCGCGACGATGAGCCACGAGCTGCGCACGCCGCTCAATGCCATGTTGGGCTGGGCGACGATGCTGCGAAACAATACGGCCGATACCGCAAAAGTCGAACGTGGCCTCACGGTCATCGAGCGGAATGCGCGCGCGCAGTCGCGCCTCATAAGCGATCTCCTCGACGTCTCGCGAATCATCAGCGGCAAGCTGCGCCTCACGGTGCGCAAGACAGACATCGCCGCCGTCGTTCACGCGGCCGTCGACGTCGTGAAGCAGGCCGCCGACGCGAAAGGGGTCTCCCTCGGCGTGAACGTCGAGCCGAACCTTGGCAGCATCATGGCCGACGCCGATCGCCTTCAGCAGATCGTTTGGAATCTTCTCAGCAACGCGGTGAAGTTCACCCCCGTGCGCGGGCGCGTGATCGTCATCGCAGAACGGAAAGACTCGTTCGTGCACATCGTCGTGGAAGACACCGGGGCCGGCATCGCCGACGCCCATCTCCCCTTCGTCTTCGAGAGCTTTCGGCAGATCGACGGCACCAGCACACGCGCTCAAGGCGGCCTCGGCCTCGGCCTCGCCATCGTCCGCCACCTCACCGAGTCGCACGGGGGAACGGTGGCCGCGGCGAGCGGAGGCGTAGGCCTCGGGGCAACGTTCACCGTCACTCTCCCGATTCACGCCGTCGTGATGCCCGAGGTCGAGCACGAAGAGAGCGCCTCCGGCTCCGACACGCCGATGAGCACCGGTGCGCGCGCGCTCGGCGATCTTCGCCTTCTCATCGTCGATGACGACGCCGACTCCCTCGATCTTCTCCGCGTCGTCCTCGAGAGCGCGGGGGCGAGGGTCACCGCCGTAAGCTCCGCCAAGCAGGCCCTCGATGCGGCGCGCACATCGCACTTCGATGCCGTGATAAGCGATATCGGAATGCCGGAAATGGATGGCTATGCGTTCGTGCGAACGTTACGCGCCAACGAAGCGGGCGCCCCCATTCCCGCGGTGGCGCTGACGGCCTACGCCCGCGCCGAAGACGCCGCGCAGGCGCGCCGCGCTGGGTTTCATGAGCACCTCACCAAGCCCGTCGATGCCCACGCGCTGGTGGCCGTCGTGCGCCGGCTGACGGCCGCCGTCGGGCCGGAGAGCGCCTAGCGGCCGAGGCTCTCGGCGAGGGACGTTCCCGCCCGCGTGACGCGCGAAAGGCCGTCGGCATCGAACACCGCCGGGTTCGACATCGTCTACGACGCCAAGTGGATCACCGACGCCGACGTCGCGGTCGACCTCACGGACCATGTCTCTCTCGCGGTCGGGGCCAACAATCTCTTCGATGTTTACCCCTCGAAGAAGGGGCCCGTCTCGGCCATCGACGGCTCGGGCGCCTACGGAGTCTTCTCGCCCATAGGCCTCTCCGGCGGCTTCTACTACGCGAGGCTCGCCGGCAACTTTTGAAGGCGCGCGCGAGGAGCTGCCCATGGCGGTGAACCTGCCAACGAACCTGCTCGAAGCTTCGTCGCCATCGTCGACACGGGGTCGATGTTGAGCGCGACGTCGCAGTCTTCGTCACGCAGTCGGCGTTGAGCCTGCAGATACGAAGGCTCGAAGAGCTCGTCGCGCAGCCTCTCTTCACGCGCGATGGGCGGCGCCTCGCGCTCACGCCGGCGGGCGACGTGCTGCTCGACTATGCCCGCTTCATCGAGCCGATTCGCGTCGGCATGGTGCAAGACTTCGCCGACGCGCTCTTCACGGGAGTTCTTGCGAACTTTGCAAAGCTCCACGCGGAAACGCAGATCTACGCGCGCGTCGCGGGGACCTCGGAGCTCTTGGGCCTCGTCGAGCGGCGCCAGATCGACGTCGCCGTCGGCTTCGGGGCCGTGGGCGATTTGCGATCCGTCCGAACGACGCCGACGGTCTGGTATGGCGACCGCGCCCTCGCCGAGCTTCCGGTCATCCCGCTTGCCGTGCTCGAGGCGCCGTGCCGCTTCCGCGAGGCCGCGATCACCGCGCTTGACGCCGCGGGCCTTCGCTACGGAATCGCCGTCGAGACGCCGAACCTCTCGACCCTGCGCGCCGCTGTGAAGGCACGCCTCGGCGTCATGGCGCGATCACCGCTTTTTCAAGGCCCCCGCGAGCTCGACCCGATACCGCAAGGCGTGCTTCCGGAGCTGCCCGACGTCGCCTGCATCGTCGCCCGAGCAGGCCACGGCGGCGCGGCGACAGAGCACTTGGCAGAGTTGATGACACGCAATGTGCGGGGGGCGTGAGGCTGAGCGTCTTATCGTCCGTCTAGGGTGTGCCTCGGCCTTTTCCTCGTCGTCGTCCAATTGCATCACACGCCAAGCTCCCTCCGGACTGCTAGGAGGGTGCATGCGTCGCTCTCCATGGCTTCTCGCCTTTCCCCCGTTCGCCCTGCTTTCGCTCGCCGCGTGCACCAGTCTTCTCGGAACCTTTGAAGTTAGCGTCAACGTTTCCGTCGCCGATGCGGGGGCGACGGCCGAAGCCGGCAGCGCGGCAGACGCGGCCGACGCGACCGACGCGACCGTGCCCCGCGACGCGGAAGTCGACGCGTGCGTCGCATCGGGCCCGTGCGTGACGGCGGATTGCCGCGTGGGCGCCCTCGCGTGCGTCGACGGCAAGGACACGTGCGTCGCAACGGCGCGCGCCGCGGACGACGGCGCCGTCTGCAGCACCGACGGTCGCAAGGTCTGTAAAAGCGGCGCATGCCTCGTCAAATGCGACGCGACCTCGTGCGCCGACGGCTGCTGCAGCGACGCGACGACCTGCGTGCGGAGCCCGTCGGCGATTCAGTGCAACGTCGGCGGCCTCGCCTGCAGCCGCTGCGACGCACCGTACGTCTGCCCGACGGGGACGTGCCAGTGCCCCACCGGGACAGGCGAGTGCAAAGGCGTCGGCCTCGGATGCGTATCGGTTCTCGAGGACGACAGCCCGAACTGCGGCGCGTGCGGTCACACGTGCGAGCCGTTGCACGGGTGCTCCCATGGCGTGTGCGGCCCGAACGTCGTCACGAGCTTGCCCGCGGGCACGCCGCAGGCGATCGTGTTGACCGGTGCGCTTCGCGATCGCGCGTTCATCGCGTTCAGCGCCGTCGCCCCCTCGGGTTTCGCGGGGTACATCATCGTGGCGGCGCCGCTCGCAAACCCCGGCTCCGCCGCGAAGCAACCGCCGGCAGGGAGAGTTGGAACCGTGCTCTCGTTGACGTGGGACGGCGCCGACGGCGCCTACGCGTCGATGACCAGCGCGATCGCGGAGTGCGGGGTCTCGCATGCGGTCCCTTCGGCGAACGTCGAGGACCCCATCGAGACGACCGCCGTCCGGCCGGGCGCGTGCGGTCCCCTCACGACGGACCCGTCGACCCGTCGCGTCTACTATCTCGCGGGTCAGGCGTCACCGTTCGCCGTGAACCGTTTGGACCCGACGGGCACGGGGGCCACCGACAGCGTCTGCTTCGCGAACCTCGCGGCGGTCACGACGTTCACGTCCGGTGGTGGCGCGTTTGCCTTTCAAAACGGCACGACGCTCTCGAGTGGCGCCGGATGCGGCGTCACGCCTTCGCCGCTGGTCACGACGCCGTCGGCCGCCACCGCCGTCGCCAACGACGGCACCCGCGTGTTCTACGCCGACAAAGCGGGCATTCACGTCTGCCCAATGAACGGCGGCTGCGCGCCCAGCGCCGCGCCGCTCGCCGCCGAAAGCGTGCCGGTCATCAAGATACTTTCGGCCGGCGACTCCCTCTATTGGATAGGTGAGAAGGGGCTCGTCACCTGCCCCATGAGCGGATGCTCGTCGCCCAACGTCCTGGTTCCCGGCCTCCCCACGACGGCCCTCTTCGAAGTGGACGCGCGCTTCGTCTATTGGGTCGCGCCGAAGTCGTCGGAGGAGAACGTCCTCTACCGTGCCCCCAGGTGAATTCTTCAGCCACGGCTTGCGCCGAAGTCTTGCAGCTCAGACGCTCGAGGGAGGTTTACGGTGCGACAGATGATCCGTCGTCTCCAAGCGGAGGAAGGGTCGATTCTGAGAGGGCTGCGACTTCGCGCCCTGTCTAGCGATCCGCTTTCGTTCGGTTCCACGTACAGCCGGGAGGTCGCCTTCCCCGAGGCTTACTGGAAAGCGCGAGCGGAGGAGTATGCGGCGGGCGACGACACCGCGATTTTTTTCGCGTTCGTCGAGGAGCTTCCAGTGGGTCTCGTACGGACGGCGCGCGAGGCGGCTCGCGCCGATGTGTTTGGAATTTTCTCAATGTGGATCGCTCCCGAAGCGCGTCAGCGCGGCGTCGCCACAGGGCTGCTGGCGACGGCGGAGAATTTCGCGCGCGTAGCGGGGGGCCACGTCGTGGAGCTTTCTGTCAGCGATAGGGCGCTCGCGGCGAGCCGGCTATACACGCGCGCCGGGTATGTGCTCGAAGGTACCGTCGAAGAGACTCACCCTGGCGTGGTGGAACGGCCGATGCGCAAGTCGCTCCCCGCCGGGTGACGCGCTCGCCGAACCTTCATATCTGCGCGTTCGGTGCCGCTCGTTGGGATGGGAGCGCGCTGGCAGCGGGCCTTCGAATCACCTGCTCTCCAAAACGCTCCATCTCTTCGAGCTGCGGGCTGCATTGGAGCAGCAGAAGCGATACGCCCGCGCGCTCGAATGCG
Source organism: Myxococcales bacterium (assembly GCA_025354825.1). GTDB lineage: Bacteria > Myxococcota_A > Polyangia > Polyangiales > Polyangiaceae > JANXMC01. The sequence continues at coordinate 22,166 of JANXMC010000015.1, forward strand.
TAGACACGCTCCTGCACCTGCTCGGGCGTGCCGACAAGCCCCGCTCGCAGCCCCCGGTTCGAGACGGAGTACTCCTCGAGCGATACCGGTTTTTCGAGTCGAGTGTTCTCTATCCAGTCTTTGTAGTTCCGGTACCCGGGCGACCCGACGCTCACGTTCGTGATCCGCGCGACCTCTTGGCGTGCCTCGGCCTCGCTCCCGCGAACGATCGCGTACGCCGCGACGCCGAACGTCATCGGCGGAAGGCCTAAGGCATCGCGACGCCGGATCATGTCCGCGACGCGGGCACCGATGACGTCGGGCGGGTCGCCGTGCATTACGTATGCGTCGCACGTCCGCGCGATGAGGGACTTTGCCGTCTCGGACTCGCCACCGGCGTAAATCACGGGGCGTGGCGCTCGGAGAGGCTTGGGTTCTACAACCAGCTCGTCGACGTCGTAGTAGGCACCCTTGAACGAGAACGTCGCGTGCTTCCAAGCTCCATCGACAACGCGCAGCCACTCCTCGGTGCGCGCGTAGCGGTCGTCGTGCTCGTCGAACTTCACACCGAAGCGTCGCGCCTCGTCCTTCCACCACGACGACACAACGTTCAGCGAGAGGCGACCCTGGGAGATGCGATCGATGTTCGCGGCCTGCTTGGCGAGGATCGCAGGGTTGTGAAAGGTGGGGCGCACCGCGACCATGAGCTCAAGCCGCGTCGTGACGGCTGCGAGCGCTGCGGCTGTGGACCACGCGTCCAACGTCGGCCCTGCCACGCTCTTGATGTCGTTTAGAAAGAGCTCGGCGATGAGCGTGAGGTCGAATCCCAACTCCTCGCTTCGCCGCGCGAGCCGCGATGCGTAGGCCCACGATGCCTCCATGTGCTCGTCGTCGACATTGCGTAGCCAACCTCCGAATACAGGAAGCCAATATCCGTAGCGCATCACTTCCCACCTTCGGCGCGCGCGAGAAGGTAATCGACGAGGCGCTCGAACGGATCGAAACCGACGACGCGGGGGGCGTCGGCCACGAAGTTCGAGAGCGCATTGATGTCGTAGACGTACGTCTCGCCGTCGCGGTCGTCGATAAGGTACTCAATGCCGCCGACATCGAGACTGCAGGCGCGCGCGATGCGCTCCGCGATGTCGACGATCTCGGGTGACGGCGTAAACGCCTCCACGCGCATTCCGTTCTTCGGCGCATCGAGCGCGCAGGCGCTGCGGGCGAGCGATTCGCCCGACGTTGTTTGGCATACGTCGGCGGGGCATAGGTTGAAGGAGCCGCCATCGGGCGGGTAAACGCGAATGCCGTACAGGACTTTGCCGCCGAGGAGCTCCACGCGAGAGATGAAGCCGCCGCGCAACGGCGCCAGCTCCTGCACCAGCGCCGTTCCGTCGGGACCCAAGTCGAGCTCACTGCGAGATGCGGCGTCGCCGAGAGAGCTCGCCGATGCGTATTGCACGATGCCGGCACCGCTTCCGCCGACGTTGGCCTTCACGAGCAGGGGTGCCCGTAGCCCGTCGGCCGCGCTCTTCGCTCCAAGCTGTGCGCCAATGACGCGTGATCGCGGCGCGCGTATCCCAAGGCCGGCCAAGAGCTCGAGTTGGTAGGCTTTCGAGATTTCAAGCTCGTAGACCTTGCTCCCGTTAACGACCGGAACACCGATTCGCTCCAGGTGGCGCACGAAGTGGAGCGCTTGGTTCGTGACCCCGCCGCGCCCGCGCAAGTACGCCGAAGGGCTCGCGCGGTTGAACAGCAGCGATACGTTAGACAGCGTGTTCGTTGGATCGAACGAATGCGCCGTCGCGTCGATGGCGACGA
>JANXMC010000043.1 GCA_025354825.1 Myxococcales bacterium
CCGATCCGAGCGCCGCGGCCGCCTCCGTCGGCAAGACCGTTTTTCATCCGACCTCGACCGTCCTTTGCAACCAGGACGTCTCGCTCATCGTGCTCGCGACTCCGATCACGTCGGTACAGCCGCTCGCGATTCGTCGCGCCAACGGCGCCGTCGTTGGCGAAACGTTTCGCGCGGTCGGCTTCGGGCAGAACGACATCGGCAAGCCGATAGGAACGCGCCTGCGCCGCGCGGGCGTGAAGGTGCTCAACAAGGGTTCCAAGGTCACGACGAGCAATACGGCGCTTGGATCCCGCGAAATCGAGGTCTCGCAAGGGGCTTGCGAAGGCGACTCGGGCGGACCCGCGATCAGCGAAAAGACAGGCGCGGTCATTGGCGTCGTGTCCCGCGGGAGCGACTGCTCATCGCCCAACGGCCTCGTCTACACCTCGCCGGCCGGCTTCGACGACCTCTTCAAGACGGCGTTCGCGGCCGCCGGCGGCGCGCCCATTGAAGAGACGGGCGGACCGGTCGAAGCGATCCCGGTGACCTCCGGCGGCTCCACCGCCGACGCGGGCGGCCGCGACGCCGCCTCGTCCGCCGGCGGTGCGAGGGAAGCGCCCGGGAGCGGCACCTCGAGCTCGCGGCCGGCGTTCGCATCGACCGCCGGAGGGTGCTCGAGCGCCCCCGATCGCGGCGCCGGCGGCGGCCCCTTCGTGGCGGGCCTGTTCGGCCTTGCGCTCGGAATCGTCACGCGCCGTCGCAAGCGGCCGCGCACCTGACGGCACCTCGGTTAGGCTCCCGAGCACATCGCCATGGGACGCCGCCTCACGACCTCCTCGCCTGCTCGCTCTCTCGTCTCTCCCGCCTCGCTCATCTCGCTCGCGGCGTTCGCGTCGCTCGCCAGCTTCGCGACGGGTTGCGGCTCCAACATTCGCCGCTTCCCGCTGCGCGATCCACTCACCGTCGACAACGACGTGAGCCCGATCTCGTTCCCGTGCAAACCCGATCCGAAAGACCCGAAACACAACGTCTGCATCCCGGAAGAGTACGAGTCGTCCTTCGCGTGGGATGCCGCCGACAACACGATTTTTAGGCCGATTACGCGCTTTTTTGCGGTCGATCCGGCGGGCGAGGCCGCCAACGTCAACAGCTTCGACGAGGTGCCCGACTCGAGCTGGTTCACAGGTCGAATCGGCGCGAAGCCCATGTCGCCAGACGAAGCGGCCCTCGGCTCCTGCGACGACAAGGTGCTCGACCCCAGCGACGCCGACGGCTCGTGGCTCATCGACATGGGCAAGCCCAACGGCGCGAACCCCGGCTTCCGCGTGAAGGTCGAGGGGGTCGGCAAGTTCATGCTCAAAGCCGACCCCAAGCCCGAGCCCGAACGCGCGACCGGCGCCGCCTCCATCGCCGCGCGGCTTTACTACGCCGCGGGCTTCTTCGCGCCGTGCGACTCGGTCGTCTACGTGCGGCGCTCGCTCCTCAAGCTCAAGCCCGGACTGCGCGTGACCGACAACTCGGGCGTCGCAAAAGACTTCGACGAGAAGGCGCTCCAGGCCGTCTTCGACAGCGCATCGAAGCGACCGCCGGCAACGCCCGGCGGTGAAGAGCTCGTACGCCTGACCGCGTCGCGCTGGCTCCCCGGCCGCACCGTCGGCCCGTTCACGTACGCGGGCGTCCGCAACGACGACTCCAACGACATCATCCGCCACGAAGACCGCCGTGAACTCCGCGGCGCGCGCCTCTTCGCCGCCTGGTTGAACCACTTCGACTCGCGCGAGCAGAACAGCATGATCACGTGGATGGCCGACGACCCGAAGGATCCCGACTCGTCGCCTGGCCACTTTCAGCACTGGTACATCGACCTGGGCGACTGCTTCGGCAGCGTGTGGAACTGGGATCAGATCTCTCGCCGGCTCGGTTTTTCGTACTACCTCGACATCCCGTACCTGCTCGAAGACTTCGTGACCCTCGGCATCCCGAGCCGCCCGTGGGAGCACGCGCAGCGCTCGAAGGACGGCGACATCTTCGGCTACTTCCACTCGCGCGACTTCGACCCCGAGATGTGGCGGGGGGGCTACCCGAACCCGGCCTTCGGTCGCATGAGCGAGCGCGATGGCGCGTGGATGGCACGCATCATCGCGCGCTTCACGCCCGAGCACGTAGCCGCCGCCGTTCGTGTGGGCGACTACACGCAGCCGAAACATTCGGCGTTCCTAGAGCATCATCTCATGGAGCGACGCGACATCATTCTGCGCCGCTACTTGGATCGTCTGTCGCCCCTCGCCGACGTTCGCGTCGACGGCGATACCCTTTGCGCCACCGACCTCGCACGCAAGACCAAGGTCTTCGGCGCGTCGGAGTTTCACTACGCGGCGACGGAGTACACAGGCCCGCGCTACGCCGTCGCGCAGCGCCCCGCCCCGACGGCATCGGCAGACGGCGGCGTCTGCGTCCCGCTCACGCACGCCAACGTCGCGGCGAGCGAGCCCCCCGACTCGGCCGAGCGGTACGTCGTCGTCGACATCGAGAACGGCCACGCCCACGGCCTTCTCCGCGCGCACCTGTACGATCTCGGCGGCGCCCGCGGCTACAAGCTCGTCGGCATCGAGCGACCCGACGGGCTCACGCCGCCGTCGTGACGGGCGGGTTGACATGTCAACCGCACCCGTAGCTCTCGCCTGTCTCGTCGGCCTCGCGGTGGGAGCGCTGGGGTGCAAATCGCAGGCGTCGCCCGCGCCTCCACCGAGCCAGCCGCGGTTCGTCCACGCGGGCGCGCCCCCCGCCCCGGTGGCGGACGTTGCAGACGCCGTTCGTCGCGAGCTTGCCACGGCCCGCGGCGAAGGGCGCGAGGTGCTCGTCTACGTCGGCGCCACGTGGTGCGAGCCGTGCCAAAGGTTTCACCAAGCGCTCGACGCCGGGCAGCTCGACACGGCGTTCCCCACGCTCACGCTCCTCGAGCTCGATGCCGATCGCGACGGCGACGCTCTGCGCGCAGCGGGCTATTCGTCCGATTTGATTCCCCTCTTCGCCGCACCGACCGCCGACGGTCGCGCCTCCGGTCGCCAGATCGAAGGGTCGATCAAAGGGGAAGGCGCGGTCGCCGAGATCACGCCTCGCCTCCGCGCCCTCCTCGCGAGCACGCGGCGCCCATGACGGCCGCGACGATCGCCCCGTGGCTGAGCGTCGTTCCGGCTGCGGTTGTCGGAGGCCTCGGCACGTTGCACGTGCTCGCGGTCAGGGCGGCTGCGTTCCCCCTGCCGTCGCAAGGTCGACCACGCTTCACGCGCCGCCGGCCTAGCGATTAGGATGCGCGCCATGCCGTCTGCCGCTGCTGTCTACTCGCTCTCGCCCGCGCTCGTTGCGTCTGTCGCGCTCTCCCTCGCCGCCGTCCTCGCGTCGGCCGGCACGGCGCACGCCGAAGAGAGCACCATCAAGAACGAAGGGCAGCACCCGCACTACTTCTTCGACGCGGAGCCCCACGGTCTCGTCGGCTACGGCGGCCCGTTCTACAACGGCGGCTATCCCGGCGTCGGCTTCCGCGGCACGTTCACCATCGTGAAGGACGGCTTCGTCCCGACCATCAACAACAGCGTCGGCATCGGCGTGGGCGCCGACGTCTTCTTCGGCCGCGGCGGCTCGTACGTCATCGTCCCGGTCGTCATGCAGTGGAATTTCTGGCTCTCGACGCACTGGTCGGTCTTTGGCGAGCCGGGGCTCGGCATCACGTCGGGCGACAACGTCCTCACGCCGATCTTCGCCGCCGGCGGCCGTTACAACTTCAACAACCGCGTCGCGCTCACCATGCGCATCGGCTACCCGTCGGTCTCGGTCGGCGTGTCGTTCTTCCTTTAGCGCGCACATCGCACGACCTCGCGCGAAGCGCGGGCTCCGCGCCACCCGCCGACCCCGGCGAGCGGTCCCACGATCCATCGGGGCAGTTTCCCTACGCCCGTAGGTATGGCGTTTTTCTCGGCGTTCTCGCCGCTCCGCATTCGATCGTGTCGTGGTCCGCACTGTGCGTTCTGCGCCGGAATGCGTTCGCTTCGAAGCTTCACCCTTCTCGCCTCCTGCGCCCTCGTCGCCGCCTGCTCGGGGACGCCCGTCGAGAAAGCCAACACGGGTCTCGAGACGACCACGCCGAGCGGCTCGTCGACCGTGCCGACGACCGATCCGGGAACGGGCGACCCCGGCACCACCAGCTCGGGAGCCGACGCCGGCGCGGGCGCTTCGTCCGACGCGACGACGTCGCCGCCCACGACGCAAGCGACCTACGACGCCGGCGCCCCGACCGTCGTCGACGCGGGCGATTTCGGCGGCGGCGACATTCCCTGCGTCGAGAACGGGACGCTCGAAGCGGAGCCGAACGACGACGCGATTCTCGCGAACGATCTCGCGCCGACGATCTGCGGCGCGGTGCTTCCGGGGAGCGAATCGGACTTTCTGAAGTTCACGCTCAAGCCGACGACGCAGTCGATGTACCTCGACTATGCAGGATCGGTAACGCTAACCGTGACCGTCGACGGCAAGACGGTGACTCTCGCACCGGGCAGCGCGCCGAAGCTCCCCTTCGTGAAGGGGCACGAGTACTCGGTCGAGGTTCGCGCTGCGGATCAGAACCGGCAAAACTACCGCGTAACGCTCTTCGAACGGTGACGCGCGCGCGTCGTCGTGCCGCTAGGATGCGGCCACCATGACGACCCGAATCGCGTTGAAAGCAAAGAGTGGCGCCCCTCTCGAAGGCGTTCTCGCCGAGCCGACTTCGAACGGCTCCGCGACCGCGCCGACTCTCGTGCTCCTGCAGGAGTGGTGGGGGGTCAACGATCATATCGAGTCGCTCGCAGACCGCTTCGCGGCGGAGGGCTTCCTCACCCTCGCGCCCGATCTTTATCGTGGCGCGATCGCGAAGACGGCCGACGAAGCCGGCAAGATGATGGCCGCCCTCGACTGGCCCCGCGCGATGGACGACATCGCGGGCGCGGTCGCGTTTCTTCGCGCGCATCCGCGTGGCAACGGCAAGGTCGGCGTCACCGGCTTCTGCATGGGCGGCGCCCTCGCCTTTGCGTCGGCGTGCAACGTCGACGGCATCGACGCCGTCGTCCCTTGGTACGGCGTGCCGTCGAATGCAGACTACACGAAGATCACGGCGCCCGTTCTGGCCCATTTCGCGAAGCACGACAGCTGGGCGAAGCCCGAATACGCCTTTGCGATCCGCGACACCCTCGCCGCCGTCGGCAAGCCGATGGAGCTTCACGTGTACGACGCGCAGCACGCTTTCGCGAACGACACGCGCCCCGAGGTCTACGACGAAGCCGCGACCAAGCTCGCATGGGAGCGCACGGTCGCGTTCCTCAGGGGCAAGCTCGCATAGGACGCGCGCGGCGCTCGACATCACTTCGGCGCGGTCTTCTTCCATGCGTCGTACGCGCGGAGGAGATAACCCATACACGAGTTTCTGGCAAACCGAGCAGTGCAAGGTATGTCATG
>JANXMC010000046.1 GCA_025354825.1 Myxococcales bacterium
CGAAGGCGCTCTCGGTGGCTCGCGCGAGGGCGGTCGCGCGCTCGACGGCACGCGCGGCTCGGGGGAGATCGCCCCGCGCGAGCATCACGCACGCCTCGAACGCACGGATGCGCGCTTCGCTGTCGGCGGTGAGGCGCGCCTTCGAGGGAGATGCGTCGGCAGCCGCGCCTTCGGCCGTGACGAGGGACGCGAGCAGCCCGTCGACGTCGCTCGCGCGCCCTTCGTCGCGGGCGATGCTCGCGAGGCCGAGGACGTCGTCGACGCGCCCCACCTGCTCGCCGCCCGCATCGAGAGACGCGACGGCCTCGGTAAGGGCCGCGCGCGCCGCGACGAGCTCGCCGCGATCGTACAAGAGTGCTCCGAGCGCGCCCTTCCCATCGGCTTCGATGTCGTGCTCCGCGAGGGCCGCGCCTTCGCGCAACGCGTCGTCGATGGAGGTGCGAGCCGCCGCGAAATCGCCCATCGCCGCGAGGACGGGCGTGAGCATCACTTGCGTGCTGGCGGCGTTGTTCCGCATGCCGAGGGCACGAAGGCCCGCGAGCCCGTCCTCCAACGCACGCTTGGCGGCCGCGAGCTCACCGAGCTCGAAGAGGACGACCGCGTCGTTGCATTCGACGTTGAAGGGGCCTTCCTTGTCGCCGGCCTCGACCCACTTCTCAATCGACGCCGCGTAGTCGACACGGGCCGCCGCCAGGTGGCCGACGGAGGACTCGACTTGGCCCAACATGTTGAGCACTCCCGCGGCGTCGTAGTGGTTTCCGAGGGTCGTCGCGATGACGAGGGCGCGGTCGAGCAGGGCGCGGGCGCCGTCGGGGTCCCCTTCGTCGAGGAGCCGGCTCGCCCGCGGGCGCAGGCGTGACGCGACGCCCGTCGCGTCGCCGACCTCGGTAAAAAGGGCCTCCGACGCGGCGTCCTCCGCGGAGGCTCGCCCGTTGTCGCCAAGCTTGCGGGCCGCTTCGGAGGCTTCGCCGTGGGCGTACGCTTCGATGCTTTTCATGCCGCGCGCCCGCGCCTCGGCGGCAGCGCGCGTGGCCGCGTCGAGCGCGCGGCGCGAGTCTCCCATCTTCATTGCCGCGAGCGCTTCGAAGCGGTCGATGGCGGCGAGTTGGTCGTCGGCGTGGGGCGCGCGGCGCATCCCATCGAGCGTCGCGAGGGCGTCTTGCGACTGCCCTGCCGAGATCTGCGCGCGTGCGAGCGCCAATCCGTAGCGCGGGTCGTCCGGAAAGAACGTGTAGAGCGCACGGTAAATGTCGCGCGCCTTCTCGAACTTCGATGCTGCGGCCCAGTAGCGGGCCTCGATCAGGAGCTTCTCCTCGCGCCCGAGGGGGCCCGACGCCGCGAACGCTTTTGCAGCTTCCTCCTCGGCGCGCTTTCGCTCGCGAAGGGTTCGAAGCACGTCCGAGAACAGCGCATGCCCTTGGGCGAAGTCGGGGGCCCGCGCGACGAGCGCTTCGAGCGGCGCACGCGCGCCCGCCGTATCGAACGCTGCGGTCCGGGCGAGCGCTTCGGCGTAGAGCTCGGCGGCAACGCTGTCGCCGGGCAGCGATGCGCGCGCGATAGCGGTCTCCGCAGCCGTCGCGGCTTTGAGCCCGAGCCCCTCGCGCAGCGCCTTCGCCGCGCGCAGCGCAAGCCCCGCGACGTCGCTCTCGGTGCCGCGCTCTTCGACGTGGGCGACCGTTGTCCCGTCTGGCAATTGAGCGCGAAGGTCGAGGCGAAGCTGCCGCGAAGGCGCCGTTCCAACCGCCGCGTAGACGCCCGACACGAGCACATCCGCGCCGAGAGCGCGCGCGAGCCGCGCAAGGTCGTCTGGGCTGTGCGGCGACGTCGCGACCAGACCGAGATCCCGCGATCGCGGGGCGGCGGCGTCGCGAGCGCTGGTGCGGACGTCTTCCGAGGTCGCAAGCTCGCGCGTCACAAGCTCGTCGAGCGCGGCGCCGAACCAAGCTGCGCCGGGCGTGGTCTCGCGGCTCGCGAACCCGAGCACCGCCACGGAGCGTCGGGTGGACGCGGGGGCCTTCGCCGCGTGGGCGTCGCGCCGGCGCGCCACCACGTTCTGCACGGCGACGAGCGCTCCCAGCGCCGCGCATGCGAGCACCACCGCCAGAAGGATGCGTCGCCGCCGCGGCGATGGGGTGCGCGTGCTCGACGCGACCGCGGCATCGTCCGCGAGAGTCGCCGTGACGGCGAGGCGCGCCTGCATGAAGCCGTTGGGCGTAGACGGCGCGCGCGTCGACGTAAGCGGTGCGGACGCCGCCGCGGCGTTGCCCTCCGCGCCGTCGCCGTCACCATCACGTTGCCTGTCGAGATCGCCCAGCGCTTCGAGCGCCGTCGCAAGCTCACCCGCCGAGGCGTACCGATGGCTGCTCGCTTTCGCGAGGCATCGAAGGACGATGGCGTCGAGGCGCTCGTCGGGGAACGCCATGTGCGCGGAGACCCGCGGGGGTGAATCGAAGACGATGGCGTGGAGCAAGCCTTCGAGCGTGGCCGCATGGAAGGGGCGAACGAAGGTGAGCGCCTCGTAGAGCACGACGCCGAGCGCGAAGATGTCGGTGCCCGGACCCGTGGGCTCTCCCCTCGCCTGCTCGGGCGCCATGTACGCGGGCGTGCCGACGATTTTCCCGTCGGCCGTCGCGCCGGCGAGGGTCGTCAGATGGCCCGTCGCGCGCGGGTCGGCGCCAACGCTGTGCTCGTCGCTTAGCCGCGCAACGCCGAAGTCGACGACCTTCACCACGCCGTCGTCGGTCACCATCACGTTGTCCGGCTTGAGATCGCGATGCACGACGCCCAGCGCGTGGGCCTTGTCGAGGGCGCGCGCGACCGTCGCGACGATGGCGACCGCTCGCCCGGGGGTGAGCGTTCGCGCGTCGAGCAGCGCGCGGAGCGTCACCCCCGGAACGAGCTCCATCGCGATGAAGACGCGTCCGGCGTCTTCGCCAACGTCGTAAATCGCGGCGACGTTGCCGTGAACGATGGCGGCGGCCGCACGCGCTTCGCGCAAGAACCGCTGGCGCTGAGCGCTGTCCGCCGCGACTCCGGCGCGCAGGACCTTCAGCGCGACAGCGCGATGAAGCCGCTGGTCGACCGCCTTGTAGACGACGCCCATTCCCCCTTCGCCGAGCTTTTCGACGAGGGTGAAGTGCCCGAGCGATTCGGGGATCAGGCGGTCGTCGAGAGCCACAGCGCGCCACGCCGCCAGTTGGTTAGAGGGCCGTGTAGAGGACCAAGCGACCGCCGACGGAGAGGTCGTGCCTGTCGACGGACCGCGTGAGGGCAGCCGAGTAGTCGACGCTCGGCCCGCCGGCGAGGTGCCCCGAGAAGATGCGCGCGATGCGCCATTCGTAGAACGCGCCGAGCCCGAGGTACGACTGAACGCCGTCGGCGCCGGGGTAGGCGCCGCGGAGCGCGTCGATCTTCGTGGAGCCGAGCCCTAGCTGCACGGCGACGCCGAGGTCGCGCAGCGGCTTTGCGACGCCGTAGAGCGGGAACGCCTCGATGCGGAAGCCGATGCCGAACGTGGACGTCTTCCACGCGTCGTTCTTCGACGAGCCGTCGCCGAAGAAAAAGCCGAAGTTGAAATAGTCGGAGAGCGCGCCGAGCACGAAGAGCGACATCGTGCTCCCCGCACCGATGCCCGACGACGCGTAGTACGACGAGTCGCCTATTTGCGAAGCCTTGTTGGGGTAGCCGTAGGCGCCGCCCATTCCGACGCCCAGCCCTAGACCAATCACCAGACCCGCGCGGTGCTCGTTGGGTTTGGTCATCCAGCTGTCTGCGGCCGCGGCGCGATCAGGCGGTGCAGGTGCGACGGAAGGCGGCTCGGGCACGGCGTCGGCCGCGAAGGCCGGGGCGGACACGGCGAACGGAGCGAGCAGCGGGCAGAAGGCGGCCCATGCGAGGAGGGTGCGACGGCTCTTCATAGCGTCTTCATGGCGGCAGGTTCGAAAAGGCGGCCCGGGCTCTGTTGCTTGAGTACCACGGCTCTCGTAAAACCGTCGCCATGGCTTTCAACGACGGAAAAACGAAAGACCCCGCCCTCGCCTCCGCAGACCCGGAGATCGCGCGCCTCATCGAAGAAGAGAACCGCCGCGAGCACGAGTCGATGCGCCTCATCGCGAGCGAAAACTACGCGTCCCGCGCGGTTCTCGAAGCGTCGGGCTCGTGCCTGACGAACAAGTATTCCGAGGGGTACGCGCACAAGCGTTACTACGAAGGGCAAGCGGTCATCGACCAGGTCGAAGAGCTCGCCATCGCGCGGCTCAAGACGCTCTTCGGCGCCGAGCACGTCAACGTGCAGCCCTACTCGGGCAGCCCGGCGAACCTCGCCGTGTACCTCGCGTTCTGCAACGCGGGCGACACCGTCATGGGCTTGGCGCTCGCGGCCGGCGGCCACCTCACGCACGGCCACACCGTTTCGATCACGGGCAAGTACTTCAAGAGCGTCCCCTACGGCGTTCGCAAAAGCGACTACCGCATCGACATGGACCAAGTGCGCGCGCTCGCGAAAGAGCACCGCCCCAAGCTCCTCTGGTGCGGCACCACGGCCTATCCGCGCACGCTCGATTTCAAGGCGTTCCGTGAGATCGCCGACGAGGTCGGCGCGGTGCTCGCGGCCGACATCGCGCACATCTCGGGGCTCGTCGCGACGGGCGTTCATCCGTCCCCCATCGGCATCGCCGACGTGGTCACGTCGACGACTCACAAGACGTTCCGCGGCCCGCGCGGCGGAATGATCTTCTGCAAAAAAGAGCACGCTGCCGCCATCGACAAGGCCGTCTTCCCGGGCTTGCAAGGCGGCCCCCACAACCACACGACGGCAGGCATCGCGGTCGCTGCGAAAGAGGCCCTCGAGCCGTCGTTCAAGACGTACTGCCAAGAGGTCGTCGTCAACGCGAAGGCCCTCGGCGAAGCGCTCGTTTCGCGCGGCTTCGACGTGGTCTCGGGCGGAACGGACAACCACCTTCTGCTCATCGATCTCACCAACAAGGGCCTCCCCGGCAAGCCGGCGGCGCAGGCCCTCGACAAGGCGGGGATCGTCCTCAACTACAACGCCGTCCCGTTCGATCCGCGCAAGCCGTTCGATCCGTCGGGTCTGCGTATCGGCACGCCGGCGGTCACGTCGCGCGGAATGGGTCGCCCCGAGATGGAGCGCCTGGCCACGTGGATGGACGCGGTCGTGAAGGCCCCTACGGACGAATCGCTCCTCGCCCGGATCGCGGGCGAGGTCAAAGAGGCGTGCGGGCACTTCCCCGCCCCGGGCATTCGTCTCTGAGCAGGAGTAGGGAGCGCGCTCTGCGACCGCGGCCTCTCGTCGTCTCGCTCGTGCTTCTCGCCGGCTTCGCCGCCCTTTCGAGCGGTGCCGCCGGCTGTGGTGCGCGCGGGACGTGGGCGCAGGCACCCGGCATCTCGACGGCCCGCGTGCCAACCGCACCTGCCACCGTCACGTCGCCGCCTCCCCCCGCGCCGCGCCGCGAGGCCGAGCACGACACGTGGGCCGCGACGAGCTTCGGCGCATACCTGCCGCCGAAGGGCGCGTTCTACGACGACGACGGCGGGTACGATCTCATCTTCCACTTCCACGCGGGGCAGATGGCCGAGCGCGACTGGCGCGCGAGCCACGTCAACGCCGTCATCGTCAGCGCGACGTTCGGCGTCGGCAGCGGCGCGTACTCCGATGCGCTCAGCCCGCCCGACCGCTTCGGCGCGATGATGGCGGAAGTGACCCATGCGCTTCGCGCGCGCACGGGCGAGGAGAAGCTGCACCCCCGGCGCATCACGCTTCTCGCGTGGAGCGCGGGCTACGGGTCGATTCGCGAGATTTTGGGGCAGCCCCGCTACGCCGATCTTATCGACACCGTGGTGCTCCTCGACGGCCTGCACACGGACTACGTGAAGGAGCGCGCCGGCACGGCCAACGCGAACGCGAGCCCCAATGCGCTCGTTGCCGCGAGCAACACGACCGCCAGGCGGATCAACGAAAAGCCTCTCGGGCCCTTCGTCGCCTTCGCACGCGAGGCCGCGGCCGGCCATCGCGCGATGGTCGTGACTCACTCGTCGATCATCCCGCCCGACTACGCGAGCACAACGGAGACCGCCGGGGTTTTGATGGACGCCGTGAAGGCCACGCGGGAGTACACCGAAGAGCCCGACGACGACGGGCGTACGCTTATTTTGCGCGCCAACGTCGGCGACTTTCACGTCATGGGCTACCGCGGCGAGACGAAGCGCGATCACATTCAGCAGCTTCACCTCGTGACGCGCGTGATGCGCGACTTCATCCTCCCGCGCTGGGAGCGGCAGGACGCGCTGCGGTAACGCGCGCGGAGTACCCGCTCACGCCCCCGCGGTGGGCCTCACGAACTTGCCGCGCGCGTCGGGGTGCTCGTTCTCGAACGCCTCGAGACTCTCCCGGGTGATCTCGACTTCGACCACGCCGTCGCGCTCGATCTTCGCTTGGCACCCGAGGCGCGAGCTTGCGCGCACGTCGAACGCCTTGTCCATGATGTCGTTCTCTTCGTCTTCCATCTCGGACAAGAGGCTCGCCCCCGCGTGCACGTAGACATGGCACGTCGAGCAACCGCAGACGCCTCCGCACGCGTACCCCTCGGGCGCGTCGACCTTTTGCGCAGCTTGCAGGATCGACGAGCCAACGGCGACCTCGACCTCGGCAAACCCTCTGAAGATTACTTTCGGCATCTACTCGTCCCTTAGTTTTCGCGCGTCACGCCTGGGTGCGCGCATGCGCGTGGGCGTGCTCGTGATCGGAATGGGCATGGGCGACGTCGTCGGCCACGTCGTTGACGTTGCGCCCGGCGATCGCCTTGGCGACGGCGCGGTTCATTCGGCGGGCGGCGAACTCTTTGCTCGCGCTGTCGAGCGCCTCGATGAGCATCGTCATGCGCGCAGGATCGCTCCCTGCTACTGCGTCTTCGAGGCGCTTCATCGCCGCTGCGATGGTCTCGTTCTCGCCCGCCTGAAGGAGCGCCGCGTCGATCACGAGCGCCTTCGCCGTAGCCGAGAGAATGCGCCCCGCTTCGACGCGCGCTTCCGCGATGCGACGCATGAAGAGGTCTTCTTCGCCGTGGTCGAGGGCGTCCAAGAGCATCTGCTCGACGGTCTCGTCGTCGAGCCCGTAGGACGGCTTCACCTGCACCGTCTGCTCGAGGCCCGTCGTGAGCTCTTTCGCGTGCACGCTTAAGAGGCCGTCGGCGTCGACGCGAAAGGTGACCTCGAGCTTCGCCACGCCCGCGGCGAGCGGCGGAATCCCCTTCAGCGTGAAACGCGCGAGGCTGCGGCCATCGACGACCATCTCGCGTTCGCCCTGAATCACGTGGATCTCGAAGCCGGTCTGCTTGTCTTCCTGCGTGGTGTAGGTCGCGCGCGCGCCGGTGGGGATCGTCGTGTTCCGCGTGAGGATCTTGTCGACCACGCCGCCGCCGACCTCGATGCCGAGGGAGAGCGGGAGGACGTCGAGCAGGAGGATCTCTTCCTGCTGGCCAACGCCCGCGAGCAAGTCGGCTTGGACGGCGGCGCCGAGCGCGACGACCTGGTCGGGGTCGATATCGGCGAGGGGCTCTTTGCCGAAGACCTTCGAAACGTAGGCGCGCACTGCGGGGACGCGCGTCGAGCCGCCGACGAGAATCACGCCATCGATGTCAGCCGCCTTGAGCCCCGCGTCTTTGAGTGCGCGCTTGCACGCCGCGCCGGTGCGCTCGAGGAGGGGCGCCACGAGCTCATCGAGGCGCGCGCGGGTGAACGAGAGCTTCACGCCGCGGCGAAGGTCGGCGCCGACGCAGACCTCTTCGACCTCGACGTCGACCGCGTCGGCATCGCTGAGCGCGTGCTTCATCGCGCGTGCGGTATCGAGCACCACGCGAACGAGCTCGGGTGTCTGCAGCGCTTCGTCCGTCGCGCCGAGATCGCGCAAAAGATCGTGCGCGATGGCCCTGTCCATATCGTCGCCACCGAGAGCGCTGTCGCCGCCCGTCGACTTCACCTGGAAGACGCCGTCGTCGAGCAACAGGATCGTGATGTCGAAGGTGCCGCCGCCGAGATCGTAGACCGCGAAGGTGCCGTTCTGCCGCTTCTCGAGGCCGTACGCGAGGGCGGCCGCCGTCGGCTCGTTGAGCAGGCGCAACACGTCGAGCCCGGCGAGGCGCGCCGCGTCTTTCGTCGCTTGGCGTTGAGCGTCGTCGAAGTACGCCGGCACCGTGATGACGGCACCGCCGACGTTGGTGATCTCGTCTTCGGCGAGCTGCTTGAGCACGCGGAGAATCTCGGCGCTCACTTCAACGGGCGTGACCACGCGCTTGCCGACCTGGAAGCGGACGACGTTGGGGCCGCCCTCTTCGCGATCGACGAAAATGTACGGGCCGAGGCGTCGCGTCTCGGGGTCGTCGGCGCCGCGCCCCATGAAGCGCTTCACACTGAC
>JANXMC010000063.1 GCA_025354825.1 Myxococcales bacterium
CTCCGAAGGGCCTGGCGTGATCGATCTCCAAGCCGCGACCGACCCGGCGCCTCGCGCGCGCTTGTGGGCCGCGCGCCGCGCGCTTTCGCCGGCTACCAAGCGCCTCGCGCGCCACAAGCTGTCGGAAGACGTGGTCGTTCCTCGATCGAAAGTCCCGGCGCTGCTGCTGCAGGTCGACGCCATCGGCGAGCGCACCAAAGTTCGCCACCTCACCTACGGACATGCCGGCGACGGCAACCTGCATGTGAACTTTTTGTGGAACGACGACTGTGAACGGCCGGCCGTCGATCAAGCGCTCGACGCGCTGATGCGGGCCACAATTGCGCTTGGCGGCACCCTCAGCGGCGAGCACGGCATCGGCGTTTCAAAGGCACAATATTTGCCGCTCGAACAGTCTTCGGATCTGATCGACTTGCAGCGCGACGTGAAGCGCGTTTTTGATCCGAAAGAGCTATTGAACCCGGGGAAGATCTTCCCAAACCGTTCGCACAAAGCCTGCTGACCCCTTTGAGGTCACGCTCTTCGCTTCAAGAAAGGCCACCCTCCGCCATGGTTACAAATCGTCGCGCGCGCTTCTCCGCCCTCGCCAAAGCCGCCGTCCTCGCGCTTCCCATGCTCTCTCTGGGCTCCATGGGCTGTCTCGCGGGGCTGAACCAAATGACGCCGGAGGAGCTCGGGCACTACTTCACGCTTCGCACGCAGGGCGGCGCGTCGCAGCTCCGCGTCGAAGGCGACCGCGTCTACAGCTCGAGTGTCGAGGTGGAGAGAATGAAAGACGGCGGCCTGCGTGGCCGTGTTGGCGGCGAGGTGCTCGATCTGCGAACCGAAGAGGGAACGCACGTCACCGGGATGATCGGGTCCGGAATGACCGACCTTCATATCACCACGCAGGGCACGGCGACCCACGCGCAGGGGCTCTTCGCGGGAGGCCTCAGCAACGTGACGTTGAGTGACGCGTCGATGCTCGGCACTGTGGGCCGATGCGGCTACGAGCTCTATCGCAGCAATGCACCCGGCGTTTGGTACGAGGGGCGGCGCAGCTGCGGAAAGAGCTTCGAGGTTACGTCGTTCTCGCCGCCTAAGGCGCTGCAGTCGCTCCCGCCGGACGAGCGCGCGGTGTATCTGATGCTCGCGCTCGCGCAGTGATTTGTGACGTCGTGATTCGCCATCACGAAACGTAGTCTCCTAACGTCTGCCTCTCGAGCCCCTGCCCGCGCAGCGGCTCTATTTGCTCATCGCCCTCGCCGAATAGCTTGTCCGCGCGAACGCCTCGGCCCGGGCCCACGCGCTCGCGGCCCGCGCGGTCGTGACCAGCTGCATATGCCCCGGAGGCGCGCCGCCGTCGTCGCCTTTGCGAATACGGACGATCTCGTGGGGTGCCCCGCGCGCGCCGCATTCGGAGACGATGCGCGCGACGCAGTCGGGGTGACCTCGCAAGCGGTCGCCGTCGCTTGCGATCGCGAAGAGGCGCGCGCGCACGTCGCGCAGGCGCGCGCGGTAGTCGTGGCGGCCGTCGTCGCTCTGCCATGTGCCGCGCTCGGTCGTTCGTAAGAGCGCGCTCATGGATGCGTAGCTTTCGTCGTCGCTCCCCTGGCGAAGCGCGCGGGCGGGGAAGTAGCCGCGCTTTTCCAAGATGCGCCGGCACGCGGCGACCACGGCGCGTTTGACGACCCATCGCCGAAGCGACGGCTCCCACGCGGGCAGCCACAGGCTCGCGCCGAGGAGCACGATGGCGTCGGCGTCGTGAGCGCCGATGCCTTGCCCCGCGAGGGCTACGTGGCCGCCTAGGGAGTGGCCGAAGACGGCCACGGGGACGCGCCGACTGCGGTCGCGCGCGCACGCGACGACGGCGGGGAGATCGCGCTGCGCGAGGTCGTCGTAGGACCACGAGCCGCCCTTCGATGCAGGCGTGCCGCTGTCGCCGTGACCGCGGAAATCGAAGGCGATCGTGCGCCAACCGCGTGCCCGGAGGAAGCGCGCGAGCCCGTCGCCGTGGGGCCGCTCGAACTCACCGCGCCGCGCGAACATCGCGTGGGCGAGGATGGCGACGCCGACGAGGCGCGACCCGCGGGCGGGCTCGCGAACGTCGGCGCGAAGGGCAACGCCGTCGCGCGTGCGAATTTCGATCTGCTCCGCCGCGCCCGGATCGTCGTGGCGATCGCGCACCGTGCCGCCGCCTCCGACGCGCGAGCTCACGACACCCTCAGTCGAGCCGCAAGACCCATAGCTCGTCGCCGACCTTCACGCCGAGGTGAGCGGCGGCGGCCGTCGAAAGCTCGCCGCCCGCTTTGTCCTCCTCGCCTTGGCCGTCTTTCCAATCGGCGAGCACGGCGCGGAAGTAGGGCGGCGCGTCGAGCTGCACGGCCACGAGCGAGCGCGTGCTCACGTGGGCGGTGTCGGGGAGCAGCCCCACGATACGTGCCTTGCGGGTGCGCTGCACGAGGGTGACTTCGTCGGTTGGCGCGGTGAAGTGCGGCCCGCCGTCGAACGGATCGACCCGTTCGGCGTAGCGAAACCCGATGCGGCGAAGCATCTTCTCGACGCCGCGCGTCTGCGCGCCGACCTTGCCAATCACGTCTTGCGCCTGCTGCGCGAAGAGCGACGCGTAGATCGTCCCCTCGGGGAAGAGGCCGCGAATGAACTCTTTGTTCTGCTTCGACAGCCTATCGGCCTCGGCGTAGGTGAGCCCCGTGAAGTGCCGACCGAGCGCGTCCCACAAATGCGAAGTACCGTCTGAGCCGAGAGGCGGAAGAAGCTCGGCCAAGAGCTCGTCGCGAAACGCCTCGCGGTGCATTTTGATATATAGGAAACGAATGTAGCTAATCATCAACCCGAGCTTTTCCGGGCTTTTCCGGTAGTCGGGACGAACGATGAGGCCGCCTATTTCGGTAGGGCCGTTGTACGAATAGCCAATCGACAGCGTCGTATGATTGAAATGCCGATCGAGGGTTTGCGAATACCGCTCTTCGTCGATGACATCCAGATAGATGTACGGCGCCTCGCGGCGGCCGAGCTGCGCGATGATCATCGAGGTGCCGACGATGCGGTTCTTCTCGTTGTCGACGAGGACGAAAACGTATTCGCGCCGGTTCGGATCGCTAATCGCGCCGGTGAAGCTCCGCTCCGCCATTTCGAGAATGGTGCGGATCGCCCCGCGATCGGCCGGGAGATTTACCGTGTTCAGGTGGTGAGCGACGTCGAGGAGCTGGTCCTCGTCACGGAGGGTCGCGCCTCGAATCTCGTAGGGGAGCATGGCGGAGTGCCCGGTTTACCACGACCGGTCGAGCGCGCGCGCGTCCACGAACGACGCGGCGCGCAGCCAAGCGGGCCACGGCGAGCACCGCCCCGCGGCAAGCGCCGTCAGGCGACGCGCGTCACGGGCTGCACCCTTCCATCCATGGCCGCGGGAATGCCGCTCCGCAGCACGTGGCCCGGGCATCGGCGCACGGCGAGGAGCTCTTCGTCGAAGGCGACGAGGCCGCATTCGCAGCACGACGCGAGCTTCTGCGCGTAGTCCTCGGGGCGCACGAGGTAATCGACGGCAATCAGCGATGCGACGCGCTCGGCGAGACCGAGCTTCGGCAAATCCACGGGGACCCAGCCGGCGTTCCCGTCGTTGTCGACGCATCGCTGAACGATGCCGGCGTTGAGCGCGTCGAACACGAAGCCGACGCCGAGATCTTCGTCGCGAAGGCTCTCGAGGGTGACCCAGCTCGCGCGGCGCGCGCCGGCGAGGAGGCTGTCGATGCGGGCGCTCGAGATCTCGACGGGGCGGTTTGCCTTGCGAATCGGCCTCACCGCGGCGACGCGGGAAAGCACCTGAATCATCCGCTCCGACTCGCGCTGCTCGCGCTTCGCGAAGCTCGTGAGCGTGCGGTAGGGCCCGGCGAGCCAGCTCGCGAGCTCGCGCTTTCCCCACCCGCGGCTGGCGCCGTTCATCAGGTCGACGACGGTGGCGCGGCACACGTCCGCGAACGCCGTCACCGAGACCTTCGTCGGCAGATGAACGGGGCGCTCGCTGACGAGGTTGTACGACGGGGGCGGCGAAGACGGCGGCATGGCGAAGCCTATTGCATCGCGCCTGCCATCGCGTGCGGGAGACGGCTGCGGACGCCGGGGAGCCAAACGGCCGACGTCCGTACGCGAGGAGAGAAGGCCAAGGCGTTCCCCCCGGGGCGGGAGCGACTGGCGTCGGTGGATCCGCGGATCCACGTGCTAGCTTCCGCGCCTCGATGCGCCCGATCTCTCGCCCCGCTCGCCCGGCTCGCCCCGCTGCTACAGGCGTTTTCGTGCGCTCTTTTCCGTCCGTCCTCGCGCTGGCCCTTGCGCTCGCCGTCGCCGCGTTGACGGCCTCGGGTTGCCATCGTCAGGCGGTCGGTCGCGCCAAAGTCGCCGTCTCGATCTTCCCGCTGTACGACCTCACGCGGCGCATCGCCGGGCCCGACGCCGACGTTGTTCTCGTCGTGAAGCCGCCCGCGCTCGCGCAGTCGTTCACCCCCACGGCGACGGACGAAGGGGCCGTTGCGGGCGCGAAGGTCGGCGTCATGGTCGGCTTGGGTCTCGATCTCTTTCTCGAGACGCTGGTGAAGGGCGGCGACGCGAAAGCGCGCATCTTGAAGGTGGGAGACCGCGTACCGACGCTCTCGTCGCCGAACGGCGTCACCGACCCGACCTTCTGGCTCGATCCGCAACGTGCGCGCATCGCTGTAAAGGCCATCGGCGAAGAGCTCGCGCGCAACGACGTGACCCACGCCATCGTCTTTCGTGCCCGCGCCGCCGAGCTCGATGCGGCGCTCGAAAAGCTCGACGCCGAGCTCGACGCCAAGGCCCGCGGCTGGAAGCAGCACCGCCTCTCGGTCGACGGCGAAGGGGTCGCCTACTTCGCCGATCGCTACGCCGTCGAGCTGGTTTCGGCCGACGCCGTTCCTGCCGCGCCGAAACTTTCCGTCGGCAGCCTCGACCTCGTGGGCGGCACACAAAGCCTAACGAGCTACGAATTGGTCGTCCGCACGGCGGCCCAGCGCCTCGACGAGCTCCTCGCCAGGTAGCCGTCGTCCCGCGGAAGTTGCGCGAAACAGACCGAATCCGACCACACCCAGCGCGGCCGCGCCCGCGTCCCGCTCGAGCGCTGGTCGAGTCAGGGCGGCGTGGACCGAGCCGGAAATAGCGCCTTCCGAGCGATGCGACCCCGCCGGGAGGGTGCTAGCGTCTAATGACTAGAACGAGAAGGGCGCGTGGTCCGCAGCGCTCGCCGTAGAACCCATGCGCGACGTCCAAACACCCCTCCTCCTCTGGATCTGCGCTGCCGTGTGCGCGCACTACATGTTCGCCGAAGGCGGCGTCGTGGTGGGGCGTATTCACGACGACAATTCCGCGTTCCTGAGGCTGGCGCAGCACGCGCGCGACCGCATTCGCTACAGCGAGCAGGTCTTCGAGGTGACGTCGATCAGCGAAGGGGAGAAGCCCCCGGAAGATCCGGCAACCCCGCCGCCGCCCCCGCCGCCGCCGAAGCCCGAGCCCCTCGCGAAGGTGGAGACGCCGAAGCCTGCGAAGCCGCCCGAGGCTCCGAAGCCGAAGGAAGAGAAGAAGCCGGTCGTCGCGGTCGTGAAAGAAGAGAAGAAGCCCGCGCCGCCGCCGCCGGAGCTTCAGGCCGACAAGCGCATCGCGGTGAAGCAGCACGCGAAAAAAGACCAACAAGACAACCCCACGGCGCGCTTCCTCGCCGAGCAGGCGAATCACGTCGAAGAAGAGTCGGTCGCCACGCAGACGTCCCACGATCAGGACGATCCGAACCCCACGCCGGGCGGCAACCACGCGGGTCCCAAGGACAAGGTCGGCGACAGCGACCGCACGAAGATCGCCGAGAGCGAGAACCACTCGGGCGAGCAGAACCGCGCGCCGGGCGAAAAGGGGACGGAGCACGAGCCGCAGAAGGAGCCTCCTCCCACGAAGCCGATGGCCGAAGTGGCGATGCAGGGGCCCAAGGCCGCGGCGCCGCCGCAGTCCGGTGGCGACGGCAAGCAGGCTTCCGCGCCCACGAATGCACCCACGCCGCCGGCACTCGCGCCGGGCGCCGCAGGGCCGGGCGCGCCCGAGGTTTCGTCGTCGAACGACGGCACGTGGTCGTTCAATCCGATTCGCCCGGGTGCGGGCGCTGGCGCGTCGAGCGAGGCCGGCCCGGGCCAGGCGACGCCCAAGCTTCAGCGAAACAGCGGCAAGGTCAGCGTCGCGTCCCTCGGCCTCGGCGGCACGGTCGGCCCGGGGCAGGTGAACTTGAACCTCTCGCACACCGGCGTGATCGCGTCGGTGGGTCTCGAGCAGCTTCACAAGGAGCGCGAAGCCGACGGCGAGCGTCGTCGCAGCGAGCACCGCGGCGCGTGGGCCGCGTCGGGCTTCGAGCGGTGGCGCAGCGCCATCGAGAACTACGTGTCGAGCGTGAAGCCGGGCAACCAGACGGCGCTCAACACAGCGCAATCGCCCTTCGCGACGTACCTGACGATGATGCACAACCGCATCCATCCGATCTTCGCGGAGAACTTCTTGGGCTCGCTCGAGAACCTACCCAAGACGAATCCGCTGAACGATCCGAAGCTTCTCACCACGCTTGAAATCGTGCTTTCGCGCGACGGCAAGCTCGCGAAGATGGGCATCGTTCGAACGAGCGGCGTCACGGCCTTCGACATCGCGGCGCTCGACTCGGTGCAGCGCGCCTCGCCGTTCGGCCCCGCGCCCAGCGCCATCATCTCGCCTGACGGGAACGTCTACCTTCATTGGCAGTTCCATCGCGACGAGGTCATGGCCTGCTCGACGATGAACGCGCGCCCGTTCATTTTGAACAACCCGCCGCCGGCCGCCGCGCCGGTCGATCCCGAACCTGCCGCGCCGCCCACGCCGAGCCCCTCGAAGGAGCGGGGCGTTCCGGCTGCAAACCCCCACGATATTCGCGAAGGCTCGCTCCCGAAGCGCACGCCCGAGGGTGCGGCACCGGCGCCTCAGCTCGCGGGCCTCGAGCCGCGGCGCCGCGCGCTCTAACGTTCGCTCCGCGCTTCCCCCGCGTGCCGCTCGATCGAAGCCGCCGTCTTGCGGTAGCGTGCCCTCGTGCACGCGGCCCTTACCCCTTTTTCGATCGCCTTCGCTGGCGCGATCGTCTCGAGCCTATTCGTCGCGTCCTCTGCAATCGCGCAGTCGCCGCCGCCAACGCAAGCTCCGCCCCCCGTCACCGGCCAAGGGCAAGACGGCGAAGCGCCCGCGAGCACGCTCGAAGAGATTCCCGACGACGAGGCGGTGCTCGTCCTTCGCCAGACCGTTCGCGACAACGAGATGTCGCTGGCAATCCGCGGCCAACTGCAGACGCGCTTCACGATGCCGTTCTCGCGGGGACGCCTCTCGAACCGCGCGGGCGACCTCACCGATGAAACGTCGTTTCAGCTTCGGCGCGTACGCGTCGGCATCGACGCGACAATCCTTCCCACGGTGACGGCCCACGTCTCGTCGGACGTCGTCGACAGCCTGATGCCCACGTCTGCGCGAAGTGCGCTGTTCCTCGCGAATGCGAATATCGACTTACGCCTGTTCCAGCTCCGCGCGGGGCTATTGCGGGTTCCGTTCACGCGCCACGGCCTCGTCGACGAAACGCGCCAAGTCTTTCTCGAGCCGCCCACCGCGTGGCGTGCCGATCGTTACGGGCTCGGTCGCGGCCCCGTTCCGTCGGTGCTGCCCGATCGTCGCGTCGGCGCCGAGCTCCACGAAGAGATCGACGGCTACGCATTCTCTTTCGGCGCCTTTTCTGGCGGCGGCGCAGGCGCTCCCGAGCCGGCGACGACCACGATTTTGGCGGGCCGAATCGAGGTCGCGCCCTGGGGCGCCGTCCCTGCCGAAGGGTCTTTTTTTCGCGCGGATTACGCGTACGGTGCTCCCCGCGTGAGCTTCGCGGCCGGCGTCCTCGGCCGCGCCGGAGCGGCGGGAAACGGACGCGCCGCGTCTGCCGCGATCGCGACGAGCTACAAAGGGTTCTACGCCTCCGTCGAGGCCGTCCTAGGGTCGTCGCGCATCGACGCCTACGTGCACGACGACGGCACCTCGCGCGGCCGCTTCACGCAGCGTGGCCTCGTCGTCGACGTCGCGTACCGCTTTCCGGTTCTCGCTCAAGGCCTCGAGCTCGGAGTTCGCGGCGACGTCGCGCAGAACAGCCCCGCCTTCGACAGGTCGGGCGATCAGCGCACCCTCGCAGGCGTCGCGAATCTGTACTTCTGGAGACACCGGATGAAAGCGAGTACCCTCTTCCGCAGCGTATGGGCGCCTCTCGTGGCGCCCGCCGCGCGCACCCGCCACGAAGGTATTCTGGAGCTTTCCGTTGGTTTCTGAGCAACCGCCGGTCAGCGAGCCTTCGAGCGGCGGCCTCACGCCGGCACGCGAGCTTTCGATCTATCTGCGCATCACCGCCGTGCTCTCCGCCGTCGCCGCGCTCATCGCGGGGCTCATCGTGCCCGGCCTTCGCGGCAACGCCCCCGAGCGCGCGGTCGTCTCCATCGAGCAGCTCTCGCAGGCCGCATCGGCCGTCGTGTGGGTCTCGCTTCTCTTCTTCGTCCTCCGCGGCGCGTACGACGTCGCACGCCTTCCTCGCGTCGCAGGGTGGACGCGCGGCCCCGCGGTTGCGGGCGCAGGGGTCGTCGTCGCGCTGATGTTCTTCGCGTTCCGCATGCGCCTCGCCTCGACGTTCTCGATCATGATGGCGCTCGCGGCTCTCAGTGTCGCCGTCAGCGGCGCCTCCGCCGCGTTGCGCGCGCCCCACACGCGCGCGGTCGGCGTCATCCTCTGCGTTCTCGCGCTCTCAGCGGTTTTGCGCATTTTCGCGTGGGAGATCGCCACCGCCGCGGGCGAGCGGGCAAGCTCGGGGCTCTACGCGGTGAGCCGCGGCTTCGCGACCGCCGGCATCCTGATCGAAGGGGCAGGGCAGCTGATTGCCGCTACGTGGCTCGGAACGCGGTCGCGCATCGCCGGGCAGCTCCTCGCGTCGATCGCCATCTGCACGGCGTTCCTCCTCACGTGGGGCGCGGCCGCGGGCTCCCACGTTGGCGCGACGCTCACGCAGAGCGTCCTCCACACGGCGCTCACCGACGCGCCTGGCCTCCCGCAGCCCTATGGCGTGAGCGCGCTCGCCACGTTCCTCACGCCGTGCGCGGCGCTGTTGGGGCTCGTCGCGGCCCTGCAGCCGAAGCAAATCGGCGGCGTCGTCGCGGCCCTCTCGCTCTCTCTCGTGGCCCGCGGCGGCTACGACGTCCCGATGCGCGCCCTCGCCGTGACCGTCGCGGGGCTTTGGCTCGTTCTCGCGACCGTCGACGAGCGCTCGATGTGGGAGCAGCTCGTGGCGTCGCGCCCGGTTCCGCCGTGGCCTCCAACCCGTCCGCCGTCGCTTCAGAAGGCGCCCGCCAAAGCGAACGGCGCGGTCGCCAGCGCCCCCGGCGAGACGAGCCGCGCGAGCGCTCCGAGCGAGACCTCCGGAACGACCGGCACAAGCGACACGTAGCCGGGATGGCGACGCGTCGGACGCGCACGTCGCCTCGCCGCGAACCGAGCCAGAAGCGCGCGGTCGATACGGTGTCGGTGCTCCTCGAGGCGACGGAGCGCGTGATGGCGAGCCAGGGATTTCTCGCCACCACGACGAACCGCATCGCCGACGCCGCGGGCGTGAGCATCGGCACGCTCTACCACTATTTCCCCAGCAAAGAGGCGCTCGTCGAGGCTGTCGTGCACCGCATGTGGCAGCGCGAGCTCTCGGCCCTGGAGGAGCGCATGCCGCTGCTCACCGACGGGCCGCTCGATGCCGCCATCCGCGCGCTGGTGGAGACCCTCGTCGCCCTCATGGTGCAGCGCATCGACCTCTACAAGCGCTGGTACAGCGAGGCGCCGCACCTTGGTCAGCTCGAGCACGGCCTCGACATCACCGAGCGCGGCGTGACGCTGCTCCGCGCCGCCCTGGCCGCGCGGCGCGTCGAGGTTCGCCCCGAAAACCTCGATTTTGCGACGGATCTGGTGGTGAAAACCGTCCTCGCCGTCGTTCGAACGGGGGCGCGGGACTACCCCCAGGAATCGAAGAGCGGCGAGCTCGCC
>JANXMC010000069.1 GCA_025354825.1 Myxococcales bacterium
GCCGGATCGTGCCGCGAAGGAGGAGACGGCGCGCTTGGTCGGCTTCGGCGGTCGCTCGGTCGCGTTTCCACTCGCGCCAGATTTTGGCGCCGGCTTTGGTGGTGCGGAGGCCTTCTTCGAGCTCGACCTCGGCTTGGAGGCGGAGGGTGGGGATGTCGAGGGAGGGGGAGGTGGTGCGGGGCATCGGTTTGGATGAGGAGTGCGCCGCCGTGAGACACGTCGCACGGCGTGCCGGCCACCTTACGGCCGAGAATGTTAGGGCGGGGTGTCCGGCGACGTTGGTAGGAGTGCGATGTCCATCGCGACAGCAAGCTTTCGAAGAATCACAACAAGGTCACGCACCTCCTGCGGCTCGATGGCGATCTTGCGCCCCTTGGTCGCCTGCTCGGCGACAATTACACCTCCCCGCCGTGTTGCCTCACGAGCAGATGCTACCAGACCGCCTCATCAAGATCGCACCCGAGCATCACCGGCTCCCGCGTTGAAGTGGTCCGCGCTGGTGCAGCGAGAACCCAAGGGCCCGCGGGCGGCGAGGCGACGCGTCTGGCCGGCAGCCTCATGCGGTCGCCGCGCACCCGACACCGTTTTCGGGGTTGCCGGTGAAGACCAGGCGGCACGCAGCGGCGCTTCTCCATTCTTTGAGACGCCGCTGAAGTGTTCGCAGCTGTCCATCGGGGTACATGGCCGGGGACTCTTGCCGGAGTCGCTCGAACAGCTCCTTCCCGGTCCGATCGGGTTCCGTCTCGAGCCAGACTAGCAGGCGAGGCCAGACCGCCTCGAAGGGGTCCTTTCTGGTTCGCCAGTCGCGTCGTGCCCGAGGGGCCGAACGATGCGTCGGTCGCACTTCCCCCTCTTGCCACGCGGTGGACAGGCTCCTGAGGAATCGATCGAGATCGACGTCACGGGTCGGAGCTACGTGGAGCGCGTCACCGGCGCCAAACCCCGCCAGCTGGTGTTGCACGGCGCGAATCTCGTCCAGGAGTCGTAGCGGGTCGAGCGTGATCGCGATGGCGCGCAGGCGCTCCTTCATGCTCTCGGGGACGGCGTCCGACTGCAACAGGCGAGCGGATGGCGTCTCGGGTGCGTGGTAGCGCTTGCTGACGCGCGCACCGACGCGCTTCTTCTCGGCAAGCTTGAACGACGGCTGGAAGAAATTCACGAACAAGCGCGATGCAGCGTAGAGGCGGGCGAGTGCCTGCGCCGCCGCGATCCCCTCAAGGCGCCGGTAGCCGACGAGACGTCGAACGACGGAGCCGTTCTTCTGCTCGACCCATGCCTGGTCGTTCTTGTGGTGCGGACGCGAGCGGGTGAATTCGATCTTGGTCTTCGTGCAGTAGTCGAGGACGACCTCGTTGATGAACTCGCCGCCGTTGTCGGTGTCGAATCCGAGCAAAGGGAAGGGCATCGTGGCGCGGAGCCGAGCGAGGGCCTCGACTACCAATGAGCTCTCGCGGACGACGAGAGCCACGCACTCGGTCCACCCCGTCGCGATGTCCGTCAACGTGAGCGTGTGAACGAAGCTGCCGGCGGCGATCCCTCCGCAGTGCGAGACAAGATCGGCCTCCATGAAACCGGGGAGCGGCTCTTTCCAGTCGGCGAACGTGCGGACGGGGATGCTGCCTCGAATCGCTGGCCTCCCCGACGGCCTGGTCCGCCGGCCGGCGGCAGCTGCCCGAGGCTCTGCGAGCAGGCGATCGATCGTCGCAGCGCTCGCGGCAATCAGCTTTCGGCGAACGTCCTCATCGAGGCAGAGGTGCCCGTGGCGCTCAAGCGCGGCGACCAATACGGGAAGCAATGGCTTCAACCTCTTTCCGCACACTCGATCCGACGCCTCCCAGAGGACGATGAGCGCCTCGCGCACCGCCGCGTCGTAGAGGCGAAGTCGAGCCGCTCGCTTCGGCCTCGCAAGAGTCGCCGACAGACGCAGCAGACGTATCGCGTGCTTGCGATGGTACCCGGTCACCGCAACGAACTCGTCGAGGATTCGAGCCTTGTCCCTACGAGCGGCCCCTCGGTACCGCTCCGCGATCGCGCCTACCAGCTCCTGACGCGTGTCCACGCTGATCTTCTTGGCCATGCTCGCCTCCGCTCTGCTCGGTAGCAGAGCTCGTGAGGCAATGGCCCTCGCTCGGGAACATCCCGCGCGAGGCAATGCGAGGGGGAGATGTTGTTGACGTCAGGCAGAGAACCTGGTCCACGTCGAGGTCGTGGCGTGGTTTTCACGCATTCGTAGCTCGGACAGAGGTCGAGGTCGTCGTGGGTCTCCGTGAGCACCCAGATGTCGCAGTCGAGATTCCGCATGCGGCGGATGCGTCGCTGGTTCTTCGCAGGCACGGCGCCGTACTCGACGTTCCATGTTCCGATCTTCACGGGCGAACGGTCATCCGCTGCGTGAGCGGCGGCCACCGCAAACGTGTCGCGTCGGCCACCATTCTTGGCCTGAAGACGCGGATTCGCCTACGCGAGGGACATGGCGTCTACCAAGGTCGGGATCAGCGGCGGTGGCCTGTCAGCGGAAGACCGCTACCGACTCGTAACGGGCGCGGCCAAATCGCCGAGAGCAGGCCTCGGCGATGCAGTGCTGGCCGACACCTACGTCGAGGTGAAGAAGGCGAGCGCCGCCACGCTGAATCAGGTGCGAGCGGTGAAGTACATCCCGCTCGTTGCGTACCACGAGCCGACAGACACTTGGTACGTGGTCCCCGCTCACGTTGTCGTTTGCTTGGTCAGCACGAAGACACGTGGTCAGCACACGGAGAACCCGTTCGAGTCCGCGACGTTGAATGTCTTCGCACTCGGGAAGTACAAGGTCGCTGCCGAAAGGGACCTCAAGAAGGCAACGCTGGCCGCCATCGCCGAGGCAGCGAAGTACCCCGAGATGCAGAATGCGATGGCTCGCGTCCTCGCGGAGTCGAAGGCTCTCGCAGAACGGTCCATCGCCGATGTCACGGCCCTGATCAGCAAGCTGAAAGTCGTGCCGTAGCCGTTGGTCAGAAGAGAGATGGCTGCGCCGCCGACTCCACCGAGAAACCGACGCACTCCGGACGGAACGAAGCCAGACGCGTCGCCGCGACCCGAACCGCCTCCGGGTTGTTGTCAATGAGTACAAAGCCGCGATCGTGACGGACAGCGGCCTCTCCGGTGGTTCCGCTCCCTCCGAAGAAGTCGAGCACGACGTCCCCAGGCCGCGAGTGGACGCGGATAACGCGATTCATGATGCCAAGCGGCTTCTGCGTCGGGTAGCCAGTCTTCTCGCGTCCGTTCGTTGGGACGATGGTGTTCCACCAGACGTCGGTGGGGGTCTTGCCGCGCTCCGCCTTCTCAGCGCCGACGAGTCCCGGAGCCATGTATGGGATCCGGTCGATCTCGTCGAAGTTGAAGACGTAGTCGTCCGGGTTGAGCGCGTACCACAGGATGGTGTCGTGCTTGTTGGGCCATCGATTCTTCGGTCGGCCGCCGTAGTCGTAGGACCAGATGATCTCGTTGATGAAGTGATCGCGACCGAGCAGGCGGTCTAACGCGACCTTGATGTAGTGCACCTCGCGGAAGTCGAGATGAACGAGAAGCGAGCCGTCACTGGTTAGACACCGCAGAGCCGCCTTAATTCTCGGCATCAGGAACGCCTCGAAGTCATCGAAGTCGTCGGCGTACGAGCCGCTCTCGACCGTCTCGACGTCGTATCGCCGGCCCCCGAACCCTCCGCGGTCGCCCGGACCATCGGTAGCGGTAGCGCGAATTCGATTGCGCTTCTGGACTTTGCCCGTATTGAAGGGCGGGTCGATGTAGATGAGGCTCGCGAACTTCTCGGGGAGCATCGGCAACACATCTGCGTTGTCGGCGAGCACGATCCTCTTCATGTCGAGCGACACTACTCGGGAGGGACCTGGCCTTCAATCAGCGACCGCAGCGACCGGATGGCCACCGGAGATCATCGGGCCGCCTGCGGGTATCGATGACCACCAACCGGTCCTGCCAATTCCGTTCGGCAAGCCAGCGCAATTCGACCTGTAGCGGCTGGTCGTCAACCCTAGCGAACGCTTCCGAGAGGCCCTCGAAGAGTTCGCTTCAAGGTGTCGAACCGCGCGGGCGCGACCTTCTCGATCACCAACATCACGTCTCGTGGGCAGTTAGGGGCGCAGGTATCCCTCGACGCTTCCGGTCGCCCCATCGCAGTGCGTCGTAGCCCAGCAAACGTCGAAGTTGTGGATCGCGTATCGCAAGAGCTCCGCAGCTACGCCGGCGTCGGCGGGGCGGAGCAGCGCCTCTATCCATGGTCGTCGCCGCCGAGCTCGGACGTCGTGTCGACCAGCGAAGCCGTCTATTCGGCCGATCCATTTCACCCGGCGTTCACCGCGCCGAGCGAGGTCGGGAGCTTGCCCAAGGGCGTCGGAGCGTGGACCCACGCCGATCTCGGCGGCAACGTCACCGAGCTCGTGCTCGACACCTTCGAGAAGTCGCCGCCGCCGTCATGCGTCGATTGCGCGTCCGTCAACTACGCCACCAACAGCACGCGGGTGCTCATCGGCGGCGGATACGCCGGCGACGCGACGTACCTGCAGAACGCATACGCCGACATCCACGACGTCCCTGATCGATCCTCGGGCATCGGTGGTCGCTGCGCCCGAGACAAGTAAGCGAGGCTACCGCCCGTAGCAGCACTGATCGTACAGGGGACCACCGACTTCGCACGCCTTTTTCGGCGGGTAGAGGTTGCTGATGCAATTGGCGAAAGTGGCCGCCAGGGTGCAGTGAAACGCGAAGCGAGGCTTGCGTTGCGAAACGCAGGTCGAGTCCTCGTCAGTTACTCGTACGCAGCCGGGCGGTGCCGGGGGCTCGGCGCCGGCGTCGGGGAGTGCGATGGGAGAGTCCGTCATCGGTCCCTTCTCGACGCCGGGAGGACAGCACCAACCGGCGCAGTTGGGGCAAGCGGGCAACGAGTAGACGCACCCGGTCGACGACGGCGGAACGCGCTCGCAGCTGTATTCGGTCCAGCCGGCGTCGAAGTCCGCGCACGGGCGCGGCGTGCCCGGGCCGCCGTCGGGCGGGATCAGGGGACCCTCGCAGGGAAAAGGGCGATCGCAGACGCTGACCTCGTGGGAATCGGTGCCATTCGAGTCGGCGGCGTACGTATCGCTCGGCGACGCATCCGTCGCAGAGTCGGTGGTACGACCGCCGCATCCCGACATCGCCACCATCCCTGCCGCGCACCATGCGACGATCCACTCGGACATTTCGCACTCTACCGCAGCTCGTCGAACGTGCATGCGCCTTCATGGCTGCTACCGCATCTCTTCCCGCAGCCTGGCACGCCAGAGTTCGTCCTCGCTTCCGCCACTCCGCCACGCTCGTGCCGTCGGTCTCGAGCTCCAACACACTCACCCGCATGGTCCGCGGCGGCGCCACGCTCTCGAAGAGGTAGGCGTTGCGCTTGTCGATCATGCCGGCCGGGACCACGAAGGCCGCGCGGGTCGTGCCCAGGAGCGCACAGTACGCAACGGCCCGGTGAAGGTTCGAGCTCGAGTTCGACTGCTTGAATTTCGCGTCGACGACGACGTCGTAGCCATCGAGACCGCGGCAAAGAACGCCGAGCTCGAACGAGTTGCCGCCCTTCCGACCACCCGTGTCCGTGGCACGCAAGTAGTCGATCGGCGCCTTCGCCACTCTTCGGCGTCGTGAAGGGCGCGTTCTCGGGAGCGATGGCGACGCGCGCCGGTCTCATCGCCAGCGCCGACAACGGCACCCTCTTCCTCGACGAGATCGGCGACCTCCCTCTCGCGGCACAGGCAAAGCTCCTCCGCGTGCTCCAAGAACGCGAGGTCGTGCCCGTCGGCGGGACGACACCGAAGAAGGTCAAC
>JANXMC010000088.1 GCA_025354825.1 Myxococcales bacterium
GGCATCGCGCTCCTGCGTGGTCTTCGTGAGGCCGGCTTCTCGACGGTCGTCGCGACGCCGCACATGCGCCCCGGCATGTTCGACAACGACAAGGCGGCCCTCAAAGCCGCCTTCGCGCGCATGCAGCCCGAGCTCGCCGCCGCCGGCCCTCTGCCGGAGGTGCACCTCGCGAGCGAGCACTTCTTCGACGACGTCGTCTTCAAACGGATCGTCGCGCGTGACGGCCTCCCCTACCCCGGCGGCGGCGCAATTCTCATCGAGCTACCGCCCGAGGCGTTCCCTGCGTTTCTACAGAACCGCTTCTACGACGTGCGTCGCGCGAAGCTCACGCCCGTCCTCGCCCACCCCGAGCGCTACCAGCCGGTGTGGAAAGACGACGCGTGCCTCGATCCGCTCCTCGACGCGGGCGCGCACCTGCTGCTCGACCTCTGCTCCCTCGTCGGGAAATACGGGCGCGCCTCGCAAAAAGCGGCGGAAAAACTGCTGCGTGACGACGCCTACGAGGCCGCCTGCTCGGACGCCCACAAGGTGGAAGACGTCGAAGTCGTCGTGCGCGCGATTCGTCGCCTCGAGGAGCTGGTGGGCAAAGAGGAGAAGCTCCGCCTGCTTCGTGACGGCCCCCGCGGTATCCTCGAGCAGCCGCTGGAGTAGCGTGGCGTACTGCGTGCTATAGCCCCGAGCCGCGTGCCGTCCCACCAAGCTTCCTCGCCCCAGCCGCCGTCGTCGAGCGCACCGCACGGGGTCCCCGCGCCGAACAATGCCGGCTTCCTGCGGCGCCACGCTGCGAAGCTCGTCGCGTCGGCGGTAATCACGGCGGGCCTCGTTTACACGCTGCGAAAAGGCGGGCTGAAGTTCGTCCCCGACAGCGGCAGCTTCGCCGACGTGAAGTGGTGGACCCTCGCGCCGTACTTCTTGTCGCTCGTCGGCGTGTCGTACTTTCGCGCGGTGCGCTGGCGCTTCTTGCTGCGTGCCATCAGCGAGGTTCCGAAGCGTCGACTGATCACGGTGTCATGGATCGGCTTCGCCGCGATTCTCCTCATGCCTTTCCGGCTCGGAGAGATCGTGCGACCGTACATGCTGCGCGAAAAGGGCAAAGTGTCGATGGCCTCGGCGACGGGCTCCGTCGTGGCCGAGCGCGTCGTCGACGGCCTCTTCTTGAGCGTCGTCCTCGCCATCGCGCTCATCTTCGTCGACACCGTCCATCCGCTTCCCCAAACGGTCGTCGGGCTGAAGATCTCGGTGCTTCAAGTCCGTAGCTACGGCTTCACGATGCTCGGCGTCTTCGCGACGGCGTTCATCGTCATCGCCGTCTTCTACTTCGCCCGCGCATGGGCGCACCGCGCGACGCTCGCCGTCTTCGGCGTCGTCTCGAAGGGGCTCGCCGAGAAGCTCGCGTCGATGGCCGAGAAGCTGGCGGATGGCCTGCATTTCCTCGGGAACGGGAAAGACGCCGCCGGTTTTCTCGCCGAGACGACGGCCTACTGGCTTCTCAACGCCCTCGGCATGTGGCTCCTCGCGTGGGGCTGCGGCGTCGCGCACGCCGACGGCTCGCCCATCAACTTCGGCGAGACGTGCGCCCTCATGGGGATGCTCGGCGTCACCGTGCTCATCCCCGGTCCGCCCGGCCTCATCGGCGTGTTTCAAGCCGGCGTCTACGCCGGCATGACGATGTACTTCCCCACGTCCGTGGTCACGGGCCCGGGCGCCGCGTACGTCTTTCTGCTCTACGCGATTCAGGTCGGCTGGACGGTGGTCGCCGCCATCGGCTGCCTCGCGACGGACAAGAACGCGATGCGGATGCTCGAAGAAGCCGAGAGCATCGCACCGCCGCCCGCCAGCTAGCTCGCGATGTCGAGGCTACGTCGAGATCACAAGCTCCAGTAGCGGATCCCGCGCTCCGTGCGCGTGGGCTCGAGGGCGCTCTTTACGTCGATGAGAATGCCGCCGTCGCGCACGAAGCTCTGAAGCTTCGCTTGCCCCATCGCCAGGTATTCTTTGTGACTCACGGCGACGATGAGCGCGTCGAGCTCGCGGAACTGCTCGAGCGACGCCATCGTCACGCCGTACTCGTGCATCGCCTCGGGCGGGTTTG
Organism: Myxococcales bacterium; assembly: GCA_025354825.1. GTDB lineage: Bacteria > Myxococcota_A > Polyangia > Polyangiales > Polyangiaceae > JANXMC01. The sequence continues at coordinate 2,093 of JANXMC010000088.1, forward strand.
CCATAGGGTCGTGAATCAGCGCGTCGATGCCGAACGACCGAAGCTCGGTGAGAATGTCCGGCACCTTGCTGTTGCGGATGTCGTTGCAGTCTTCCTTGAAGGTCAGGCCGAGCACGCCGACGCGCGCACCTTTGACGCCGCGATCCGAGTTGATCAAGAGCTTCACGGTCCGCTGCGCGATGTACGCGCCGACGTTGTTGTTCACCCGGCGCCCCGCGAGGATCACCTCGGGCTGGTAGCCGAGCTCCTGCGCCTTGGTCGTGAGGTAGTACGGGTCGACGCCGATGCAGTGGCCGCCCACGAGGCCGGGGCGGAAGTTCAAAAAGTTCCACTTCGTGCGCGCCGCCGCGAGCACGTCGGCCGTGCGGATGCCCATGCGATCGAAGATGAGCGCGAGCTCGTTCATGAGCGCGATGTTGATGTCGCGCTGCGTGTTCTCGATCACCTTCGCGGCCTCGGCGACCTTGATGCTCGGCGCGCGGTGCACCCCCGCGTCGACGACGGCGGCGTAGGCGCTGGCGACGCGCTCGAGGGTCTCCGCGTCTTCCCCGGAGACGACCTTCACAATGCGCTCGAGCGTGTGCTCGTGGTCCCCCGGGTTGATCCGCTCGGGCGAGTAGCCAAGCTTGAAGTCGGACCGCGCGAGCCCCGACTTCGTCGCCAAAATCGGACCGCAGATGTCCTCCGTCACGCCCGGGTAGACCGTCGACTCGTAGACGACGACCGCCCCCCTGCGGAGGACCTTCGCGACGGTCTCCGAAGCCTTCACGACAGGCGTGAGATCGGGCACGTTGTGGGCGTCGACGGGCGTAGGCACGGCGACGACGAAAAACGTAACGCCTTCCAAGTCTTTCGGGTCGGACGTCATCTTCAACGTCGACGCACGAAGCACCTCTTCGGACACCTCGTGGTTTCGGTCGTAACCGCGCGAAAGCTCGGCGACCTTTTCGCTGTGAATATCGAACCCGACGACGCCGTCGAACTTCCGCGCGAAGCCGAGCGCAACGGGGAGCCCCACGTAGCCAAGGCCGATAACCGCGATTCGCTCACTCATAGCCCGCGTTCTTGGCGGGAAGTCTTTCACGTATCAAGGCGATTCGGCGCGTATCAAGGCGATTGGGCAAGAGGTGTACGATGTTGACCATCGAACCGCGCAAGCGATACCTAAGAGCCATGGCCTCCGCGAGCACGTGGCGTAAGCGGGCAGCAGCGTGTGGCCTCGCCCTCGCGCTCGCCGCCATCGCCCCCGTCGCCGACGCAAAAGCCTCGGTCGATTCGGCCTACGGCTTCGACCGCACGTGGAACAGCGCGGTCCGCCTGGTTCGCGTCGACATGGGGTTCAAGCTCACCGAGAAGGACGAAGCCAACGGCTACATCCTCTTCGAATACAAGTCGGCCGAGGCCGGCTCTAAGCCGACCCACGGGTCCGTCGAGATCGTCCGCCCGCGCGACGCGAGCGAGGCTGTCCACGTGATGGTCCAGCTCCCCGAAATGCCGCACTACCACGAGCAGGTGCTCATCGACGCGCTCGTGAAAAAGCTCCGCGCCGAGTACGGCGACCCGCCCGCGAAGCCGAGGCCGTCGCCCCCGCGCAAGCGTGACGACGCCGATGCGGGCGCCGACGCCGAGCCGTGAAGGCGCGCGCGCCGGTCGTGCTCACCGCGCCGTAACGAGTCGCTCTCAGCTCCCCGCGACGTGGGTCGATCCCACGCCGGCCGCGCCCGGTCCGCCCGCGCCCGCCGCGCCGAGGCCACCGCCACCAGCACCTTGCGGCGCGACGCCACTGCCGTCGCTCGGCACCGCGACGTCGTCCGAGCCTGCGCCATCGCGCGCCTCGCCGCAGCAGCGGAAGCCGATTTGGTAAAAGATGAACTGCTCGTAGTGCGCCGTCGTCATCGGCCGGCACCGCGTACGAACCGGCCCCCAGTAGCCGCCCTTGAGGCCGCTCTTGTACGGGTGGCCGCTCTCGTTGACGACCCACTCGTCGACGTTGCCGGTCATGTCGTGCACGCCGAAGGGGCTCACGCACGCTTCGCGCGCGCCGCTCGGCTCGCCCTGCCAGAGTCGCGCGACTTCCGCGTCGCGCGTGGCCGGGTTCGCAATCGCCTTCTCGTCCGCATCCGGGTGCGGCTTGTCGATGTTGCACGCCTCGGCGTTGCGCGCGTACCCGTACGGGTACGGCAGGTGCTCTTGCCCCTCGCAGGCGAGCGTCCACTCGCTGTCGCCGCAAAGGCGTTTGCCCTGAGCCTGACAGGCGTCGCGGGCGTCGTACCAAGTCTTCATGACGACCGGCTTCTCACCCACCTTGTTGGGGTACTCGAAGCGGTCGATACAGAAGTGCTTATGAACCGTCTTCCCCTGACACCCAGCGGTCGGCGCGAACTCTGCGCAACGCAGCATGGTTTCCGGGTCGAGCCACCGGAGACACTTTTGCTCGACGAGGGGGCAGTAGTCGCCTTCG
>JANXMC010000114.1 GCA_025354825.1 Myxococcales bacterium
CGCTGAAGAAAGACCCGATGGCGCCCGTGATGATCCCGCCGAGGGCCATGCTGTCGCCCTGGAGCGCGCCGTTCGACTGCGCGATGCGCCTGCGCGAAGCGATGCCTACGAAGATCGCCGGGATGCCCGTGAGGAGGCCGAAGCAGACGAGGCTCGAGATCCCAAGCGCGAGGGCCGTGCCGGCTTTCGGCTCGTTCGGCGCAAATGCGGGAGGCGGCGGCGGATACCCCGGATGTCCCGCACCGTAGGGCGAGTAAGGGTAGGGCGGCGGCGCGCCGTAGGGAGACGGCTGCGACGTGTGCGGCGGCTGGGGAGCCTGCGAATAGCCCGGCGGCGGCGCGCCATAGCCTCCGTTCGGCGGGGCGGGCGGCGGGGGCGGGCCGGACGGCTGCATCTCTCGAAGCATAAGCCGTTTCCGCCGTTCGGCGAGGGGTACCGCGACGCGCGACCGCACGCGCGCGAGAGTCTCACTCGGTCGCGTGCTTCGCCTCGGCCTGGTCCTTCTCTTTTTCACCCGGCTTCACGCGCGAGACTTGGCTCACGTCGACGCCGGACTTCTCGATGAACTCGCGCGCCTCTTCGTTGTCGCCGTGGGCGAGCGAGTCTGGCGTTCCCCGTGCGACGATTTGGCCGCGAATCAGCAAAATCGCCTGGTGCGCAATGCGAAAGCAGCTCGCGATGTCGTGGGAAATGACAACGCTCGTCACGTTGAATCGAACGCGCATCTCCTCGATGAGATCATCGACGAGGCGGCTCGTGAGCGGATCGAGACCGCTCGTCGGCTCGTCGTAAACGAGGATCGGCGGCTCCAACATGAGCGCACGTGCGAGGCCGACGCGTTTCCGCATACCGCCCGAGAGCTCGCTCGGGAATTTGTTGGCGACGTTTGCGTCGAGCCCGAGGATTTTGAGCTTGTCCATCACCTTGTCGCGAATCTCTTTTTTGGAGAGCTTCGTGTGCTCGACGAGGGGGAACGCGACGTTCTCGAGCACGGTGTTCGAGTCGAGGAGCGCCGCATACTGATAGACCATGCCGAATTTGCGGCGGATCTTGTTGAGCTCCCTCTCTCCCATCGGCACGATGTCTTCGTCGTCGATGAGGATCTGCCCGCTCGTCGGCTTCTCGAGCGCAACGATGTGACGCAGGAGCGTCGTCTTACCGGCGCCCGATCCGCCGATGATGACGGTTGTCTCGTTTCGCTTGCAGACGAGGCTTATCCCCTTGAGGACCTCCTGGTCGCCGAAGGACTTTTTGACGTCACGTAGAACGACGATCTCGTCGCCGTTCTCGCCGCCGCCGGCACCGCGAGGTGCGTCGTCCGCGCTCTCGCGGCTGTCCCGCGCACCCTTGCCGAGGCTCGCCATCGTTGCCTTTGAGTACCACGTCTCGTCGCGCCTCGGTCACGTGCGGCGCGCCTTCCCCTCGCCGCGCTGCTTGCCGCTTGTACCTCGGGCCGCGATTACCTAAGACATTGAGCGTGACCCCCGAACACCTGACCTCCGTTCTCAAGCAAGCTGGCGCGAAGGCCGAAAAAGGCGACAAAGAAGGGTGGGAGGTGCTTCCCGACGGGGCAAGCCTCACGCTCTATCTCGCCCACGACGGCGCGAGCCTCAACGTCAACCGCGTCGAAGCGCTCCGCCAAGACGGCGACCTCGTCTACGCGAAGACGAAGAAGGACGTCTTCTACCTCGTGCGCGCGGACATTTTCGCGATCGGCATCGAGGGCGCGGCGCCTCCCGGCCAAGCGCCGCGTCGCGCCGGGTTCGGGTGAGCGGGTCTCTGTCGTAGCGGCGGACGGGCGAGGTGGTCGTGCGCGGCGTGCAGTATGCGCTGTTGCGCGCAATCGCGGTGCTCGTCGCATGTTTGCCCCATCGCGCGCTCGGCCTTCTCGGCGGCGCGCTCGGCGTTCTCGCTGGCTCCGTGGTCCGCATTCGCTGGCGCCACGTCGTGGCCGCGATGCAGCAGGCCGGCGTCCCCGACGCCCCATCTGCCGCGCGCGCGATGTACCGCGGGCTGGGCACCAGCGTCTTCGAGCTCCTCTGGCTTTCGGAGCGCGCGCCCACTGCCGCGGTTGACGTGTCAACCATCGACGCCGCTTCGCAGCGCGCGCTCGACGGCGCGCGTGCAGGGGGGCGCGGTGTCGTCCTCGCCGCATCCCACACGGGCAATTGGGATCTTGCCGCCTGCGCCGTCGCCGCGCAGCTCCCCCTGCTGGTGGTCACGAAACGCCTGTCGGTCGAGGCGCTCGACCGCTTCTGGCAGCGTGCCCGCGCACGGTCCGGCGTGACGCTTGCCCACGCCCAGGGCGCGCTCACGGGCGCGCGCGCGATGCTCCGCAGCGGCGGCGCGGTCGCCATGATGATCGATCAAGTGCCCGACGCGGAGCGACACGCCACCCGCGTGCCGTTCCTCGGGGGCACCGCGTGGGTCGACCGCGCGCCCGCCACGCTCGCCGCGCAGACGGGCGCGCCGATGGTCGTCTGCGCCGCGCGCCGCGGTCACGACGGGCGCCACGTGCTCGAGGTGCTGACGGTCCTCACGCCACCCTCACGCACGGCGCTCCCGACAGCTTCGCGCGCCGCGTGGGTCGTCGAAGCGACGCGCGAGGCGACCTTCGCGCTCGACCGTTTCATCCTCGAAAACCCGTCCGAATGGCTGTGGATGCACCGCCGCTGGAAAGCGCCCCCCGCGCGTCTGCGCGCGCGTGAACGCGAAGAGGACGCGCGCGCCCGCATCTTGTCGCCGCGCGCGCCCCTCGCTATGCCGGCACCATGCACGCCAACGACGCCGGTCACGACCCCCTCGTCCTCGCAGGTCGCACCTTCGGAAGTCGCCTCATCGTAGGCACGGGCAAGTACAAGGACGTCGCCGAGACCGAGGCCGCCATCGACGCCTCGGGGGCTGACATCATCACCGTGGCCCTCCGCCGCGTCGACCTCGCCGATAGGTCCGGCGGCTCGCTCATGGGGCTCCTCACGCGGCGCGCCGCGCTGGCCGACAGCGCTCCCGGCGCGGCGAAGCGTTGGACGCTCCTGCCCAATACCGCCGGTTGCCACACCGCCGACGAAGCCGTTCGAACGCTTCGTCTCGCGCGCGAATTGGGCATTGCCGAAATCGTGAAGCTCGAAGTCATCGGCGATCCCAAAACGCTTTACCCCGACAACGAGGAGACCCTCGTTGCAGCCAGAATACTGGTCAAAGAGGGGTTCGTCGTTTTGCCCTATTGCATCGACGACCCCATCGTCTGTCGCAAGCTCGAGGACATCGGCTGCGCGGCGGTGATGCCGCTTGCGGCGCCCATTGGCAGCGGGCTCGGCATTCGCAATCCGCACAACCTCGCGATCATCCTCGAGCACGCCAAGATTCCCGTCATCGTCGACGCGGGCGTCGGCACCGCGAGCGATGCGGCCGTCGCGATGGAGCTCGGATGCGCGGGCGTCTTGATGAACACCGCCATCGCGCAGGCAAAGGATCCGGTTCGCATGGCGCGCGCGATGCGCCTGGGCGTCGAAGCGGGGCGCGACGCTTTTCTCGCGGGGCGCATGCCGCGACGCCGCTACGCCAACGCATCAAGCCCCGAGGCCGGGCTCATCGAATAGCATCGCGCGCCATGGCTTCCCGCTTCGCTTCGTTCAAAGCCTCGTTCACGTCATGGGCGGCGACGCCGGTCGTCGCGATGGCGCTCGTCGTCGCCCACGCGCCGCTGCAGTGCGGTCGCGAGGCCGACCCGGCCTATCGCAGGGAGGACACGCCCGGCGACGCGCTGTGGGATCTCGCCGCGGCGTTTCGCGCGAAGGGCGATGAGAAATCGGCCCGCGAGACGCTGCAATTTTTGGTGGAGAAGTACCCATCGAGCCGCTACGCGATGGCGGCGAAGGAGCAGCTCGCGGCACCTGCGTCGGTGGCGCCCGCGACGTCTGCGACGCCGCCGCCATGAGCCCGCGCGTCGTCCTCGTGACCGACCCGGCGTATGCCGACGACGTCATCGTGTGCGCCGTCGAAGCGGCCGCGTCGGCACTGCCCGTCGGCGCGCTCGCCGTGCAGCTCCGTGACAAGAAGCGGGACCCTTCGTCGCTGCGCGCGTTCGCAATGCGCCTTCGCGCGGTCACGCACAACGTCGGCGTGCACTTCGTCGTCAACGGCGACGCGCACCTCGCCCGCGACGTCGCGGCCGACGGCGTTCACCTCGGCGTCGTCGCAGCTCAACGGACGACCGTCGCCGAGGCGCGCGCCATCATGGGCGCAGGCGCCTTCGTTTCCCTCGCGGCGCACACGGATGAGGCCGTCGTGAAGGCGCTCGAGGCCTACGCCGACGCGGTGCTCGTGAGCCCTATCTTCGCGGTGCACGGCAAGGGGCCGCCCCGCGGTCTCGCCGCGATCGCGCGGGCGCGCACGCTCGCCTCGGGCGACCTTCTCGTGTACGCGCTCGGCGGCATCGGGACCGAATCGGCGCGGGCCTGCGTCGACGCCGGCGCCGATGGAATCGCCGTGATTCGCGCGCTCCTCGCTGTACCTGATCCAGCTTCTGTTGCGCGCGCGTTTCGAGAAATCCTCGCCGCCAAATCCCTCGTCTGAATACCGACGATAGCGAGGGGATTGGAGAACGGCGCACGGTCGACATTTCCATCGACCGCCGTATAAAGTGCCCCACCCCATGCCTAGCTACGAAGAGACGCTTCAAATCACGACCGACGTTTTGGTGAAGCACGTCGAGCTCGATCGCCCGATCAAGCCGACGGATCACATTCAGAACGATCTCGGCCTCGACAGCCTCGGCGTGATGGAAGTCGTCGCCGATATCGAAGATCGATTCCAGGTTTCGATTCCAACCGAGCAGCTCGACGGCCTCGCCACTGTCGAAGACGTCGCCCGGGTTCTGATGAAGCTCAAGGTGTGATCGCGTCGCGGTCGTCGCGAAACGAAAAGGGGCTCACGGTCATTGCGACCGTGGCCCCTTTCGTGCGCCTGGTGCTGCGCCGGGTAGCGGCGAAACGCGTCCGACGTCAGTCTTCCATCGGGCCGAGCTCTTCGCCCGACAGAATGAAGAACGCTTCGCCGTAGACCTTGAGGAGATCGATCGCCGTATCGAGATCTTCCTGCGTGTGGCCTCGCGTGACGTTCACGCGCAGGCGCTCCTCGCCGTTCTTCACGGCGGGGTAGATGATCGGCACCATCAGCACGCCGCACTCGAGGAGCGCGAGGTGCGTGAAGAGCGCCTTGCGCTCGTCGCGGCACATGACGGGCATGATGTGCGTGTTGCTCGCGCCAAGGTCGAAGCCCGCGCCCGTGAGCTTCTCGCGGAAGTACGCGGCCTTTTGGTGGAGCTCGCGGACCATCTCGGGGCCGTTCTCTTCCATCATGTCGAGAATCGTCGACGCCGCGGCGACGACGGGGACGGGGAGCGTCGCGCTGAAGAGGAACGAGCGCGCGGTATTCTTGATGTGATCGACGACGTCGGATGCGCCGAGGAGGATGCCGCCGATGCCGCCGAACGTCTTCGACAGCGTCGAGACGACGATGGGCGCTTTGCCCATCAGCCCCATGTGCTCGAGAATGCCCGTGCCGCGCGTTCCCAGCGTCCCCGTGCCGTGCGCGTCGTCGACGATGAGCGGCGCGTCGTACTTGGCGCAGATGTCGACGAACTGCTGAAGGTGCGCCATATCGCCGTCGAGGGAGTAGACCCCTTCGACGACCACGAGTGCGTTCTTGCGCTCGCGGGTGCTGAGAATGCGCTCGAGGCTTTTTGCCGAATTGTGATTGAAGAAGCGAATCTCGGGGGCGCGGCCGGGGACGCCGGCGGCGAGGAACGTCCCATCCAAGATGCACGCGTGACTGTAGCTATCGAGGATGACCGTCGTGTCCTTGTCGGCGAGCGACACGATGGTGCCTAGCATCGCCTGGTAGCCCGTCGTGAAGAGCAGGCACTTGTCGAAGCCGAACCACTTCGCCATGCGGTTTTCGAGATCGACGTGCTCCACGGTCGTCGCCTGCACGCGCGAGCTCGAAAGGCCGCAGGCGTACTTGTCGATGGCCTTCTTCGCGGCCTCTTTGACCTTCGGGTGGTTCGTTAAACCCAAGTAGTCATTCGAGCTGAAGTTGATAATCGGCTTTCCGCCAATCGACGTATGAAGCCCGCCCGATTCGAACTCACGAAAGTAGGGGTAGACCTGCTTCTCTTTGGCCAAGCGAATGCGGGCAAGCTCCGCATAGGCCTTCTCGTCGATCCAGCTCAAGATGTGCTCCGTGCATCGCCGTTGGGCGACTCAGTGCCGAGGTCGGGCCGTCGCATGACGACCGCCGAGGCGTTTCCGTAAAAACCCATGGAGGTGACGAGCACCGTCCGAACGCGTTCGGGGCGGGGGCCTCCGAGCTCGCGCCCTTGCTTCGAGCAGTGAGCCACCAGGGGCGCCGGCGCCGCAGCGCCCTCCAGCCACGCGAGCGCGGCCGCCATGCCCATGGCGCCGCTCGCGCCGAGCGTTTCGCCGAGGACCATTTTCGGCGCTGCGACGCAGACGCCTTCACCGAGGACACGACGAATGCCGGCGAGCTCGGCATCGTCGAAGGCGCGCACGCCGGACAGGCTGCTCGCGACGACGTCGATGGCCGACGGCTCGATCTCCGCGTCGGCCAACGCGAACTGAATCGCGCGCTCCATCGCGTCGGACGACGCGTGGACGAGGGGCGATTCGGTCGACGGCCCTTTGAACGCCGTGCCGTAGCCGATGATCTCGGCCATCACGCGCGCGCCGCGAGACTGTGCCTGCTCGGCGGGCTCGACGACGATGAGCGCTGCACCTTCGCCGAGGCGCGTTCCGTCCTCGAGGGCGCCCAAACTGTGGAATGCCAAATAGAGCGCTTCGCTCATCGCCTCGCCGCCGCCCACGAGAATGGCATCGGCGCGATCGGTATCGAAGAAGACGTCGGCGCAGGCGACGGCATCGAGCGCGCCGCAGTTGCCGTCGGAGACCGAGACGTTCAGCGCGCGAATGTCTTCCCAGATGCTGACGTACCCCGCGGCGCTGTTCGCCACGGTGTTGGGAAATTTCGCGGGATTGATGTAGCGCGCGTCTTCGAGGGTCGCGACTCTATCGAGCTCTGTAATCGCCTCGAGGCTGCCGTAGGCGTTCGAGCAGCAAAGCCCAATACGGTCGGCCGACCCTTGGACGTAAACGTTGTCTTTCTTGAAGCCCGCGTCGTGCATCGCGAGGCGCGCTGCGACGACGAGCAGCTTCGTCAAACGATCGAGCGTTCGCAGCCCCTTGTCACCGAGGTACTTTGCCGGATCGAAGCCGCGCACCTCGGCGATCGTCGCGTTGGGATACATTGCCGCGTCGAACGTTTCGGCGGGGTAGAGCGCTTCGGTTTGCAGCAGCCGCGGCGCCGCCATCGACGCGAAAAACGCCTCGCGCCCGATGCCGACGGGGGAGACGACACCGAGCCCCGTGACGAGCAGCGGGATCATGTCGCGAGGGCGGGCGCCGCAGAACGACGACGGTTGCGCGGCGGCGGGAGAACGCCGGGGCGCGCAAAGCAGGTGACGGCGTTGTAGCCGCCGAAGGCGAGGGAGTTGTTCACGACCACGTCGGCCTTTCCGCACCGCGCGACGTTGGCGACGAGGGCAACGGGGCACTCAGGGTCGGGCGTCTCGTAGCCAATCGTCGGCGGGTAGACGCCGCGCTCGATCGTCATCACGCACGAGACCGCTTCGAGGGCGCTCGACGCGCCCATGCAGTGGCCGATCATGCTTTTCACGCTGGAAATCGGCACGGGGCGAACGCCGAACACGTCGCGCATGACCCTAGCTTCGGCGAGGTCGTTCGCGCGCGTGCCGGTACCGTGGGCATTGACGAAATCGATATCGGCCGGCGTGAGGCCCGACGTCTCGATCGCGTGGCGCATCGCTGCAATGCTGCCCGCCGCATCTTCGCGAGGGCGCGTGATGTGATAGGCGTCGCACGAGAGGCCGTAGCCGCCGACTTCGGCCTGGGGCCGGGCGTCGCGCTTCATCATGTGGGCTTCGGACTCGAGGATTAAAAGCCCCGCGCCTTCGCCGAGGATGAGGCCTTGGCGATTCAGATCGAACGGCTGGCAGCGATCGAGCGCCATCGCCGCGAGCCGCACGAAGCCGCTGAACTGGAGCTCCTGCAGAAGCTCCGCCGCGCCCGTGACGACCACGTCCGCGCGGCCCGAGCGGATCAGATCGGCGGCAAACCCAATTGCGTAATTGCCGGCGGCGCAGGCGCCCGGAAGCGTGAGGACCATGCCCTCGGCGCCCATCGCTCGTGCGATGTGAATCGGAAGAAGCGTGGAACCGTATTTGGGAATCAGCGAACGCTTGATGGCGCCGTTGCCGCGCGTGATCCAGGCGTGCTCAAGCTTCTCGAGGAGACCGGCCTCGCCCATCGTCGTGCCGATGACGACGGCCGTGCGCGGGCCGCGAATCTGGTCCGGCGTGAGCGCCGCGTCCTTCATCGCGAGGCGTGCGGCGGCGAGCGCCATGGCCGAACAGCGACCCATTCGCCGCGATTCGGCGGCGGTGAGGTGGTCGCGCGGGCGGAAGTTTTTCACTTCGCCGGCGTGCTCGCGACCGAGCGCCGAGGGGTCGAACGACTCGACGTTGGAGATTCCCGATTTGCCCTGCTCGAGGGCGTCGAAGAATTCCTCTTTCCCGAGGCCGAGGGAGCTGATGACTCCAACCCCCGTGATGAAGACGCGGGACGGCGGGCGAGCGGACGGGCTAGTGCGAGGAGAAGACAGTGACACGACGGACCTATAGCTCTCAAAACCCTGCTGTCGCAATGTAACGGCGCTGAAAAATGCCGGGCGCGAAGCGGTCTTCGCGTGCGCGTGACGCTACGCATGATGGGCCGCGTTGTCGGCTTCGCGGACACCCCGCTCGCCGTGCCGGCCGTGGGTCTCGCTCTTGCTGAGTGGCCTGGCGCGGGCCTCGCATCGGCTTGCACCGGCCACGAGCACGCAGTAATTCCGCCCGCTCGTCCTTTCGATACCGAACCGAAGTAGCTGGAGACTCGTAGACGACCATGCTGAAGACGCGCCTCGTAGAGCCCACGCTCGTGGACGCCGTCCGCAAGCTTTCGCACGACGAATTACGGGGTTTCGTCTTCGTACGGCCCGACGGATCGGAGCGCTTCTGTTCGTTCGCCGACATCTGTCGGGAAGCCGAACGACGCGGAGCGCATCTCGTCGCCCGCGGTCTCGCGAAGGGGAGTCGCGTCGCGCTCGTGATTCCCGATCCCGACGAGTTCGTTTTGAGCTTTCTCGGGGCGATCTTCGCAGGCCTCGTCCCCGTGCCTATTTATCCGCAGCTTTCCTTCAAAAACATCGACGGCTATCACGACACCGTGGCGCATATCTGCCAAGCGTCGGGCGCTTCGCTACTCCTCACTACGGAGTCGACCCGGAGCTATGTCGAGCCTATATTGCCGCGCGTTTCGACGCTTGTAGGTATTGCGACGGTCGCCGAGCTTTTGCCGCCTGCACCGTGCCCCCTCGACGTGACGGTCGCTCCTGGCGATATCGCATTTCTGCAGTTCACGTCGGGAAGCACGTCGCGCCCCAAAGGGGTTGTCGTGACTCATGAAAACCTCGCCGCGAATAGCGAAGCGTTCATGATTCACGGCCTCAAGAAGGACTCTTCCGTAGACAAAGGCGTCAGTTGGCTCCCGCTGTTTCACGATATGGGGCTCATCGGCTTTGTCATCGGACCGCTTTTTACCGACATTCCTTGCGTCTTTTTGCCGACGGCGAGCTTCGTGCGCACGCCGCGCATTTGGCTCGAGACGATTCACAAGCACCGCGGGACGATTACCTACGCCCCCAATTTTGCTTATGCGCTCGTCACCAAACGGTTGAAGGAGAAAGACGTCGCCGGCCTCGATTTGTCCTGTTTGCGCGTCGCGGGGAGCGGCGCCGAGCCGATTCAGGCAAAAACGCTGCGCGAGTTCGCAACCAAGCTCGCCCCCGCCGGCTTTGTGCAAACGTCGTTTTTGCCGTCCTACGGAATGGCCGAAGCGACACTCGCGATTACCTTCGTCGAAAAGGGGGACGGCCTCACGACCGACGTCGTCGATGGCATCTCGGTTCGCGATCGAGCGCCGCGCACGGTGGGTGCGAACGACGCGGGTGCGCAGGAAATCGTCAACTGCGGCAAAGCGTTCCCTGATCACGAGGTCGCGGTGGTCGATGACGACGACACCCGTCTAGGCGATCGGCAGGTGGGCCAAATCATCACGCGTGGTCCGAGCATCAGCCCCGGCTACTTCCACGAGCCCGAGCTCACGGTCGCCGCCTTCAAGGACGGTTGGCTGT
>JANXMC010000150.1 GCA_025354825.1 Myxococcales bacterium
TGCATTCGGCGGTGTCGGTATCGAAGTCGACGGCCGCAACGACATGCTCACCGTGATTGCGCCCATCGAAGGCTCACCCGCCGAGCGCGCCGGGGTGAAAAGCGGCGATCGCATTGTGCGCGTCGAGGACGAGTACGTGCAGGGGCAGCCGCTCGACAAGGTGGTGAAGCGAATGCGCGGTATGCCCGGCACGCACGTTCTGCTTTGGGTAAAGCGCGAGGGGCAAAAAGATCTGGTGAAATTCGACCTCGTACGCGAGGTCATTCGCGTCGCCGCTGTGACCTCGAAGCTCCTCGACGGCGGTGTCGCGTACCTGCGTATCAAGCAGTTTCAGGATCACACCCACGACGAGCTGCTCACCGCGGCGGGCAAGCTGCGGAAAGAGTCGAAGACGCCGCTGACGTCGGTGGTGCTCGACCTGCGGAGCAATCCGGGTGGTCTCGTGGACGAAGCGGCGGGGGTCGCCGATGAGTTTCTCACGTCGGGCGTGGTGTTCTCTACGCGCCATCGCGGGCAGGTAATGGACGAGGTCTCCGCGGGCGGTGGCGGCGCCTTCAGCGACCTCCCCGTGGTCGTGCTCATGGACGAATGGAGCGCGAGCGCCTCAGAGCTTCTGACGGGCGCGCTGCAGGACCACAAGCGCGCCGTGGTCGTCGGCGCGCCGTCGTTCGGCAAGGGGAGCGTTCAGTCGATCTTCGATATGCCCGGCGGCGCAGGGCTGAAGATCACCACGGCGCGGTACTACACGCCCAACGGACGCGCGATTCAGGCGCAGGGGATCGAGCCCGACGTCGTCGTCGACACGCGCGCGCGGAAAGACGAAGACGCGCTCATCGTGAAAGAGCGCGACCTCGAAGGGGCGCTTTCGAGCGAGCTGTCGTCGGAAACCGAGGCGGCGAAGAAGCGTGCGGCCCGCGCCCTCGACGGCGGCGTGCAACTCGTGACCGAGCCCGCGAAGGCCGACGGCGGGGCGCCGAGCCTGCCCACGTTCGACGTGCGAAAGATGCCCGCTGATCCGCGCGTGGGCGACGACTTCGTCCTTCGCGTCGGCTACCAAATCGCACGCTCCCTCGAAGGGCGCGGCCCGGTGGTTAGGTGAGCATACGCTCACTCTCGAGCGCGCCCGTTCACTCCCGCGCGGCGAGTCGCTTCTCGCGCTTCCGCGCGCGCTTTTCGAACTTGTGAAGCAGGTGATCGACAGCGTCGTAGAGCTTCTCGTTGCCGTCTTGATCGTGCTTCTTCAAACGCGACGCGTACTTCGCGCTCTCCCGTAAAAACAGCCGTAAAACGTCCGGGTCGAGGGCGTCGGCGGCAAGGCCGTAGCCGAGCTCTTCCAAGTACCGAGCGTTCATCACCTGCTCGAACTGGTTGCGCACCGGCACGCTGTAGACCGGCTTACCGAGGTAGATGGATTCGCCCAAAAGCGAGAGGCCGCCGTTCGTCACCACCGCGCGCGACGTCGCCAGATCGTGCACGAACCCCTGCTCGCTGAACGGCTTCAAGACGCAGTTACCGACGCGCTCGCTTCGACCGAGGCCATAAACGATGAACGTCTCGCGCTCGACCGAATTGAGCATCTGCAGCAGCTTCGTGTCGCTCTGCGACGTTTGGTAAACGAGCACGTGCTCACCGATGCGCGCCATTGGGCGTGCGTCGACGACCGGCTTGCGGAGCATCGGCGGAATGAGCGTCGTGTCGTCTTCGTGTTTCTTTCGGATCTGTGGGTAAAAGAAGCTCGTGACGATGTAGTGATCGCACGCGGGGACTTTCGCGCGAACGAACGCGCGCGTGAGCTGGTAGTCGAGCTTTGCCCCTTTTTTGACGAAGTCGTCGTGCTTGCAGCGGGCGACGATCTGCTGGTTGTCGACGCTCACGATGGGCAGGCGGTGGCGCTTCGCGAACAAGTACGCGAACGAATCGAAGTCGGTGAAGACGACGTCGGGCTCGAAGTGGACGACGTTCTCGAAGTACGCGAGGGCGTTGTCGAAGAGCATCTCGGGCGCGGCGAGAAGATTGCGCGCGAGGGTGCCGTCGCGATCCAGCGCGTTGTCGACGTAGCGAATCGTGAGCCCTTTGATCTCGACGACGTCGTCGAAGCTGCGCGCGAGAAAGCCGTGGGCGCGGCCGCTCACGACGATCTTCACCTCGTGACCGCGCTGCTGGAGGTACTCGCAGAGCACCTTGCTTCGGGTGGCGTGCCCCATTCCCTCGCCAACGACTCCGTACAGGATTCGCATGGGGGGCGAGGCTACCCCCGGGCTACCGCGTGCTTCGTGGCAAGATGATGACAGCGTGCACAAGCGGGATGAGAAGCACCGCCGTGATCGCGACGAGGGCGTAGGTCGACGACGACCACGAGCCCGGGAGCGCGCGCAGTAGCGAGAAGAGCATCACGCCGATGCCCGCCCCCACGGTTTTTCGCGAGGGGGCGCGGAAGACGAGCACGCAGGTCACGAGCGCGCCGAGGGCGGACACCGTCGCGATGAAGCTCGCGAGGCGCCACGGGCTCTCGGAGCTCTTGAAAAAGGCCGCGAGCGCGAGGGCGGTGAGGGCGCTGAACGCGACGAGCGAGATGCACGCCCACCGAACGGCTCGCCTCCTCGTCTTCTCCTCGTCGTCTCGCGCGTCCGTCACGTTTGCGGGCACGATCCTAGCGCGACGACGATTCGTTTGGCGCCTTCGTGACGCGAGCCGTCGCGCTTTTTCGAGCTGCCTAGCCGCGGATGCGGATCGCGTAGGTGAGCTTCGCGACGCTCTTCAGCACGTTCGGCACGCGCTTGAAAAGGTTGATCGACGGCGGTCGCTTCTCCTTCACGCGGACCGGAATCTCTTGAATTGCCACCCGAGCGCGGTCGGCGCGAATGACGAACTCGCTCGCGAAAACGTCCTTGTCGACGAGACACGCGCGCACGGTGTCGATGAGCGCGACGCGGCGAAAGGCCTTGAGGCCGTGCGTGTCGGAGCCGCGGAAGCCGAGGAGCAGCTTGAGCATCCCCGAGTAGGCCTGGCTCGCGACGTGGCGAATGAGCGGCCGCTGGTCTTCCGACCCCTTCGCGAGCTTCGAGCCGATGACCAGATCGGCCTCCCCGGTTTCGATGATGTCGACCGCGCGCCGATGAAACTCGGTGTCGCAGAGGTCGATCTCCTCGCAGATGACGATCTCGCCGGTCGCGAGCAAAATCCCCTGCTTCATCGCCTTGCCGTAGTTCGGCTCGCCGAGGCTCAAGAGCTTCAGATCGCCGCCGTCGATGCCGCTGTACTGCTTCACCAGCTCGTGGCCAATTTCGACGGTTTTGTCCGTCGAGCCGTTCTCCGCGAGGATGATCTCGTAATTCCAGCCGAACGGCTTCAGCCGTTCGCGCAAGTCGACCACGGCGGCGCGGAGAATCGCCTCTTCGTTGTAGACGGGAATGACGATGGAGATGCGCGACGCGGGCGGGTAGGTGGAAGCCATTCTGGTGCTCGGCAAAACTCAGGGATGCTCGGGGAAAAGCGCAGTCGGCCTTACGTGGCGCCGTCGCTTTCGATTCGGCTCAGGTTTTCGGTGTCTACGTTAAAGAAACCCGTTTCGCACGCGATCTTCGCGGCGCGCGGCGGTTGGCCTTACGGCACACCCGCGAGGCGAGCGACGTTGTAGACGACGAACGCGGCGGCGTAGGCGAGCAGATACGTGTAGCCGAGGACGAAGGCCGGCCATTTGAAGCTTTTCGTCTCACGGCGAATGGCCGCGACGGTGCTCATGCACTGGCAGGCGAGAACGAAGAATGCGAGGAGCGCGAGACCCGTCCGCATCGAGTAGGCGGGCGAGCCGTCGGGCTTTCGAGCGTCGCGGAGGCGCTCGGCGAGGGGGCCCGGGTCTTCGCCGGCGTTCTCCATGCCGAAGATGATCCCCATCGTGCTCACCATGACCTCGCGCGCGCCGAAGGAGCCGATGAGGCCGACATTGATGCGCCAATCGAAGCCGATGGGCTTCGTGATCGGCTCGAAGGTGCGGCCGATGGCGGCGGCGATGCTTCGCTCGATGGTCGTGTCCGTGCCCGCTTGCGCGGCGACGCCGCTCGTCGCGGAGGTCGCGGCGGTCGCGGTTGGAGGCGCCGCGGCCCGCACCGGGACGCTGAGCAGCACCCAGAGGATCGCCGAGACCGCGACGATGGTCGTGCCGACGTCGCGCAGAAAGCGCCGCCCGGCCTGCAGCGCCCGCTTGGCAATCAAGGCGGCCTCAGGAGCACGGTAGGCCGGCATCTCGAGAACGAGCGGCAGGCCGCGCCCGCGCGTCGCCGTGCGCCGCAAGACGAGCGACGCAACCAGCGCGGTGACGAAGCCCGCGAAGTAGAGCGCGAGGAAAATGAGCGCCTTTTGAAATGCGTTGAGTGTCGAGAAGAAGGTGCCGAGCACGAGCGCGTAGGTCGGCAGACGCGCCGAGCAGGTCATGAGCGGAATCACGAGAATCGTCGTGAGGCGCTCGCGCGGATCGCGCACCACGCGTGTCGCGCCGATGGCGGGAATCGCGCACGCGTGGCCCATCAAAAGCGGTACGAACGACCGGCCGCTGAGCCCCAAGAGGCGCAACAGGCGGTCGACCAGAAACGCGCCGCGCGCGAGGTAGCCCGTGGCATCGAGCAGCTCCATCGCGACCGTCAAAATGACGATTTGAGGCATGAACGCGAGGACGGTCCCCGCGCCTCCAAGGAGGCCGTCGGTAAGGAACGACGAGACGAGCCCCGTGCCGAGCACGCGTGTGATGCCGTCGCCGAGCGCCTGCTTCGCCGCATCCAGGACAGAGGTCACGGGGTCGGCGACGAGGAAGACCGCCGAGAAGAGCGACGCCATGATCCCGACGAAAAGAATCGGACCCACAAGCGGGTGGAGGAGCAGCGCGTCGGCCCGCGTTGTGAACGTTCGCCGCCGTTCGGCCCGCGCGTTCGCTTCGGCATTCGCGGCGGGCGCGCGCGTCACGACGCGCTTCGCGAGGGCGAGCATTTCGTCCGACGAGAGCTCGCGGCGTCCGCTTTCGCCGGTTTCGAACGAGCGCGCGCCCGCGAGCGCTTCGACCGCCGCGAGAACCCTCGCGCGCGTTTGCGCTTCGCGTGCGCTCACGACCAGCACCTTCACGCCGAGCCCCGCTGCGAGCGCGGCCGCGTCGAGCGTTCCCCCTTCGCCTTCGAGGACGTCGCGCTGCGTCGCCACGACGAGGAGCGGCGCGCGCAGCCGAACGAGCTCACGCGTGAGCCGGAGACCGAGGGCGAGCTGCGTGACGTCGATCACCTGCACCACGACGAGCGGCCGCGGGCTTTCGAGGGCGACGTCGAGAAAGCGGCGCGCGACCCCTTCGTCGGTCGCCGGATCCACCGTCGCTTCGATCGAATAGAGGCCCGGTAAATCGGCAATCGTCGCGACGGCGCCGGCGGAGAGCGGCGCATTGCCCTCGAGGATGTCGACGGTCACGCCGGGGAAATTGCCGACGTGGGCATCCCCGTCGGTGAGGCGGTTGAAGAGCGACGATTTGCCCGAATTGGGCCGCCCCACCAGCGCGACGAGCACGCCCGTCGCCACGAGCTCGCGGGTTTGGCCCGGGAGCGACGCGGCCGTCGTCGCGGGCACTTCGCAGTGGGCGCTCACGGGTGCACGCGAACGCGGATCTGCCGCGCGAGCGAGCGGTCGAGGGCGAACTCGCCGCCCGCGCCGGTGCGAACATGGAGCGGGCCGCCGAAAAGCGCCCGGCGGATCACGACCACGCGCTCGCCCTTCGCGATCCCGACCGCGTCGAGCCAGGCGCCGGCGAGCGCATCGACGGCGACGTCCTCGACGGTCGCGTCCTGCGCGAGCGCGAGCTCGGCGAGGCTCGTGGCGACCCTCTCGTTGGATTCGACCGAAGCGCTCCCGTCCGTAGGTGCGGGCGAATCGTGCATTACGCAGAGACTATGGGGGTTTTGAAAATCACTTTCAATAAGAGTGTAGGACCGGCCGTCGCGATGGCAACGGGGCCTTCTCGCGTGCCGCGCGATCGGCTACGAGCGGTGCCCCGGCGCAAGGGCGCGGGGGAGGAGTTGCACGGCGATGGCGGAAGGTTTGAACAGGGTCATGTTGCTCGGAAACCTCGGGGCCGACCCCGAGCTCCGCGTCACGCAAGGCGGCTCGGCCGTCCTCAAGCTCCGCCTAGCCACGACGGAGACCTACCTCGACAAGAACAACACCCGCCAAGAGAAGACGGAGTGGCACCAGGTCACCATGTGGGGCAAGCGCGGCGAAGCGCTCTCCAAGATCCTCAAGAAGGGCGACCGCATCTTCATCGAAGGCAGCCTCCGCACGAGCAGCTACGAGAAGAACGGCGAAAAGCGCTACTCCACCGAGATTAACGCTACGAACCTCATTCTTTCCGGCGGCGGCGGAGCGGGCGCCCGGCGCGGCGAAGGCGACGAAGGGGGAGGCGGCGGCGGCGGCAATTACGGCGGCGGCGGTGGCGGCAATTACGGCGGTGGCGGCGGTGGCGGCGGCGGAAACCGAGGCGGCTACGGCGGCGGAAGCCGTCCGACCCCGCCCCCCGCGCGCGACGAGGGGCCGAGCGGCGGTGGTGGCGGCGGCAACGAGGGCGGCTTCGACGACTTCGGCGGCGGCGGCGACGACGAGATTCCGTTCTGAGGTCGCAGCCTCGATCGCCACGGATTGACGGGCTAGGCCTTGCGAGACCTATGCCCAGCCACTATTAGAGGTTCGCTCCCCTATTTTCGGGGAGTTTGCACAGCCGGAGTAAGTCATGAAGGAAGGCATTCACCCGAACTACCCTGCATCGCGCGTCGGTTGCGCATGCGGCAACTCGTTCGTTACGCGGTCCACGCGTGGCGATCTCTCGGTCGACATCTGCTCGGCCTGCCACCCGTTCTACACGGGCACGCAGAAGCTGATGGACACGCAAGGCCGTGTTGATCGCTTCCGCCGTCGGTACGCGACCAACGCTGCGAAGCCCGCAGCCGCCGCGAAGGCGCCCGATGCGGCTCCCGCGGTCGAGCCCGAGCCTTCCTGACCTTAACCGTCGGAGGCTTGAGGCTTCAGCTGCTGGTCAGCTCGCCGCAACGGCCCTACGCGAGGCTCCTCGCGTGAGGTCGTTGCGGCGCTTTCTTTTCCCCGACTTATAGTCTTGGGCATGACGTTCGCCCGGACGGAGCCCGCAGATTCCATGGGCTCTTCGCCCAACCTTCCCACCGTCGTCGCCACCCGCGATTCCCCCACCAAAGCGCGCCCCTACATTGGCGGTCAGGCCGTCCTCGAGGGCGTGATGATGCGCGCGCCAACCTCGTTCGCCATCGTCGTGCGGCGTCGCGACGGCTCCCTGGTCGTCCGTGAGCGCCCCATGAAGGACGAGCGCACGGGCTTCGCGAAGCTCCCCCTCGTGCGCGGGGTCGCATCGTTGGTCGAGTCGCTCAAGCTCGGCAGCGAGGCTCTCCGTTTTTCCGCCGAGCAGTACGAGGCCGACTTTCTCGCGGAGGAAGAGGCCGCCGCCGGCAAAGCGCCGACGAAGTCGCCGGCGTCGAAGTCGCCGAGCTCGATTGGGCTGAACGTGATGAACGCGTTCACGGCCCTGGGCCTAACGCTCTTCTCGCTCGCCACGTCGGACGGACCGGTCAAGGCGCCCGAGTCTGAAAAGGGCGACAAGAAGAAGACCGGGGCGATGGGCTTCATGCTCCTCGTCGTGATCGTCTTCTTCATCGCGCTGCCGCAGGCGTCCGCCGCGGGCGTCAACAAGCTCCTCCACTTGAATCTCGCCGTTCAGTCCCCGGCGATGCAGGCTCTCACGGGCCTTTTCAAGCTCACGATTGTCGTCGGCTACCTCTCGCTCATTCGGCGCGTGCCGGACATTCGCCGCGTTTTTCAGTATCACGGCGCCGAGCACAAGACGATCAGCACCTACGAAGCGAACGAGGAGCTCACCGTCGCGAATGCGCGCGCGAAGACGACGCTCCATCCGCGCTGCGGAACCACGTTTCTCGTGATGGTCGCGCTTGTCTCGATCGTTCTCTTCACCGTCGTCGGCGGGATCTTGCCGCGGATTCAGACGGGGAACGTCGTCGCCGACAACGTGATTTTCTTCCTCGAGAAGCTGCCGTTTCTCCCGGTCATGGCGGCGCTTACGTTCGAGCTTCAGCGCGTCTTCGCGCGCTACTTCACGACGGGCCCGCTCCGCGCCGTGCTCTGGCCCGGGTTCCTCGTTCAGAAGATCACCACAATCGAGCCCGACGACGATCAGCTCGAGGTCGCCCTCGCATCGCTTCGCGCCACGCTGTTCCGCGAGGACGGCGTCGAGAAGGCCGAGAGCAAAGACGACTTCGTGTTCCAAGACTACGCTGCCATCGCCCGCGCCGAGCGCTTGCGTGGCGGCGCTGCATCCGCCACCGCGGCCTGAGGGCTGAGGAGACTTTTTTTTCGCAATGCTCCCCGTAGACAAGCTCGAACATCTCACGCGACGGTACGGCGAGCTCGACGACCTCTTGTGCCAACCCTCGGTTCTGAGCGATCGGAACCAGAGCTCGAAACTGAATCGCGAGCGCGCCGAGCTCGAACCGCTTGTCGGCCAGTTCGCTCGTTACCGCGAGGTCGAGAAGAACCTCCGCGAGAACGAAGAGGCGCTGTCGGACCCCGAGCTACGCGAGCTCGCGCAGGGCGAGATCCCCACGCTTCTCGCCGAGAGAACGGCGCTCGAGCAGGCGATTCAGCTGATGCTCTTGCCGACGGACCCGAACGACAAGAAGAACACGATCCTCGAGATTCGAAGCGGTGAGGGCGGCGAGGAAGCCGCGCTCTTCGCGGCCGATCTGTTCCGAATGTACGCGCGCTTCGCCGAAACGCAGAAGTGGACGATCGAGGTTCTGAATCTCAGCGAAAGCGCCACCGGCGGCTACAAAGAGTGCATCGCGCTCGTGATTGGCAAAGACGTCTATTCGATGCTCCGCTTCGAGGGCGGCGTTCATCGCGTGCAGCGCGTGCCGGCGACCGAAACGCAAGGGCGCATCCACACGTCGACGGCCACCGTTGCGGTTCTCCCCGAAGCCGAGGACGTCGACGTTCAGATCGAGGAGAAAGACCTCGAAATCTCCATCGCCGCGAGCGGCGGGCCGGGTGGGCAGGGCGTCAATACGACGAACAGCGCCGTGCAGATCTTGCACAAGCCCACCGGCATGATTGTGAAATGCCAGGACGAGCGGTCGCAGCTTAAGAACAAGGCGAAAGCCATGAAGGTTCTCAAAAGCCGCCTGCTTGACATCGAGCGTGAGAAGCAAGACGCCGCCGTCTCGGCCGAGCGGCGCAGCATGGTCAGCACGGGCGAGCGGAGTCAGAAGATCCGCACGTACAACTACCCGCAGAACCGGGTGAGCGACCACCGGATCAAGGTCACGCTCAACAAGCTCGATCGTATTATCGAAGGCGATTTGAGCGAGTTGATCATGTCGTTGCGCACCTACCGCCAGGCGGAGCTTCTCCACGCCGCCGGCGTGACAACCGCGATGCCCGGCTACGGCTCGGGCGACGACGACTGACGGGGGCGTGATACACTGACCGAGTGCTTTTGCCGCTCGATCGGGATGCCCTCGTCGTCGCGATGACCATCGTTCCGGGCCTCTACTCCCGGAACAAGATGTTCGCGTTCTTCAAGGATCCGGAGATCAAGCGCGCGCGCGCGCGTGCGGCGCAGCTTCGCGGAATCGTGCGGCAGCTCTCGGGTTACCAGGGCGAGCCGGCGGTAGTCGAGCTCACCCGCCCGCGCTACGCCGCGGCCGAACCCGCGAGCTCCCCCGACGCGCCCGCGGTTCTCTCGTTCACGATTCCGCCGATCCGCCTCGCGCGGCGCATCGAGCTGACCGACTTGGAGGCGGCGTGCCTTGTCTACATCTGCACGCGCGCCGGCCTTTCATGCCTCCACGCGGCGCCGGACGATCGCGTCGACCTCGACGCCGCGCTGCAGCGCCTCGCGGGTGGCCTCACGCTCGCGGGCGCGCCAACGCCCGGCCTCGGGCGCCTCGAGACGCCGTCGCCGTCGTAACGCACGCTCGCGCGCTCGCGCGCTCGAGATCCGCGCGCGGCAACGCCTGCGACGAGGGGCACGACGACGACCGAAAGACCGGTGTACCGTCCCGAGCCATGAGTGCCGACGCCAACTGCCTCTTTTGCAAGATCGTCCGCCGCGAAATCCCCTCGACCATCGTCTTCGAGAACGACCACGCGCTGGCCTTTCGCGACATCCACCCCGCCGCGAAGACGCACGTCCTCGTGATTCCGAAGAAGCACATCATCGGCATCGCCCACGCCGAGCCGGCCGACGCACCTACGATGGGCGAGCTGCTCCTCGCGGCGCGCAAAGTCGCCGAGCAAGAAGGGCTGGGCGATGGCGGCTACCGCCTCGTCATCAACAACGGCGCCGATGCGGGGCAGAGCGTCCTTCATCTGCACGTCCACGTGCTGGGCGGACGTCCTCTTGCCTGGCCGCCGGGGTGACGCGACTGTCGTGCGGCGTGCAGTAGCTGGTCCCCGAGTGATCCATCGCGAGGGTGAGAGGCAGCGGCGCCTCGCGTGGCTCGCGCGGCCCGTGTCGCGTTCGACCTAGCGACGAAGCCAACGATAGCGCGGAGTTGACCGCGCTCGTCGCGTCCGGACGGCGCGTGGGGGCGAGCGTACCCACACGGTGGTACATGCGATGCTTGGCTGGACCCATGGCCAAGCGAACCTCCACAAGCACGACCCAGGCGACGCACGCGGAACGCAGGGGCAGCTCGCGCAGCTCGGGGAGCGGGGCAGGCGCCGGCGCAGGGCTCGGGAGCAGCTTTGACGTCGTGACGTCGCTGACGAGCGGCGGGATGGGCGATCTGCTTCTCGCCGCACGCCGCGAGCCGAGCGGAATGCGGAACCTCTTCGTGCTGAAGCAGCTCCGTCGCACGCTGTCGCTCGATCCGGCCTTCCGCGAGCTGTTCGTGCGCGAGGGGCGCCTCGCTTCGAAGCTGTCCCACGTGAACATCGTCGCGACCCACGCCGTGGGCGAGCGCGATGCCGCGCCCTACGTCGCGATGGAGTACCTCGAGGCGCAAACCCTCGAGAGCTTGATGGTCGCCATGGGCCAGGCGGCCTATGCGGTCGATCCGCGGATGTGGGTTCTCGTTTTGTGCGACGTCCTCGCCGGGCTTCACCACGCCCACGAAGCGCGCGGTGAAGATGGCGCGCCCCTCGGAATCGTGCATCGCGACGTGAATCCGCAGAACATCCTCGTGACCTATGCGGGGCGCGTGGTGCTCATCGACTTTGCGTCGGCGACCCTCAGCGCAGTCGCGAGCCACATCGACAGCGATTCGCTCACGAGCCGCGTCGACTACGCCGCGCCCGAAGTGCTCGCGGGCGCGCCGTCGGACTGCCGAGCAGATGTATTCTCGGCCGGAATCGTGCTGTGGGAGCTGCTCGCCGAACGCCGCGCGCCGTACAACATGCTGGGCGAAGCGTCGATTCATCGGCGCCTACCGAACCTCACGACGGTGCGCCCCGAGGTCGATCCCCGCCTCGCCACGATCGTCGCCAAGGCCGTCGAGATCGACCCCGGTCACAGATACGCGACTGCCGCCGAGATGCGCGCGGCTCTCGACTCGTTTGCCGATGCCGCGGGGCGCATGCTCCGTCGCGATGCGCTCGCGAGCCTGATGGCGGTCCTCTTCGACGAAGAGCGCCGCCGCGTCGAAGACGACGTGCGCCTCCGCCTCGCGAAGCTCGATGGGAAGATCGCCGACGAGGAGCCGGCGCCGCGAAGCAAGGTGAAGCCGCGCCTCGAGCTGGTCAACTCGGACGACGAGCTGCCCGAGCCCAAGCACGCCCTCGACGAGCTGTCGGTCCTCTCGATGGCCGACATCCTTTCGCTCGGCGATCTCGAGTCCGAGCCGAGCTTCGTCGCCGCGGTGTCGATTCCCGAGGGGGCAGAGACGTCGCGCCCGAACGACGACGCGCTCCTCGTCGATCCGCGCGTGCACGAGACGCCGACCCGCCCGGTCCTCGAAGAAACGACGATGCCCGGCCATCTGGCGACGACGGTCGGGTTGAAGTCGACGTTCGATGTGAGCGGGCCGCGAGACCGCGATGCGGACGACGGCGACCACGACGGCTTTCTCGCGCCCGTCGCGGCGGCGGAGACGCCCGTGGTCGATCTCGCGCAGCTTCTCGAGAGCGCGGCGGCGGCGAGCGCAACGCCGAGCCCGGTGTCGCTCGAAGAGATTTTCGCGCGCGTGACGCCGGACACGCCGGTCACGATCACGTCGATGCGCGAGCTTGCGCCGCGGTCGTCCGCGCCCGGCGACGGCGAGCCTTCGAACGACGACGCCGACGCGCGCCTCGCGAGCGATCAGCCGTACGCGTCGTCCCTCTCGCTGCTGCGTGGGCGGCGCCGCGTCTCAGCGTGACGGCGTCGTGAGCTCGCGGGCGATGGCGTCGAGGAGGCGCGCTTCGCCTTCGGTCATGGCCGCGTCGCGCGGGGCGGCGAACGGCGCGGCGTCGGGGCGTTTCACGCTAACGCGGTGAACGCGGAGCCAGACGCGGCGGATCGTACCGAAGCGGCCGTGGCAGCCGACGAAGAGCGCCACGAGATCGGGCCCCACCGCACGCCGCGGGCCG
>JANXMC010000428.1 GCA_025354825.1 Myxococcales bacterium
CTTCGTAAGACCCGTCATTGCCCGCGCCGACGACGCCGTCACCGACGAGGCGCGCCGCCATTTCCGCGCCGGCGTCGCGTACATGCAAGATCCCGACGGCGAAAAAGTCGAAGAGGCCTATCGCGAATTCAAAGAGGCTTATGCCCTTTCGAAATCGCCGAAAATCCTGGGCAACATGGGTATCTGCGCCATGAAGCTCGAACGCGACGGCGAAGCCATCGACGCCTATTCGAGCTACGTCCGCGAGGTCACCGACATCGACGCGGGCGAGCGCGAGCAGATCCTGCGTGATCTGCAAACGCTCACCGTCGGCATCGTCCGGGTACGCATCACGGTCGATCAGGCCGACGCGCAAATCGGCGACGTCAGGGTGCCCAACCGCGGCGAGCGCGTCACCAACATGTACGCGGGGCCGGCCACGGCGGGCGCCACGAGCGAGCTCGGAATGCGCCCCGGTCACCACGAGCTCACGGTGAAGCTCACCGGCTACGAGCCGCAAACGTGGGAGTTCGAAGCGCGCGCGGGCGGGCGAGATGCCCACGCCTTTACCCTGAAAAAGGCCGTCCCCGGCGCCGTGGCGGCGGTGACCGGCGTCGTCACGCAGCCCGCCCCTGCCGAGTCGCATGCGAGCGCGCTGCCGTGGGTCGTCGCCGGCGTGGGCGGCGCGATGGTCGTCACGGGCGCTGTCACGGGCATCGTCGCCATGTCCAAAATGCACGACCTCGAAGACCGCTGCCCCGGCAACGTCTGCCCGCCGGGTATCGACGTCGGGTCCGACCGACGCGGCCTCAAAACCTTCTCCACGGCGACCGACATTCTTCTCATCGGCGTCGGCGTCCTCGCTGCGGGCGGGCTCACCTGGGCGCTCCTCTCTGGCCACCACGCCGAGACCGCGTCGTCGTCCCCGCCCGTCGTCTCGGCATTGTGCACCGGCTCGGGCTGCGCGGGCAGCGTGCGCATCACGTTCTGAGATCGAAAACTCTATGAAAGCCTTGTCCCCCTTCGTGCTTCTTTCGGCGGCGCTCTCCTCGCTCGCGGCGGCGTCGGCCTGCACCCTCGTGACCGACGCGGGTCGCTTTCAAAACAGCGACGTCGCCGCTGTTCCGAATGCCGATTACGACCAATTGAACTTTCTCGTCAAAGGGATGACATCCCACGTAAACGAGCGGTTCGAGTTTCGCGTCGTCGACGCGAACAACTTCATTCAAATGCGCGGCGTCTACGAAACGATGGGCGGCCTCGATACGGCGAGCACGGTCGTCCCTGCGGCGATTCCCCACGTGGGCGGCCCGTACCACCTCGATTTTTACGCCGATCACAACAGCTCGGGCACCTACGACGCGCCTCCGACCGACCACGCCTGGCGCGTCGAGCCCCTCGTCGACACGCGCCCCGTGCGCACCGACAACACGGGGGCGGACGGCATCGTCGACGTCTTCTACCCGCACGATTATTCGTTTACCGACATCCTCTCGCGCCCCACGGGGCCGGGCGGCGCTGCGGTACAAGATCCGCCGAAGGACACCGGCGCCAACGCGACGATCAAGCTCACGGGGATGGGCGCCTACATCGGCAAGATGGTCGAAGTCCGCGTTCGCGACGCCGCCTCCCTTCACACCGTGGGCCTTTACCGCGTCACGTCGGCCTCGAAAGACGCCTTCGACATGACCGTCATGGGCATCATCGACGGCGGCGAGAACTATTTCGTCGACGTGTACATCGACGCCAACGGCAACAAGCTTTACGACGCGCCGGTCGCGGGCGCCGGTGGGAGCACGACCGACCGCGGCTTCCGCATTCCTCGCCCTTCCGACGCCAACGGGCTTACGCTCGATTTCGACCCTGCCCAATTCCCAGATCAGAGCTTCGCCGTCGGAGCTCCGTGAGCTGAGGTACCCCTGCCATGGCGCTTTCCCCCGGAGATCTGGTCGACGGTAAATACCGAGTCGTAGGCCTCATCGGCGAAGGGGGCATGGGCTCGGTCTACGAAGGGGAGAACGTTCGAATCGGCCGCCGCGTCGCCATCAAGGTGATGCACGCCGAAGTGAGCGTGAATGCCGACTTCGCCAAGCGCTTCGAGCGCGAGGCCCGCGCGTCGGCGCGCATCGGCTCCGAGCACATTTGCGACGTCCTCGACCTCGGCGATCTCCCCGGTGGCGAGTGCTACATGGTGATGGAGTTCCTCGAAGGGGAGAGCCTCGCCGACCGCGTTCGCGACACGCGGCTCGGCGTCGGCGAATCGGCCCGCATCGCCCATCAGCTCCTCGAAGGGCTCGGGAAAATGCACGCCGCGGGGATCGTTCATCGCGATCTCAAGCCGGCCAACATCTTCCTGTCGCGCGGCTCGCGAGGCGGCGGCGACATCGTGAAGATCTTGGACTTCGGCGTGTCGAAGTTCGAGCCGCAGACGCCGAACACCCACGCCCTCACGAACACCGGCGCGGTGATGGGCACGCCGCAGTACATGTCGCCCGAGCAGGCCCGCGGGAAAAGCCGTCAGGTCGACGCGCGGAGCGATCTCTACGCGGTGGGCGTTATCCTGTACCGCTGCGTCGCAGGCGTTGCGCCGTTCGAAGGGGAGAACGTCCAAGAGCTCCTCTTCAAGATCGCGCTCGAAGAGGCCGTCCCCCTCGAGATGCACGACGCCGAGGTCGATCCGGGCTTCGCGGCGCTCGTGCGCAAAGCGATGGCGCGCGAGCAAGAGTCCCGTTTTCAAACCGCGCGCGAGTTTCAAGACGCGGTGAGCTACTGGGGCCGCGCCCAAGGGCGCCCGAGCCTGGCCTTCGACGAAACCGTCGCGAACGCGGGCTCGCAGTCGGGCCCTCATCCGCGACGCAGCTTCTCGTCGTCGCCGTCGTCTCCTTCGGGCCTGCCGCGCTCGCCGTCATCGCCGTCGCAGCCGCTGTCGCCGTCGCAGTCGCCCTCGCCTTTGCGAGGCGCCGCCGTCCCGCGTACGCCGTCCGAGCGCGCCATCGCCGCCCGCATGGGGAAGGCGACGCCCACCGCGTGGGGCGAGACGAGCATGGGAGGTCCGCCGCAGCTCCCCTCGACGGCGCCGTCGACCTCGCTCGGCCTGGGGCTCGCTCCGCCCATGCACCCGCACCCGTCCGCGCCTTCGTTCACGGGCTCGGGCGTCGCGCCGGTGCCTGCAACCGCGCCCCGCAGCCGTGCGCCGCTCGTTCTCGCGATTGTGGTCGTCGCCGTGATCGGCGCAACGTTCGTCGGCGTCCTCGCGGCACGCGTGGTGGGCAAAGGCGCCGCTGCGTCGGTCTCCAGCGCCGCGTCGCCGTCGGATCGCGCGGCCACGTCGGGTCTCGCCGCCGTCGACGCGCACGCGGCCTCTCCTCCGCCGCCCACGGTCGATCTCTCCGCCCTCGGTGCTTCGACCGCCGCCGCGGAAAGCCCCGCGCCGCCGCTCGTTCCTACCGCGACGGCAACCGCACGCGTGCACTCTGCAAGCACCCACGGCGTCGCCCCCGCCGCGCCTCCCAGCGCAGCGACCGCCCCCGCCGCGTCGTCCGCCGCGCCCCCGGCCGCCGCGCCCGCCACGTCGACGCCGCGCGGCCGGAAAATCCGCACGGACTTCTAACCGCGCGTCACCGTTTCGCGGCCTGACCGGCGGTCATCGCCTCGTGCTCGGCGAGACGCTTCGCCGTCTTCGCGTCGAGGGACGCCTCGTACCTCTTCGCGCGCATCTCCGCCGCCACGCGGCTCGCCTCGGCGAGCTCACCGCGCATCACGTGAAGCTGCACGAGGCGCGCGAAGGCCGTGCGCTCGCTCGCCGTGGCACGGCTCGCCTGCGCCGCGCCGAGCACCGCGCGCTGCACGTCGACCACGTCGGGCTTCTCAAGGGCGAGCCCCTCGAGCATCGCCAGCGCATCCTCCGCACGCCCTCGTGCGACGAGATCGCGCGCGGCATCGAGGCGCGGATCGCCATCGAGCGCCACGGTGCGTTCGACCGCCGCATCGAGCCTGCGATCGAGGCCGCTTTTCGACAGCGCAAACGCGACGGCGACGCCGAAGAGAAAGCCGCCGACGTGGGCCCAGTACGCGACGCCGTCGTTGGGGAAAAGCACGCCCCACAACACTTGCGTGAGGAGCCACAACGGCAGCATCGCGAACGCGGGCGCTTCGAAGGTGCGAGGCCGAAAGCCCAACACGTAGGCGAAGCGGATTTTCGCGCGGGCGTGGACGACGAGGAACGCCCCCATCGCCCCGGCGATGGCGCCCGACGCGCCGACGATGGGCACCGCGTTGGCGACGCCGCGCGATGCGAGGCCGTGGACCAGCGCCGCGACGACGCCGCTCGCGACGAAGAAGCTCGGGAACGCGAGGCGCCCCCAGCGATCTTCGAGATTGCAGCCGCACAGCCAGAGAAACCACAGGTTGAAGGCGAGGTGCAGGACGCCGCTGTGCACGAACGGGTACGTGACGAGGCCGAGCACGTTGTGGCGCGCGGGGACGTAGCCGAGGGTGTGCGTGAGCGAGTCGTCGACGGCTTTGGTGACCTTCGCTTCGAGGGCGTCGAGCTCGTCTTGCTCCTCGCGCACCACATCGTCGGGCGGCGTCTTCGGGGGCGGTGCGGCCTCTTCCTGCGGCGCGAGCAGCGCCTCGAGATCGAGAGCCGAGTGCTTACGAAACGGCGCGAGGGCGGGCCCGGTCGTGAGGTACGGATGATCGTGGTAATACGAAACGGCCGTCTTCGCAGCCGCCTCGATGCGCGTGGCGTCGGCGTCCGTGCGGGTCGCGACGAAGGGGTAAGCGGCGATGCACGCAACGATGAACGCGGTCGTGACGACCGGCCATCGCCGCGCGCTGAGCTTCTCGTGACCAATTGGGAGGAGCATCGGTTCGTCCCTCCCCGAAGCGTGCGAGGCGCGCGCTTCATGCCGGAAACTTCGATTACGACGTCTTCAAGAACTCGAGGCGAATCTTCTTCTCGCCCCACCCCGGGA
This sequence comes from Myxococcales bacterium, assembly GCA_025354825.1. Lineage (GTDB taxonomy): Bacteria > Myxococcota_A > Polyangia > Polyangiales > Polyangiaceae > JANXMC01. The sequence continues at coordinate 4,956 of JANXMC010000428.1, forward strand.
AGAACGCCACCACCGACGGGTTCGCGCCCCCTTCGACGCTGCGCACTTCGCCTTCGCCGAACCGTTCGTGCTTCACGCGCGCGCCACGGCGCAGGCCCGCGGTGTCGGTGCCGCCGCCGCTCGCCGCCTCGTCGCTGAAGTACTCGCGATCGACGTACCGCTCGCCGGGCGCGCGCGGCGGCGCGATCGGAGCACGGCTCGGCGGCGCCTGCGGATGGCTCCACCCATCGTCGCCCCCGCGCGATGCCGCTCCGGCGCTCGGTCCCGAATAGCCCGACGATCTGGGCGTACGATCCAAATACGAAGGTCCACGCCCGCCGGCCGCACGCGAGCTCTTTTGGGCGATGAGCTCCTGCGGCACGTCGCGAATGAAGCGGCTCGGGCGGCCCCACCGCGTGGTGCCAAAGATCTGCCGCGCCGCCGTGTGGGTGATGACGAGCTTCTGCCGCGCGCGCGTGATGGCGACGTAGGCA
>JANXMC010000211.1 GCA_025354825.1 Myxococcales bacterium
GCCGGCGGCATTCGTTACGCCCGAAATCAACGCGTCGAGCTCGCACAATTCCTCGACGATGGGCGACTGCCCATCCACAACAACATGAGCGAGCTCGCACTTCGACGTGAGGCCATCGGCCGCAAAAACTGGCTCTTCGTCGGCAACGACGAAGGCGGCGACGTCAACGCGGTATTCACCTCACTGCTCGCGAGCTGCGCGCTCCACGCCATCGAGCCCTGGGCGTATCTACGTGACAAGCTCTGTCTGCTGCCCTCGTGGCCCGAGCATCGCGTCCTCGAGCTCTCACCCGTCGAGTGGTCACGCACGCAGGCTCGCGAAGACGTTTAGCAGCTTCTCGACGCCAACGTGTTCCGGCGCCTCACGCTCGACCGCGGACAGGTAGCCGCTCGGTCGACCGGACGCGGTTCGTCGAACGGATACGACAGAACGTGTCGTTCCGGATCTGCGTGAGCACGGCAAGCTCGCACGCGGCTCGGTCTGTACGTCGCGACGAGAAGGCTTGGAAGGCAAGCGACGCTGACTACTGTGCCAAACCGCGCTCGTCAGCGCAGGCGCTCCCACGGTTCACCGAGCGCGATACCGCCCGTCGAGCGACATTCGCTCGGACAATGGCCGCAGCAGCGGCTGCGCCTCGTCAGGCCATGATGGCGGCGGCGATACAGCTGGTGCGGTGAGATCGCGATGACCAACGCCTTGCCGCGTGACGAAATACTCACCCTGCCCGAACGAATCGAGGACGAAGGTCACGTCGGTCGTGTACGTCGCTCCCGGAACGGTGAAATAGAACTCGTCTCCCGCGATTTGGTAGAGGCGCGCGGTTCCAGCTTTGCCGACCAGCTCCACCGAAAGTGCCTTTCCCGCGAGCGTGACCTTCATGTCGCCGAGGGACGTGTACGGATTCTTGTAGGTACCGACGTATCGATTCCAGGTCGACGGATCCGTGCGGTAGTCGGTGATGGCGCCGGTTGGCTGGAGAAACGCGTCGACGGCGTCGAGCGCCAATCCGTTGGGATCGGACGGGTCGCCGTTGAGAAAAACCGCTACCGCGAAGTTCTTCGAGGGGACGAGCACCCAGCTCGTCCGATATCCCTCGAGCCGACCGTCGTGTCCGACCACCGACAATCCGCGATAGTCGTACGACAGCATACCATAGCCGTAGCTCGTCGCCGGATCCCAGCCGGTCGCGATCTGCGCGGCTTCCATCGAATGGACGGACGTCGGCTTCAGAACACCAGCGCCGCGCATCAACATCATTTCGGCGAGATGCGCGTAGTCCTTCACGGTCGCAATCGCGCCGGCCCATGGAAGCAGGCTGGCGCAATGGAATGCGTTGAGCTCGTAGTGGGTCGTGGGCCCGCCGGGAGCAAGGTAGTGCCCCGTCACGTGATCACCGGCCATCGCCTCGCCAACGTCGAACGTCGCCGTCGTCATGCCCGCTGGGACGAGCACGGAATCGTGAATGCGATCCGCGAATGAGACGCCAGTCACCTCGTCGAGGACGACACCGGCAATGGTGTAACCCGCGTTGGAGTAGTCGAACAGACGGCCCGGCGGAGACCAGAGTGGATCATTGCCGTGGTTCTTCACCCACGTGCGCTCGTAGCCGTCGACCGTCGGGCAATCGATTTCGTTGATGTCGGGGATACCTGCGGTATGGTCGAGAAGCTGCTCGACCAACACCTTGCTCGCGTCGAAGCCGACGCCGCGTTTGAAGTACGGGACGTACTCGGTCACCGGATGCGTCAGATCGACTTGGCCCGATTCGACGAGCTCCATCATGCTCGTCGCTACGAGCACTTTAGTGAGCGATGCCACGCGAAAGAGGCTGTCAGGAGTCACCGGATCGGTGCCGTCGTCTCGTTTGACGCCCATACCGGCACTGAAGGCGAGCTTGCCGCGGAGAACCACTGCGATGGCGCCGCCGGGAACCTTCGCCTTGTGAAGCTTAGTGGTGAGATTGGCGACGAGCGCGTCGAACGTGGCTTGCTCGTCCGCGGTAGGCGCAACGTCAGCTGCGACGTCGGGAAGTGCAGCATCGTCGGTGGAGTCGGCGGAGACGCCGGAGTCGGCGGGAGGCTGCGCGGGTGACGACGAGGAGCTGCATGCGGAGAGGATGCAAAGGGCGAGGGCGATTGATGCGGAATCACGGACGGCGTGTCGGCGGGACATGCCGTTTGAGGATGCCTGAAGGCGTGGCCGCGTCTAGCGGCGTTCGCACGGTCGGGTGCGCCGGACGGACGCCTACGATGTGCGCAAACGCTGCGATTGGTGCATCGCTCGTCAGCCCGTGAAGCACATCTGTGGACACTGACTGTCAGGTTTCGAGCGCGCGTCGATTTCGTGAGGTTCGTCGACGCCAGGCTCCCTCTGCGCATGACACTGCAGGTTGGCGCGCCGTGGTGGCGTCGGACGACGATGCGGCCAGTGCTTGGCCTGATAGTCGAAGAAGATATGGTCGCGATCGGCCAGGACGACGAAGAAGTGTCCTTTTCGGCAGGTTTGTCGTCGTCCGTCGTCGAGTGGCTCGGGTTGAATCGAGACGCCGGTGGCGTCGGTGGAGAGACAGAAGGCGTTTGCGATCGTCTCGCGTCGCGCCGCCTCGACGATGAAGCCGAGGACGGCGCCGATCTCTTCGGCGTAGCGTGCCATCGTGCCGCGATCGAGGCTGAACCCCTCGCGCGCGAACTGCTGCTCGAGGCGATGAAAGGGCATACCCGTGGGGTATTTCTGCACGAGCAGGTGCGCGATCATCGAGGGAGCGAGCATGCCGCGGCGAGCGATCTCGCGCGGGCATGGCGCTCGGACGAAACACGTCGTTGCGGACGCGGCGCTTGGCTCCGAGATCGCGGTCGAGGCTTCGGTCGGTTGCGGCGTCGCGTCGTGCTTCTTCTTGTAGACGGCAGGCGTAGCGGCTACGTGCAGCTCGACGCCGACGTGTCCGCCGATGAGCAGGCGCTCGCTGACGCCGCCACGAGCGGTCCTCACGCGCTTCCGACAGGGACGTGGCTCGGCGGCGGCGGTCAGTTCTCGGCGCGCGCCGACCAGGCCGAGCACGCCATCGTCGAAGCGGCGTCGGCGGCGATCGGTGATCGTCGCGCGGCTCGAAGCCGATGGGATCGGCCGTGGTCGGCGTCCGTAACCGGACACCCAAGCGTGACAGCGACGATGACGAGGAGCGCTCACCTCGGCTCGCACCCGCCCGGCGACCCCGAGCACGTGCCGGAGGTGAACGCGATGCAGCGTCCGCCGCCGCACTGCGTATCGTCCCTGCACGGCTCGACGCAGACCTCATTCCCGACGTCGGTCAGCGATACGCAGCAGTACCCGCCCCCGCACGACTTCGCGGTGCTGCAGCACCCGTAGGCGCTGCCGTCCGCCTTCCCCTTGCACACGAACGGTCCCGCGGGGTTGCCACTCGCGTCTGCCTGCGGCGCGCAACACCCGCTCGCGCACTCGGTCGTCTTGCTGCAGAGGCACGTCTGGCCGGCGACGACGCCGTTCGGGAGGCACGCCGCGCCACCCGCGACCAGCTGCGTGCAGCAGCCTTTCGCGGCCGGACACTGGCTGCTCGTTGTGCAGGACTGCGCGCACGTCTTCGTGCCCGTCCCGTCGTCGACGCACGCCGCGCCCGTCGCGCAACAGCTCCCGCCGCAGGACGGCCGGCCATCGGGACAGCCCGTGCCGGCATCGGTCGCGACGCACTGGCACGCGCCGAAGCCCGCGCCGGCCTTGTCGCACGTCTGCGACCCTGTCGCGCCGGTCGGACATACGCAGGCTTGCGTCGTGCCGGGCGTGCACGACTGCGCCGTCCCACTGCTTCCGCTGGAACAGCCCGTCGAGGCACCTGCCGCGAATGCCCACACCACGATCACCACCGCGCTCGTCCTCATCGCGTACCTCCGCCGGCGAGGCGCCGGTTCACGTAAACAGCTTACATATTATCTTAGCTGTTTTAGGAGACACAACTGGCGCGTCCTGCGAGGCGTGCCGGACGCGGACAAGACCATCAAGAACGTGGGCAAGCGCGTGGCCGAGCTCCGGGAGACGGCGGGGCTCACCCAGGACCAGCTCGCCGAGCAGGTCGAGATGGACGCCCAGAATCTCCGCTCGATCGAAGCCGGGCGGCGAAACCTGACCATTCGGACGATGTGCCGGTTGGCGACCGCCCTGAAGTGCTCGATGCCGGACCTTTTCCTGCCGACGAAGCGACCGAAGCGAGGCCCGGGACGGCCGCGGAAACGCACCGAAGGAGCGTAGTGCCCATCCGTTGCGGTGATCTTGCCGGGGGCTTCACCGGAGCCCTTCGATTTTATGAAGTAATTTCAATCACTTATGAATACGGCGAGCTCGGCAAGGGTCTGGCCGTATCATTTGGCATGGTCGCGCCAAGCATCATGACGCGTGTCGAAGCAACGGTGCGCTGGGGTATCAGCCGAAGCACGCTGATTCGAGCGGAAGGCACCTCGCTCACGCCCATCCGTGGCGCGGATGGCGACATCTCCTACGCCACAAGCGAGCTCGAGGCCTTGGCCGCGAAGAAGCGCCGGCGCGCCAGCAACGACCCCTCGGCGCTCGATGGTGAGAGTGTCGCCGCGATCTTCGATTCCCTCGCGGGAGGAGCGTCGCTCGCCGATGTCGTCCGCAAGTTCCGCCTTCACCCCGACCTCGTCGAGACGATCGCGGAGCGCTGGCGCCACATGAAGGCGACGACCCTCGCGCTGTCGCCGCGGGAGGTGGGTCTGCTCCTCGAAGAATTCGGCGTCGAGGACCCGCCCAGCGTGGGCGCCCTCACCGAGCTGCTCGCCGTCGCGGCTGAGCATCGGAAGAAGACGACGATGAAATTGCTGCAGGGGTCGCCAGTGCCGGACGGAGAGACCTCCAAGAACGACTTCCTCGCCGCAGTCGTCGGCCGCCTCGAGAAGGAGTTTCGGCACGAGCTCACGCACGACGAGGAATTCGTGGCGTTGGTGGCGGCCGAAGCGCCCAGCCTGTTCGAGAACCCCGAGCAGCTCGACGATGCCATCCTGTGGATCTGGCAGGAGGCTCTTCGCCGTCTTCGAGCCGCCCACCATCGACGCAACATTGTCGGCAGCCCAGCGCCCGAGCAACCGGCCGGCCCGTCGAGAAGCCGAGCTCGCAAATAGGCAACCCCTCCCCCTCTACAACTGCGATTACGCAACGGGTCCCCCCTCGTATCTCGACGATGAAGCTCCATGGAATCCCATTGCGGTGGGGGATCCCTTTTCTATCTCTCGTAGTGCGCGTGCACCGGTTCACACTCGTGCGCTGCACACAGGCACAATCGAGTTGCTCCCAAACCGGATTGCTCACACCCTCTCGCCAATGGACTCCAGTCGAACGTCGACCCTCCCGAAGACGCAATCCGTCCGTCTCGACGATGCGATGCTTCAGAGGGTCGACGCCGTCGCCCGCGCGCTCTCATTGCGAACCTTGGGCGTGCGCGTCAGCCGCTCCGAGGCGCTGCGCATCATCCTCGCGCGCGGCCTCGAGGTCGTCGAATACGAGTGCCATGTCGTCGCTGTACAACGGACTGCCCCGACGACGGGCGGCATGTAGCGCCGCGACGTTCGCCAAGCGAAGCTCCCCGCATGGCGATCGATCCGACGAAGCGCTTTCGGTAGACCCACGAGGAGGATGGAATGACGGCTGACGGCGACGACGAGACGCCGGTCGCGACACCGGACGCAGAGGCGCTCCATCGAGCCTGGAACGGCCCCTTCCGCATTCCCACCGAGGAGCTCACCGAATTCGCAGCCAGGAATGCGCCCGCGGTCGCGCTCTACGCGCCGCTCCTCCAGGCCTTGGCCGAACGCCTGCGCATGCACCACCACCGGCGCGACGACGACACCGACATCGAACCACCGCTCGCCGCCCGCGCCCGCGAGCTCGCCCACAAGCTGCTCCTCGTCGGCTACTTCCCCAAGGCACCGCGCGCGTACGTCGACGACGCCCAGCGCCTCGCGCGACACGCGCGCGACCTCGGCTACGGCGCCAAGCCTTGGCAGGAGGACCTCAAGACCGCGCTCATCCTCGAGCTGGCACGGGCCAAACGTGATGAGAAGGGCTTCCTCGAGAAGCCGCTCGCCTTCGTGCGGGTGGTACTCACGACGCTCCGGTTGATCGCCCCCGAGCTCCCCGACGTGCTGAAGAAGCCACCAGAGGACGACATCCTCGGCGCGGCGGCCACGTTCAAGACGATGCGCGTGCGAGGGGCGTACGAGAAGGGCGCGAAGGCGCCAGGCCGGAACACCGTGCAGATTCATGGGGCGATGAAGAGGTTTGCCGAGGCGTTTGGGTTGGAGGTGCCGGCGTTCGAGAAGGATACGAGGAGGAAGAGGACCGGGGGTTGACCCCGTGGGGAGGGCGTCGGCAGACCCCATCGCTTCCGCGAATAGTCGTCCTTCGCTCCTCCGCGTGCTTGATGTTCTTGACCACGCCGTGCCATCTTTGCCCGCTCGGGTGCGGTGATTCGGTCGCCGACTCCTCGGTGTACTCTGCGAGATGACATGAGCAGCGTGACCTCCATCGAGTGGACTGACGCGACCTGGAACCCAGTTCGTGGCTGCGCCAAGGTGAGTCCCGGCTGTAAGCACTGCTACGCCGAGACGTTCGCTGAGCGATTCCGTGGCGTGCCAGGTCATCCCTACGAGCAAGGCTTCGATGTACGACTCGTCCCCGACAAACTCGCCGAACCTCTCAAGTGGGCTGAACCGAGGCTCGTCTTCGTGAACTCGATGAGCGATCTCTTCCAGGTCGACGTGCCAGATTCGTACGTGGTGGCAGCCTTCGACCTGATGCGCCGAGCCGACTGGCACGTGTACCAAGTGCTGACGAAGCGCGCCCTTCGGATGCGTCGGTTCGCAAGATCGCATCGCGAGATTGCGACGATGAACCACGTCTGGCTCGGGGTCAGCGTTGAAGATCGCAAGTACGGGTTGCCGCGGATCGAGCAACTGCAGGAGACGCCGGCTTCGACACGCTTCTTGAGCATCGAACCGCTACTGGAGGATCTGGGTCGCATCGATCTCACCGGCATTTCCTGGGTAATCGTTGGCGGCGAGAGCGGCCCGCATGCCCGGCCAGTGCACAAGGAATGGGTGCTCGCGATCCGAGACCAGTGCCGTGCGGCGAGCGTTCCGTTCTTCTTCAAGCAGTGGGGCGGCGTGCAGAAGTCCAAGCATGGGCGGAGTCTCGACGGTCGCCTTTACGACGAGATGCCCGCACTCCCAGCACGCGCGGCGCCGACGGCGGCAAGACGGCGTACCCTTATCTCCAACTTCACCTTGCCGGTCGTGCATGGCTAGAGCGCCGTATGTCTGGGACCTGGCTGCTCCACCTCGGATCGGGATTCACAGCCGCGCGAAGCACCGCATCCTCGGCGAGTACCTGCGCCGCTACGTAAGGGTGCTGACGTCTTCGGCACCCGGCATGGAAGCGCTAAATTTGGCGGTCATCGATGGATTCGCGGGTGGCGGTCGGTACCTCGCCGACGACGGCGAGTTGGTCGACGGGTCACCATTCGTCGCGATCGATGCGCTTCGCGAGGCCGAGGTCTCCCTCAACGCGAATCGACGGAAGCCGATCAAGGTCAACGCGCGCTTCTACTTCGTCGACGAAGACGCGCCCGCCATGAGCTGCCTCCGCACGTTGATCGATCGGCGTCCCGACCTGTGCCGCGACAAGGATGGAGCGTCCGTCAGAACGTTCAACTTGGCGTTCGCCGATGCACTCCCCGCCGTCATCGCCGACATCAAGCGAAGCCGCGCGAAACAGCCTCGCGCGATCTTCATCCTAGACCAATACGGCTACACGGACGTTCCCGTGGGCATGCTCAGGACGATCTTCAGAGAGCTTCCTCGCGCAGAAGCATTCGTCACGATCGCCGTCGGTTGGATAGCCGCATATCTTCGCGACCCGGCCGACATCGCTCAGCGGCTTGGCGTGCCGCGCGATCGGATCGCGGAACTCGCGACAACCCTTCGTGAAGAGGATGCCCTCGACGTGCGAGCCGGGCGCGACCGTGGGCACTTCTTCCTCATTCAACGAATTCTCAGGGAGGCTTTCGTTCGCGATACCACGCAGTTTTACACGCCATTCTTCATCGTCTCGCGCGACAGCAATCGAGCGTACTGGTTGCTTCACCTCGCGAACAGCTCGAAGGCCCACGATGTCGTGAAGACCTTGCACTGGGAGTACGAGAACCACTTCCAGCACTTCGGGAAGGCCGGGCTCGACATGCTCGGCTACGATCCAGAGCGCGACGCCGATCTCACAAGGCAGGCTTCGTTTTGGTTCGACCACGACGCGCGAGAGCGGACTAGGGCAGCGCTCCGAGGCGCCGTGGCAGACCGGCTTGGAAGGGGATCGGGCGCCGTCACCTTCGACGATCTCTACGCCGGGGTCTGCAACGAGACGCCCGCCACGAAGACCATCTTGGGCGACGCCGTTTGCGATCTCGCGGCCGAAGGCAGCGTCACCAAGACGGGCGCCGCGGGGGAGCACCGCGAAGCTCGGACGGTGCCGCGTGGAGACGACATGCTTACAAGGTCGCGGCAGATCTTTCTCGATCTCGGAAAGCGTCGTCCGTAGGGCGCTTCCATCACGGGTCTGGCGAGAAGCTGTCACCGAGATTGTTGGACATACTCTCCGCGATCTTCGTAATCACGACGCGCCGATCCTGGGCGATTCTGATAGGCGGATTTTCTAACCGACAACTAGATCAACTGTCTTGCCCGAGAGACCCTCACTATGGGCGCAGGGCTTTCTTCATGCGCGCATACTCTTCGACGACGATATGAATGAGGACCCAGAAAATCGTCGTCAGGATCTTGAGTCGGACCCACCACGGTGAGCAGCCCTCGGCGCGACGTCGGCTGATCTCCTCCTCGGCGTCGCCGAACTCCTCGTTCGTGTAGCGTTTCGGCAATAACGCTTCGAACCAGAAGAAGCTATTGGTGTCGCGGGCGGGCGCGAAGCAGCGCTCTGGTTCGATCGACACCAGAGCCTCGCAGCGCGCGTCGTCGCCATCGATGAAGTGATCAATCGCTTCGCCGACCGCAAGCAGGCGAAGATCGACGTGGTCGAGCTCCGCGTCGACCATGCATTCGCCGCTTTCCCGCAGCTCGACGACGCACCCGCGAGGATCCGGGTGAATGTCATAGCCTGCGACGAGAAGGCCCTCCTTCCAGAGGTCGGCCAGGAGATCTTCGAGCACGCCTAGCTGGAGCCACGAGGAGACGACGACCCGGTAGGTCCTCCCCGCCGTGAACGCTTCGCGCACCGCGATCGCATCGATCTTCATTATCGCGCTCCTTGTGGAACGAGTTCGAACAGCCCGCGAACGATTGCCCGGGTCTCCCGAAGCGCGCGCGAGCCTTCCGCCGTGAGCTTGTAGTACCGGCGGGGGCGACCGCCCCGCTCCGGCAACGGATCCGCCTCACGAGACACGACGAGGCCCTCGCGCTCAAGCTCGCGCAGTGCCGGGTACACGGACCCAGAGCCGAGCTGCAGCCGCCCCCCGGTGCGCTCGTTCACTCGGGAGACCAGCTCCAAACCGAACCCTTCCCCATCAGCGAGGGACTGGAGAAGAGCTGCCTTCGCGGTGACTGGCGCATCCATGATGCTGAAAGATGGGGCCTGCAGAGGCCAATGTCAATGTCTGATATTGATATTCGATCCGGGTCACACGATCACTGGCAGCGACCGTAAGCGCCCGCGATGCGTTGTCGCATGGTCCGCCAACTTTGGCATTTCATCCCACGTTCGACCTTCCAGGAGACGCCCCGCGCGCTTCTTGTTCTTGCCGCCCCACTGCTTGAAGAAGAACGGCACGCCGGCCGAGCGACATTGGTCGCGGAGATCAACAGCCCATGCCGCCTCCATCGGTCGAGACCTCGGCCCAGACTCCCCGCCGACGATCGCCCAGTGGATCCCGCCGAGATCCAGTTTCGGAAGCTGCCCAAGCAGTGGCTCCAACGAGAGAAACCGGACGTGCGCACGCGTTCGCCGGAGGTCGGCGATGCGCCCGACGAACTTCGCACTCTCGACGCTCACGCCCATCCAGATGTTCGGCGCCCATTCGATCTGCTCGTCCAGCACCACGAGGCGCGCGGCGCGCTTTGTCAGCACCTGGAACCGGTGCCAATGAGCGCGGCGCATGACGTCGAACACCTGTTGGACGTAGGTAACCGGAACATCGTCGTGAAAGAGGTCGCTCATCGAGTTGACGAAGATGGTCTGCGGCTTTCTCCACGTGAGGGGGAGCTCGAGCATCTTTGGCTGGAGCGTCAACTCGAAGCCGTGGCGGTAGTTCGGTTGCCCCATGGCCTGAAGTCGTTCGGCCATGCGCTCGGCGTAGCAGTGTTTGCAGCCGGGGCTGATTTTCGTGCAGCCCGTGACTGGGTTCCAGGTCGACTCCGTCCACTCGATTGCTGATCCGTGCGCCATCATCCAACCGTCTTTAGTAGGTGGTTGGCGATCCGGATCGCGATCGGCGCGCCCTTGTCGTTGCCAACAGCGAAGCAGAGCAGGTAGAGCGGACAATTCGCCGAGTTCAGCAGGACCCTCGGCTCGGGAGCGACGTCCGCGAAGACTCCGCGCAGGCGATCGTTGAAGTAGCGGCCGATCGTCTCGGTCGTCGCCTTGACGACCTTCGTTTCCTGCGTGTCGAATAGCGTCGGCACATGCTCCACTCTGTAGAACGCATCGTACCACTCGTGCGTGCCCAGCAGCAGATCGAGCCGGCGTCGCCAAGACCTCGGGATCTCGCCAGACCGCGTGAGCAGCCGGTTCACCCCAACGCCGAGGGGGAACAAGAGCCAGAGGTCGATTGCCCGGGTCGCGGCGACGGCTTCGATCGTTGTCCACTCGACCTGCGTCCCGTAGGGGTCGAGGAACAGCACAGCGCGGTGCTTCGACCAGTCTTTGGTCTTGGCGCAGAGCGCACGAATCTCCTCATTTGCGTCGCCGCGCCGCACGTCGATGTCCTTGGCCAGCGACGGGAATTCGGTCCGCAGCGCCTCGAGCTCATGGCAACGCTCGGCGCTTCGCTCGATGAAGATGTATTTGTCGAACCGCGGCTCGGTCTTCAGCGCGATCCGCGCAGAGCCGTCGAGGAGGCTCTGCGGATCGGGCTCCGCTAGATCGGGAAAGATCATGCCGTCGTTCGGGCCCTCGCTGGGATCCCGCAGCGTGCGATAGCCCGTGCCCGCGAACGCGTCGATGTATGCAGTCTTGAAGCGCTGGTTCTTCAGCGCGGTCGTGTAGCCGCGGAGGTAGTCGCCAAGGATGGCGAGCTTCGTCCCGGTCCAGTCCCCGCCGAACCGGTGCGCCTTTCCCCGAACGGTTGCGCGTCTCCGAGTCACCACGAACACATACTGAACGGGAGAGCAGGACTTGTCCACCAGCGTCCGAAAATCCGCCCCCCGCCGGTTCGGAGCTCATTTTCGGCCACGCTCTTCCGCCCGATCACACGGTGCGGGCGACGCGCCACGTTCCTTTTCCCGCTTCCCTACCCTGCCCTCACCATGCCCAGGACAGGAACCGCCCCATCCGCTCTCCTCCCGCACGACGCCCCCCGTCGCTGCCGCGAGACCCCCATGAGCGCGCGCCTCCCCGCCCCTGCGCGCCGACCATCGAAGCGCTCCTCCGCGCCCTGATCCGCGAAGAGATCGCCGCCGCGACCTCAACCTCCATCTCGACCCACCTCTGGAACTACGTCCCCGCCTCCGCGATCTTCCCGACCGCCCGCCAACCGTCCCGCGCCCCAGCCCGCCTCGCGGCCCGGGAATCCTGGACGCTCACGCGCATCGCCGGCGAGCTCTACGTCCGCCGCATCGACATCGACGCACTCGCCGCACCAACGCGATCGCCCCGCCGCTCGCCGTCACCGACGACCTTGCGATCGAGACCGACGTCGGCGCCGATCTGTTCGCGGCCTTCGGCACGGGCGGCGAGGACATCGCCGAGCGGCGCCCGAGCTCGATGCTCGCTGCGCGCGTCCCCGCCGGCATTCGAGGCGTACGAAGGGCGACGCGATGAGCACCTTTGACACTCTCTAAGAGTCTCTTCGACTCACTCGGATGTCCGACAAGCGCGTCCAAGTCACCCTCCGCCTCCAAGAAGACGATCTCACGCGCGCCGACGACATCCTCGCGAAGATGGATCCGGTCATCGCCTCGCACCTCGCGCGCGCCGGCCTTCTCGCCGCATGCCTGACGCGCGGCCTGACGGCGTTCGAAGAAGAGCTCTCCCTCCGCGGAGAGAAGGCTTCGCCTCGCCGCCCCTCGCCGCTGCAGCTCGCGGCGACGAGCGCCGTCCTCTCGCGCACCGCCGACCGACCTCTCTCGAAGCCCTCGGAGTCGAAGAAGCCGAAGTCGCGGAAGCCTGGAGAAGAAGCGCACGTGATCTCGTCGCGCAGGTGCACTCGATCAAGAAGCGGGTGCTCGGGAGCGGGAAGGTCGCGTTCGATGCGGAGCGCACGGCGCGCCGCGGGCACGACCGCTTCTGGCGATCGCGCTCGCGTGCCAGCGGGAGCGGGCCGGCGGACGCGCGGGAGGCGGAACGGAGATTGGTGTGCGGGTACTCGGATAGGGTTCAGACGTCCTTCACCGTCGATAACCAACGCGTACCAGGAGATCTATGTCCTGTGCGTGCTTCCACAGCGCGCTGAGAAATCGACGCCAGAGCGCTTCTTCCAATGGGAACCTCGCGCCGACGGCGAGGCCCGGCACAAGGGCCTCGAGCGTCGGCAACTCTCGTGTCGTGACGACCCCGCCGCTGTGCACGATACAATTGCGCAGGAGAAAGCACGCCGTTAGGTCGTCAACACTAAGTTCGTGTTCTGAGCCCAAGCTGACGATGTCGAGTTCGAGCGCGTCGTCGATGGCAACAGCGCGTTGCTCGTACTTTCCATTGATGACGTTGTTCGCTTGCTTCTCCGCGGTCTTGTTGGGGTTGAACGCTGGATGCGAGGACAGCTCGCGAATGAGGGTCTGCAACAGAAACTCTTCGTAGAACGTGACCGCGTCCACGAGGGAGAAGTAGTGCAGTCGCAAGGGCTGTTCGCCGAGGCGACGGTCGAACTCGGGAAGCTCGACGTTGAGATGTGCGGCGATCGCTCCATCGATGAAGTCGCTAGGCCTCGTCGCGGAAGCGGGTCGAAGACGTCGCAGCGCATCGAAACCAGCGAGAGTTCTCCAGTAGAAATCGTTGATCGCGGAAATCGACTTCCAGAACGCGTCGAGCGCCCCCGTAACGGGAGGCCGGGCGGTCGTTGCCGGAAGGGTTGGTCTCAAGGGCGGCGGCACGGGCACATCCTACGCGGCGCTCGGCGACGGCACCTTACGATCGTCATGTACTGCAGACGGCAGCTCGTCCCCTTGTTGCGCAGACCCAGCTTTGCATGCACGTGGATCGCCCGTTCGTCGCCACGGATCCGCCGCTGGCCACACGAGTGCGCGGTTGCGCGCGCACCGCGTGTGACTTGCGGAGCGGGAACTTCGTCCACGACCGCGCTTCGACCATCGACGATGGCGCGTGCGTTGAGGCGCGGACCCCGTGACGAATCTCCATGGCGCGGCTCAGGCCACAGAGGATCGGCTGCAGGCGATCCTCGAAGCGGTCGTCGTCGGCGCCGGTGTGCAAGACCCGCGAGCATCACCGGCGGTGAAGGCGTCGGCGCCCTCTTCGGCATCGCCGGCGCCCTCGCGCCCCCCCGACGACCCCGAGGCGCTCTGCCTCCTCTTCGAGCACTCGAACTCGCTCCGTCAGAACGTTGACGCCTACGCCACCAACTTCGATGGTTTCGGGCACCGGCTCGACCCCGCGATCGAGTTCGACGCCGACGATGCGGATCGTCTCGTCGGCGAGTGCGTCTACCTCGAGCGGCTCGCGCCCAGGAGCGCGGAGACATCCCGCTGGACGCCGAGCTCGAGCCAACGCCCGAAGAGGTGAAGGCGCGCCGTCGCGAGCTCGTGCAGTTGGCGCGCGCCGAGCGGGCTCGTCTCACGTCGTTCTTCGAGTCGTGCTCGTTCGATCACTCCTTCGTCGCGTTGCGTCGCCGCACGCGGCAGGACCTCGAGGCCGAACTCGCCGCCGCGGGCGGCTGATCGGAGGACGTCATGCCCGTCATCGGCAACCCGCGCAGCTTCCACAAGAAGTTCAAGTTCACCGTCGAGATCGACGACGTCGGCCACGCCGGCTTTCAGAAGTGCTCCGAGATCTCCGTCGAGGTGGCGAAGGTCGAGTACTTCGAGGGCGGCTCGCTCATCCCCAACAAGAGCCCCGGGAGGCTCACGTTCGCCGACGTGACGCTCGACCGCGGGGCGACGCAGGACCGCGATCTGTTCGACTGGCTCCAGGACGTCGCGATCACGTCGAGCGGTCTCGGGCTCGTCGACCCGTACTACAGGCGCAACCTCGACGTCGTGCAGCAGGACCGCGACGGGACGACGCTCCGGCGATGGTCGCTCTCGCGCGCCTGGCCGACGAAGTTCGTCGCGGGCGAGTGGGACAACGAGAGCGACGAGAACGTGATCGAGCAGGTCACGCTGGCGTACGACTTCTTCGAGTTGGTGCAGTAGCCGCGTTCTGCACGGCGATCGTGGTCCGGGTGAACGCCGATATCTTTTGCTGCAAGCCTTCGATGGACCTACGAAGCTTGATTGCCGCGGTCTTCTCGCCGGCGCCGTCCGCCATGTTCAGATCTCTGCGTCCCGCCACGCTCTGAAGCATCCTGGCTTCGAAGTAAATCTGCGACACCGCGTCGCTCACGCCAGCAATCAAGCCCTCGCATTCGAACGCGACGGACGAACGTGCGCCGGCCAGGGCCTCGACATCCACCGCGACAGCCGCCGCGTTCGCGCCGGGCAAGCGCTCGTTGACGGCCGTGAGGCGCAATCGTTCGGCCATCCCGCCCCACCCCTGGTTGAGAATACCCACGGCCGCCCGCGCTCGCCGAGTCTCGACCTCGCGCGCTCGGATCGCCTCGCCTCGGAGCTCGCGAAGCAGATTCCAACCGTTGCGGCGGTCCGCGTCAGACTTGCTGCGCTCTTGCGCGAGCTCATCGCTCAGCGCCAACGCGGAATCAGGCAAGTATCGACCGGCGACATCGAGGTTGTCGCGGAGAAGGTCTTCGAGGTCCTGTCCCTCCCGGTATCTGATCGCGCACCCCGCGACGCGCTGGTCCGTCGCCGCATGCAAGTTGATGCGAGGCAGCTTCGGAGCTTTTGCCTTCCCGGCCGACACCTTCGTGGCTCCCTTCGCTGCCAACTTCAGCTTGGCCGCAGCTTCAAGCTCCTTAATGAGAGCGCGCGCGTCGTTACGAAGCTGACTCATGACCCAACCCAGGTCGGGGGCGGAAAGCTGTCGAGGGAGCAACAGCACCCAAGTATTGCAAGCGAAGGGATGCGCGCATGCCCGCACAAACGCCTCGGTGATCTCTTCGCGGTGCGTCGGCGAGAGCTCCTTGAAGAATTTGCATTGGTAGACCGTCGCCTCCCCGGTAACAGGGTCCTGAAAACCGACACCGTCAATGCCGCCATCCCCGGCCGTGACGCGGACGTTGTGTACCGTCGGGTCGGACCTGCGAAGCAGTTCCACCCAGATGTCTTCGTGCAGGTTTCCAGCTGCAGCAGGTGACCCTCCAGGCGCCTGAGCCTGGATCGCTGCGTAGATGTTTTGGGACATGAAGAAGCAGGGTAGACCGGCAGCGCGTCGATGTCCCCCACGCGTCCCGCGAGCGCTTTGGTCCACCGGAGGCGACGCTCGCGATGCCGCACACGATCCGCTGCCCGTCCGGCCTGACGGGAACCATCCGTGGCCTCAAGGTCCGTGAAGAGCGCGTCCTCGCCGATCGCAAAATCGCGAAGGCCGGCGGCGTCGTCGACGAGCTGCTCCGCGCGTGCTGGGAGGAGACCGAGGACTACGGCCTGTACTCCTTCGACGCCGGCAAGACCGACTGGGACAAGGTCCTCCAGGGCGACCGCTTCTTCGCGCTGCTGCAGATCCGCGCGCTGACGTACGGCCCCGACTACGCCTTTGCGATCACCTACCGCGAGGACGCCTGCCGCGCGCGCATCGAGTGGGAGCTCGATCTTGACCACCTCCCGGTCCGCCCGCTCTGCGGCGAGAGCCGCGACGCGTTCCTCGCGGGCAGCCGCATCGAGACGCGCCTCCCCGACGCCGGGCACCGCGTGTGGTTCCGCCTCCTCACCGGCGCCGACGAGCGAAAGCAGCTCTTGGGCGTCGAGTCCTACCTCGATCGCTTCTTCGCGAAGGAGCAGAGCGACGACGCCGACATATTCTCGACAATCGCGTACCGCGTCGTCGACGGCGACACGCTGTTCAACCTTGCGGGGCCGTTACTTCGCGCCGCTGCCGCGCGCGTGCGGATACTGGTGGGCGATCGCTGACTTTCTGCCGGACCCGATCCTCGACCCGACGCTCGCGCTCGAGACGGGGCGGGCGATCGTGATCCCCGCGACGCGTGTGCTGACCGACGTGATCGTCGCCGAGTCACGTCGCAGGGAGCAGGACTGAAAAAGCTCAACTCAGAACTGGCTCATAGAAAACCGCATCAAGGAGGGCGACCCTTGCATTCCAGATCCGTCTCTCGTTCAGGTCCTCCGGCGAAGGCGCCAAGAACCAAGGGAAAGCCCAGATCTGCTGAATCGTCTTCAGGTACTTCTCGATCGAGTCCGGTCTCTTCCCGAACACCTCGCCGATCCGTCTCGAACTCGCGTTGTTCGCCGGTAGAAACCGATCCGGGCGCTTCATCGTCAGCAGGCGCGTTGCGGCACCGAGGGCGACCCCGCGAATCGACATCGCGGCCTCAAGGTAGGCACGCGCCATCGCAATCGACACGGTCCCCTTGAGCGGCACCTCATCGAGCGCTGCGCTCAGCTCGGCCGGATGCTCACCCGTGAGGTTCTTGAAGTAGCCGGCACCCGACATGTTCCCGATATACCCGCGAGAGCCGCCGCCCCATCCCGCCACGAGCTTGCGGCGCTCAACCGGCATCTTCTGAAAGTCGGGCGAATCGCGGAAGGCGCGTTGACAGCCTTCGATCTCCTGCAGATACGAACCGTTCTCGTGGTCGAACACGTGGATCGTCCAATTCGTACCGGACAACGAGCGCCGCTCTTGCCGTCCGATCAAGCCGGCGAACTGCGACCAATCGATCTGCAGCTCACTCGCGGCTGACACCGTCTTCAGCGCCTTCTTGCCGTTGCCCATCTTGGGGGGCTTTGGTCGCGACTCGTACAGGCGCGTGTAGTCGTCCATCCAGCCATCGTCGGGCTCGAACGCGCGCGGGTGGTGCCACTGCTCGTCGATGAATGATGCGATCCTGACCATCGGCTCGTCGGCGAGCGCGCCGCCAAGCAACACGTTCAGCTCCGTGTTTCCGGAGAATCCACCCAGCGTAAAGTTGCTCGAGCCCATGAGCGCTCGCGCTTCCTCGCCTCGCCGTGCGAGCAGAACCTTTGGGTGGAACACGCCGCCCGTATCCGGCACGACCCTGAGCACCGAGAGGTCCCGCAACTCCTGGAGGACAAAGGGCTCCGTCTGGGCAAAGTGAATCCCGAGCACAACGCGCTTCAGCCGTTCACGCGGAAGCACGGACCAGTGCTCGGCGGAGCCTCCGGAACTGGCCGCCCATGCGTAGCAGAGGCTGATCTCTCGAGCCCATTCGCAGAGGCCACGCAGCGCCTCCATCGATTCGTCTGCGCCGCTCAGAATTCGAACCTCTGGCGACATGAGAACCGAGCGTATCAGGCGGCTCGACGAGCGCGCGCTCCCCGGCACCAGGTGGTCCCATCCGAGGGGTATCCTTGCTTTGCCCCTCCGTGAAGCCCGGCGACCGCAGCGCTCCCGGCGTCCGACTGACGCTCTCCAAGGACGAGAAGGCGACGATCGGCGAGCCCCTCGACTTCGGTGTGCGCTGCTCTCGTTCGCGTTCGAGGACTGCGAGGAGAAGGCCGACAAGCTGTCGCTCACGCTCGACAACTTCGATCTCGCGCTCTTCGACCGCGAGGAGCTGATGGCGGGCGCGGTGCTCGAGGTCATGCGCCGACAACACGTGTTCGACGCCAGCCTCTTCGGCTCGCTCCTTCCTGCAGAAGCGTGGGACCGCGTTCCGGAAGAGCGGCTGAAGGAACTGCTGGCGGCCGCTCCTTCGTTCCGCCCGCCCCCGCTCAAGTAGCCGACGGCTTCCCGCGCGGGGCCGCAGCATGCGATAGCTCGAACATGGGCGGCAAGCGCACGCTCGGCGAGATCCTCGATATCAAGACGACCCGGCTTGTTGTGATCCACGACGAGTGGGTCCGATACCACCCAGCGCATCGGCACCGGTTGGTTGTTGATGGGCGAGCACATTGCCGAGAACCGCGTCCACGTGCTGGTTGACCGACGCCAGCGTGCTGGGTGACGGCTCCCGCGCAAAGGCGTGAACGCTGCGAACGAGACAGAGAAAATGACCGCGCAACGTATCGAGGATGCCGACTGGCAGAAGCATGGGATCCCAGCCATTCCTGCGGGAGAGGATTATTTTTCACGGCGTCGACGAAGGGGTTGGACATGCGCGGTGTCCACAATACCTCGTCAGCCTGTGTGAGCGCTGCGCTGCCCGCGGTCGGTCGGACACGGGTCAGGTCCCCGCGGGGTCTGTGTGTCGTGCACAACAGCCCGCGTGCGTCCGGTTCTGCCGACGAGTGTTTTCGAGCGTGGCCTCAGCTTGCGAGCGTGCCCGGCAGCATGCAGTGGACGGACGGCATGTGTCTCGCTCCTCGTCGGGAACATCTCGACCACGTGGCGCCTTCGCCGGGCTCTTTCGCTGGCCGTTCGTTCGAAGATGTTCCCGACGACCGCCGCAACGGGGGTCGATCAAGAGCGAGCCGACCACCACGAGCTGATAGCTCTCGTGGATGTCGCGGATGCTGGTGCGTGATAGGCGTTCCGCATGAACGCCTTTCAGAACGAGATTGAAGCTACGATTATCGGAGTCGACGGCGACACCATCACGATTCAGCGCCCCAACGCGATGCCCATGGCGATGACCGCCGCACACACGGGCGTCGTCCTGCAGGCAGCCGGCTGGATAGACGGCGGAACGCTCTGCAAAGTTACGGTCACCAATGGGCTGATTACAGCGGTCGCGCCGGCCTAGCCGCCTCATTGATCACGGCGTCGAGATCGTCGCCGCCAACCGCCCGTCGAACGATGGCCGCGACGTCGTCCCTGTGGATCGCATCACGTCACGCGTCCCTCGTGGTCGCGGCTCGAATGCTATAGCCCACGAGCGGGACGAGCAACCGGATCGCGTCCTCCACCGTCGCCATTCAGCGAGCCTATCGCTTCCCGCCCCTTACGATGGGAATCACCGACGTTCTTGGTAGAGTATTGGTAGCCTCGTCTGACGAGGACCTCCATGTCGGGCGAGAAATGCCAACTTTTATTGTGTGTTTCACACTTTGCTGCCCCCGCCTGCCGCGGATTGAAAATCCGCGTGTCGACGGTTCGATTCCGCCCCTGGGCACTGCACTCTCTTTGATACGTGCCCTCGCACTTGGGCACGAGCGAGCTGCGGCGCATGCCGCGTTGGACGGCCTACTCGACGGCTTGTTCGAAAATGCGAGCTCGAGGGCTCGGGCTCACGGCCCGTCGAAACCCCACGGCTTGGCCGCATTCGAGGAGATTCCGTCGTACGAATAGACGTGGGCGCGCGGGTGATGCGCCGAGTGCTGCGCGCACCAGAGCGACGTGTCGTTCTCGGCGATACGCACCTCGGCACACGCAGGGCACACCGGCTCGACCTTCGGCTCCTCGGCCACGCTCTCGTGCTTCTTCTGTCGCACGACGTACACGGGGCACCCGGTGAGGCGGACCGTCTTCTCGGCGACCGAGCCGAGGAAGAAGCGCTCGAAGCGAGGGAGACTCTCGGTGCCGACGAGCACGAGATCGGCGTCGAGTCGCGCGGCGCACCAGGCGATCTCGCTGGCAGGAGCTCCGGACGTGACGTGCGCGGTCACGCCCCGCACGTGGAGCGACCCACGCCTGGCGATGAAGGCTTGCACGCGCCGCACGACGAGCTCTCGCAGACGTGCCAGCTCATCGTTCATCAGCGCCGCCTCCGGGGCGACCGTCGGATCGAGCACGGCGATGCCCGCGCGAACGACGTTCAGACAATGCACTTCCGTCGCCGGCGTCGAGGCTGCCGTTTCGAGGGCGACGTCGAGCACATATTCGCTGAGCTCGGAGAAGTCGATGCCGACGAGGAGCCGTCGCGGCCGAACTTGCAACGCCGGGGTGCGCCCCTCGACGGCGGGCTCGGGGAGGAAGTGGTGCGTGGTGTCGCGCGCGTCGACCGTGTTCGGGGTGGCCATGTCTCGCGAGAGCTGCAGCCGATGTGCCAGTCCGCACATGGCGCGAACTGGACACCAAACAACTACAAAGCGCGCTTCACTGTCGTTGTCGCGCCCTCCAAACCGCGAGGCGGTCTGCCTCGGTGGGGCGCTCCTGCTTTCGACCTCAGTCGGGCGCGTCGGCGTGTCTCGCGTCGGCGTCGGCTGCCACGTAGTCCAAGGCCGTCGCCATCGCGCGGCTCCGAGCGAGAGCCGACGCACGCAGACTCACCGACTCGTCCGCGGCACCGTGAGCGACCATGTCCGAAAACCGCGAGCCTCGGGCGGGGTCGCGGACTAACGTGGTCTCCGTGCTCGACCCGCAAGTCTGTTATCGCGCGCTCGAGACGCGGGACGAGCGCTTCGATGGGCGCATCTTCGTCGGCGTCACGTCGACCGGAATCTACTGTCGTCCAGTGTGCCCGGCGGGTCGCGCCAAGTTCGAGAATTGCCTCTTCTTCTCGTCTGCCGCCGCCGCGCAAGAGGCTGGTTTTCGACCGTGTTTACGTTGTCGCCCGGAGACGGTCGTCGACCTCGGGTCCTGGCGTGGCACTTCGAATACCGTCGCGCGCGGGCTCGCGCTGATCGCCGAAGGACACCTCGACGGCGACGACGCGAGCATCGACGAGCTCGCCGAACGCCTCGGCATCGGCGAGCGACAATTGCGACGACTCTTCCATCGTCATCTCGGGGCCTCGCCGATCGCCGTCGCGCAGACGCGTCGCGTGCTCTTCGCCAAGCAGCTCATCCACGAGACGCAATTGCCGATGACCCAAGTCGCCGATGCGGCCGGCTTCGGCAGCGTGCGTCGATTCAACGAAGTATTTCGCGAGCTGTTCCAAAGGCCGCCGAGCGCGCTCCGCAGGCAGCCCTCCGCGCGCTCGTCGAACGCGACGAGTGGCGTCACCGTGCGCCTTCGCTATCGCGCTCCCTACGATTTTGCGGCGATGATCGGGTTCTTCCGGATGCGCGCCGTCGAAGGCGTGGAACGCGTCGAGGGAGACCGATATCTGCGCAACATCCGATTGCACGGCAGGAGCGGCACCCTCGAAATCGCCCATGTTCCTCGGTTGGAGAGCCTGTCGGTGACCGTTCGCTTCCCCGACGTGCGCGCTCTTCCCGTGATCGTCGAACGGGTGCGGCGCGTCTTCGATCTCGGCGCCGACGTGGTGGTCATCGGGCGGCACCTCTCGCGTGATGCGCTGCTCGCCTCACTCATCGAGAAGCGTCCCGGCCTGCGCGTCCCGGCCGCGTGGGACGGCTTCGAGCTCGGCGTGCGCGCGATCCTCGGTCAACAGGTGAGTGTCGAGGCGGCGCGCAAGCTCGCCGGCACGCTCGTGCGCGCATGTCACGAAGCCCGTAGCGCGCAGGCGAAGCTCGCCGATCCGATCGTCTGCTTTCCCGACGCCGCCGAGGTGGCCAGCGTCGATCTCGCCGTGCTCAAGATGCCCGGTGCGCGAAAGAAAGCACTGCGCGCGCTCGCCGAGGCCGCGATCGCCGATCCATCGCTTTTTCACGCGCAGAATACCGTCGAAGAGACCGTCGCGCGGCTCGTGGCGATCGACGGCATCGGCGAGTGGACAGCGATGTACATCGCCCTCCGTGCGGCGCGCGAGCCCGACGCGTTTCCCGCCAGCGACGTCGGCTTGCTTCGTGGTGCGACGCCACGCAACGGAACGAGGCCAAAGCCGGCCGAGCTTCTCGCGCGGGCGGAGCCTTGGCGACCGTGGCGAGCCTATGCCGCGCAACACCTCTGGATGGCCGAATCATGAGCACGAACGAGAATTCGGAAAAGCTGCTGATCGATCACTTCGCATCACCGATTGGACGCGTCGCGCTCGTCGCCGACGAACAGGGCCGCCTCTGCGCCCTCGGTTGGACGGACGAGCACACGCGCATGGCGGGTCAGCTGCGGGCCTATGCCGATCGCGACGCCTCCACGCTCGAAGAGCGCGTCGATCCGCACGGGCTCTCCACCGCAGTGAAAGACTATTTTTCGGGCGATCTACGAATCATCGACGGTCTCCCGGTGCGCACCCAGGGCACGGAGTTCCAACGTGCCGTCTGGCGCGCCTTGCGCGAGATACCCTGCGGGGTCACCTGGTCCTATGCCCAGCTCGCGGTGCGCATCGGCAATCCGAAAGCCGTGCGCGCGGTCGGTCTCGCCAACGGCGCCAACCCCGTCGGCATCGTGGTGCCGTGTCATCGGGTGATCGGCGCCAATGGCATGCTCACCGGATACGGTGGTGGTCTCGAGCGCAAACGCTGGCTCCTCGCGCACGAGGGCAGGCGAATCAGCCACCCATTGGCTTTGTCGTCCTAGAACGAGCCGCCGATCGCCTGGCCGGCGCACGCCTCCGGAAAGCGACACACCAGCGGCCCGGCCCTCAGCGAGCTCCCGAGGTCGTTGCGTTCGTAGACCTTCTTCTTCGACGAGAGACCAATCACCAAGAGCGGAATTCCTGGCCCATCGAGGAGCAAGAGGGCGAGCGCGGCATGGAATTTCTCGTCCGAATCGCTCGTCTGCTTGCTGCCGACGAGAATGCCAATCGCGAAGAAGACACCGAGGCCGGTGAGGATCGAGCCGGCGGCGCACGTTCGCAAAAGCGTGGAACGCATACCCCAGAGGTACAGCGTTTCACGGTTGCGACGGCGCGGCGTCGGCGAATGCTCGCACGCACGCGACGAGCTCCGTCAGTTGCTCGCTCGAGAGATTCGAATGCCCCGGCATCGCCGCGCTCATTCCATGCGCGGCCCCGCCGTCGCGAATCACTGCCGCGAGCTCGGGATCGCTTCGCTTCGTGCTCCAGGTCGAGTCGGCGAAATCGCGAGGCCTCGGCTGCAACGACGTCGCCGCGGGGCCATCACCATGGCCTTGCGCGCCATGGCATCCGGCACACTCGTTCGCGTAGATCGGCGGGCAGACGTCGGCGGCGGAGCTCTTCGTCGATTCCCTCGAACCTCCGCCGAGCCCGCGAAAGAGCGGTCTTCCATGGCGCAGCCAGGGCCAGGGAATCGACGAGGCGATCAAGGCGAAGGCGACGAGCGCGCTGATCGCCACCGGCCTGTGTCGCTTCGACTCGTCCTTCTCGTCCTTCTCGTCCTTCTCGTCCTTCGCCCTCTTCGAGCGCGCGCGCCCGGCATGGAGGACGACGATCGCCAGCAGCATCGTCACCGCGTGCTCGAGGCCGAAGAAGCGGAGCGTGTGCTCGTGCATCGACGTCTTCGGGGCGTGGAGGAACGCGCGAGAAATCGGGCTCCAAATGAAATAGAGGAGCAGCCCGAGGAGCATCTGCGTGTCGGCGAGCCCGACCAGCAGCTTGTGCGTCCGATCGTCGCGCGTCGTCCATGCCCGCTGCTTCCGCGCCGCGATCACCGACGAGACGCCGACCAGCGCCGTGCCGAGGAAGACGCCCCAACGGACGTGCGAGTGGAGAAAGATCGCGACGTCGTAACCGGTCACGCTGGCATCTTCGCAAATGCGGACGCTCGCACAAAGGACGATACGGAGACGATTTCTGCCAACGCGATCTTCACACTGCGAAGCTCTTCTTCAGATCACCACCGCAGTGCGTCGGCGGCACCACGGAGGTGCACCGCCGAACGCACGCCGGAGATCGTGACGCCGCGCAGCTCGATCGCAGGAGCCATCGTCATGCGCGGGATTATCTCACGAGAGCTTCGCCGCCATCACGTCGACCTGTTCGATCTTCGGCGGCTCTGCGAGCAGCTCGCCCGCCTTGGCCATGAGCGCCGCGGCGATGGGGCCGCCGAGATGAGCCTTGCGACCGTCGTCACCGGCGAAGGCGTCGAAGATGCCGAACTCGCTCTTCGAGATGCGAATGGCGAACCACACGGTGGTCTTCGCCTCGGCCTCGGCGAGCGGAAGTGCACCGGCGAGGAAGCCAGCGACCTCCTCTTCCTTACCGGGCTTGGCGACGAGACGAACGAGCAAACCGACTTTGACCATGGGAACCTCCGAGCGCGCCTTGTGGTTGGCGACGCGTGGAGGGGAGCATGCGGCGCCGGGGCCGACTTGGTCAGTGGCGGAAGCGACAACGGAGGTAGCGATCCCGCCAATGGCGGAAACCGTACTTTCGATGGCTGAATCGCCAGCAGGTCGATTCGTCGATGCTAGCCTCCGAGCATGCGCGTCGCGGTGCTCGTCCTCGATCAGGTCTTCGACAGCGGTCTCTCGGTGATCCTCGACACCTTCGCCACCGCCAACGATTTGGCTTCGGAAGGCCGAAAGGCGGCCGCCTTCGAGGTCACCGTGTGCGGTCTGCGCAAACGCGTCGGCACCGCGCATGGCATGACGGTGCCGACCACGCACGTCGAACAGCTGCGCAAGCCCGAGCTCGTCCTCGTGCCAGCGCTCGGCGCGAAGACTCCGAGCACCATCGCAGAAGCGCTCGAGCGGCCAGACGTCGTCGAGGCGGCCTCGCTCCTTCGTCAGTGGCACGAAGCCGGAGTGCGCATCGGCGGCGCATGCACTGCCACGTTCCTGCTCGCCGCGTCGGGAATCCTCGATGACGGACGCGCGACCACCACCTGGTGGCTCTCGCCGCTCTTTCGCCAGCACTTCCCGCGGGTCACGCTCGACGAAGGGAACATGGTCGTCGACTCGCGACGCGTGGTCACCGCCGGCGCCGCGCTCGCCCACGTCGATCTCGCGCTCTGGCATCTCCGTCGGAAGAGCCCCGCGCTCGCGCAGTCGGTGGCGCGCTACCTCGTCGCCGACGAGAGGCCCTCCCAGGCGTCGTACGTCATGCCCGATCACCTCGAGCACGCCGATCCGATCGTCGAGCGCTTCGAGCAGTGGGCGCGTCGTCACCTCGACGCGTTCTCGCTCGCCGCTGCCGCGCGCTCCGTCGGCGCCAGCGAACGTACGCTGGAGCGTCGTACGCGCGCCGTCCTCGGCAAGTCGCCGCTCGCCTACGTGCGCGATCTGCGGGTCGAGTGGGCAATTCATCGCATGCGCACGACGAAGGACTCGCTCGAACAAATCGCCGCGGCCGTCGGCTACGAAGACGGCGTCACGCTGCGCACGCTGCTCCGGGAAAAGACGGGTCGCACCGTGCGCCAGCTGCGGAGCAATGCGTGACGAGGTGAGGCATACTCTACGCAAGAGGGCTTCACCCATGTCTCGTCAGCACCACTTTCTCCTCCGACTTGCCCTCGCGCTTCCCGCGAGCGTGGCGTGCGGCTCCGATTCGTCCGATGCGACTGCGGTCGACGACACGGCGGCGCAACCGAGCGACGCCGCGAGGAACGACGATGGCACGCTCGACGGTGCCGACGGTCGTGTGACAGGCGACACCGGAGGACCCGCGTCGGACACCGCGTCACCCTCCGACGGCACGACGCCGCCCACCGGCGAAGGGCTGGCCGCGAAGTATCCGCGCGACGAAGGAATCGAGAAAGATCCGGCGGTGATCTTCCACAGCGACTTCGAGAGCGACCTCGCGGGATGGACCGATTACATCAAGGACCCCGCGCGTATTTCGGTGGTGAACGACGCGGCGACGGCGCATGCGGGAAACAAGTACCTATCGGCGACGGTGACGAAGACGATGTTGAAGGGGAGCCTCGGCCCCTATGTCGCCGCGGCTGCGCAATACCGTTTCGCGAGGACGACGGACACCGTGTATTGGCGCTATCACGTGCGATTCGTCGGTAAATCGGCGCCGCCGCATCATTGGGTGAGGCTCGCCGCGGGCAACGCCTCCTACGACTCCGACGGGCTCGCCAACACCGTACCGCCCGGCAACGGGGGATTCTGGTTCGACTTCGACGGGCACGACGACGGCCTCTTCGACTTCTATGCCTATTGGTACAAGATGCGCTCGGGCCGCTGCAACGATGGCACGGCGGTGCCTGGCTGCGCGGGTGATCAAGGCACTACGTACTATTACGGCAACAACTTCTCGCCGGCGGGCCAAGCGCCTTTTCCGCGCGATGCCTGGTTCTGCGTCGAGCTGATGGCCAAGGCGAACACCGTGGGAAAGAGCGACGGTGCGGTCTCGTATTGGAAGGACGACGCGCTCGTCGGCGCCTACGAGCCGGGCAAGCCGCATGGACGATGGCTGCGCGACAACTTCTTCACCTGGGGTCCGTACTATGCGGACGAGGGAGCCTTCGCGGGGTTCGACTGGCGCAGCTCGCCCGACGTGCACTTCAAGAAGATCACGCTCGATGCGTATTACGAGCTCGGATCGCTGACGCAGCGGGAAAAAGACCTCGGCGTGACGTTTCCCGAGGCGCAGCAGATTCTCTACGACGATGTCGTGGTGGCGACGGAGCGCATCGGCTGCCGGACGAAGTGAACCGACGGACGCGTGCAATACCGCGGTCGGTGGTCGCCGATCGTGGCGAGTTGGCGTCGTGAGGCGGTTTTGCGCTCGAGAGTGTCTCCGGCGCGCCTCGAATCGGGGCACCTGAAGGCACGTCTCACGGCACCTCTGGGACGGCGCATCGCTTGCAGTGGTCGCCAAACGGCGCTCGGGTCGGCTTCGTTATGGCAGCCCTCTTCGCGATGGGATTCGGCCTCTCTCGCCTCTTCGCCAAATGACGAATTGGGGCGCATTCGCGTGAACATCAACTGACGGAGAATTGTCATGAATACCAAGACCTCGACCCGACATGACTTCAAGCCGACGTGGTGGAACGAAGCGAACATGACGGCGTGGGATCGCGTGAAAGAAGCGATGCGACGTGACTGGGAGCAGACCAAACACGATCTCGCCGTCGGTGGGCACCAGCTCAACCAAGGAGTGACCGACACGGTGAAACAAGCGATGGGCGATCAAAAGATCCCCGATCCGTCGAAGGCCAATCCTCCGAAGGTCATCGGCACCTGGGACGACCTCGAGGCCCCGATGCGCTATGGGCATGCCGCGCGCGCACAGTTCGGGACCGAGCATCCGCGGTGGACGCCGCAACTCGAGGCCAAGCTCCGGTCGGAGTGGGAGGCGAGCGTCGACTATCCCGGAACGAGCTGGGAGGACGCTCGCGACTACGTCCGCAAAGGCTACGAGTTCAGCCACGCTTCGTAGGGGCATTACGGCCACGCCGCGCAAGATTGCCCCGCTGCGTTTCGACGCTCGAATTCGAGCTCTCGGCGAGCAGTGGGGCATTCTGCCACGGGCCTGATGTGGGAGAAACGGCGGCGATTTCGGCGCTTAACGGGCGTTGGGGGTTTGTGTCACATTGCGGCCCAATGCGTGCACTTCCGCGCGCGTCTAGGGAGCCGCCATGTCGAACACCACCGACCCTTCGACCGTCACGAAGCCTCGAGCTCACGAGGGCTCGTTCGGCCGCGACATGTTGCTCGCCCTGCAGCGCTTCAAGGAAGGTGACTTCACCGCCCGCCTCGGCGCCGATTTCACCGGGATCGACGGCAAGATCGCCGAGACCTTCAACGAGATCCTCAGCGTCAGTGCTCGGCGCGCCGACGAAATCGAGCGTGTGTGTCGCGTCGTCGGCAAGGAGGGCAAGCTCAAACAGCGAATGAACGTCCCCGGCGCCGTCGGGGGTTGGGCCGACGAGGTCACTTCGTTGAACACGCTCATCGACGATCTGGTGTGGCCGACCAAGGAGGTCACGCGAGCGATCGGCGCCGTCGCCAAGGGCGATCTCACGCAGGCGATGGCGCTCGACGTCGACGGAAGGCCGCTCGAAGGCGAGTTCCTCCGCTCGTCTCAGCTCGTCAACAACATGATCGATCAGCTGTCGGTCTTCACCTCCGAGGTCACACGCGTCGCGCGCGAGGTCGGCACCGAAGGAAAGCTCGGCGGACAGGCGCAGGTCAAAGGCGTCTCCGGGGTCTGGAAGGACTTGACCGAGTCGGTCAACCAGATGGCCGGCAACCTCACGGCGCAGGTGCGAAACATCGCCGAGGTGACCATCGCCGTCGCCAGCGGAGACCTCTCGAAGAAGATCACCGTCGACGTGCGCGGCGAGATTCTCCAGCTGAAAGAGGCCATCAACACGATGGTCGAGCAGCTCCGCTCGTTCGCCTCGGAGGTGACGCGCGTCGCCCGCGAGGTCGGCACCGAGGGAAAGCTCGGTGGGCAGGCGGTGGTCCCGGGCGTCGCCGGCACCTGGAAAGACCTCACCGACAACGTCAACTCGATGGCGTCGAACTTGACTGGGCAGGTGCGCAACATCGCCGAGGTCACCACCGCCGTCGCCCGCGGCGACTTGTCGCGCAAGATCACCGTCGACGTCAAAGGAGAGATTCTCCAGCTCAAAGACACCATCAATACGATGGTCGATCAGCTCAATGGCTTTGCCTCGGAGGTCTCCCGCGTCGCTCGTGAAGTCGGCAGCGAAGGAAAGCTCGGCGGACAAGCGCAAGTGCCCGGCGTCGCCGGCACTTGGAAAGACCTGACCGACAACGTCAACTCGATGGCCTCGAACCTCACCGGTCAAGTGCGCAACATCGCCGAAGTGACCACCGCCGTCGCCCGTGGCGACCTGTCGCGTAAAATCACGGTCGACGTCAAAGGCGAGATTCTCCAGCTCAAAGACACCATCAATACGATGGTCGATCAGCTCAATGGCTTTGCGTCCGAGGTCTCCCGCGTCGCGCGTGAGGTCGGCACCGAAGGAAAGCTCGGCGGACAAGCGCAAGTACCCGGCGTCGCCGGAACGTGGAAAGATCTCACCGACAACGTCAACGCGATGGCCTCGAACCTCACGGGCCAAGTGCGCAACATCGCCGACGTCGCCAAGGCCATCGCCAATGGCGACTTGTCCCGAAAAATCACGGTCGACGTCAAAGGCGAAATCCTCGAGCTGAAGAACACGATCAACCGCATGGTCGATCAGCTGAACGCGTTCGCGTCCGAGGTCACGCGCGTCGCCAAGGAGGTCGGCACCGAAGGAAAGCTCGGTGGCCAGGCGGAGGTCGAAGGCGTCGCCGGCGTCTGGAAGAACCTCACCGAGAACGTCAACTCGATGGCCTCGAACCTGACCGATCAGGTGCGCAACATCGCCGAGGTCGCGACCGCAGTGGCTCGCGGTGACTTGTCACGCAAGATCACGGTCGACGTCGAAGGCGAAATCCTCGCGCTGAAGAACACCATCAACACGATGGTCGATCAGCTGAACGCATTCGCCTCCGAGGTCTCTCGCGTCGCCCGCGAGGTCGGCACCGAGGGCAAGCTCGGCGGCCAGGCCCAGGTCGGCGGCGTCGCCGGCACGTGGAAAGATTTGACCGACAACGTCAACTCGATGGCGTCCAACCTGACGGGCCAGGTGCGCAACATCGCCGAGGTCACCACCGCCGTCGCGAAGGGAGATCTCTCCCGCAAAATCACCGTCGACGTGAAGGGCGAAATCCTCCAACTGAAAGACACCATCAACACGATGGTCGATCAGCTCAATGGATTTGCGTCAGAGGTCTCTCGCGTCGCGCGCGAGGTCGGGACCGAAGGAAAGCTCGGCGGCCAAGCGGCGGTTCCCGGCGTCGCCGGCACCTGGAAAGATCTCACCGACAACGTCAACTCGATGGCGTCCAACCTGACGAACCAGGTGCGCAACATCGCCGACGTCACCATCGCCGTCGCCAAGGGCGACCTCTCGCGAAAAATCACCGTCGACGTGCGCGGCGAGATTTTGCAGCTGAAAGAGGCCATCAACACGATGGTCGATCAGCTCAATGGCTTTGCGGCCGAGGTCACCCGCGTGGCGCGTGAGGTCGGGACCGAGGGCCGCCTCGGCGTCCAGGCCGTGGTCCCCGGCGTCGCCGGCACTTGGAAAGACCTCACCGACTCGGTCAATGCCATGGGGACCAACCTCACGGCGCAAGTGCGCAACATCGCCGAGGTCACGACCGCGGTCGCGCGCGGCGACTTGTCACGAAAGATCACCGTCGACGTCAAAGGCGAGATTCTGGAGCTGAAAAACACCATCAACACGATGGTCGATCAGCTCCGCTCCTTCGCCTCCGAGGTGACGCGCGTCGCCCGCGAGGTCGGGACCGAAGGAAAGCTCGGCGGGCAGGCAGACGTGCCGGGAGTCGCCGGCACCTGGAAAGATCTCACCGACTCCGTCAACTTCATGGCCGCCAACTTGACCAATCAGGTGCGCGGCATCGTCAAGGTCGTCACCGCGGTCGCCGACGGAAACCTGCGCCAAAGACTGACGGTGGAGGCCAAAGGCGAAGTCGCGGCGCTCGCCGAGACCATCAACAACATGACCGACACGCTCGCGACCTTCGCCGAGCAGGTCACCAACGTGGCCAAGGAAGTCGGCGTCGAAGGGCGCCTCGGCGGTCAAGCCAACGTCCCCGGCGCCGCTGGCACTTGGAAAGATCTCACGGGCAACGTCAATTTGCTCGCTGCCAATTTGACGAACCAGGTCCGCGCCATCGCCGACGTCGCGACCGCGGTGACGACGGGCGATTTGACCCGATCGATCCAGGTCGAAGCCCGCGGTGAAGTCGCCGAGCTCAAAGACAACATCAACACGATGATCGACAACCTGCGCGGGACGACCGATCGCAATCAGGAGCAAGATTGGTTGAAGACCAACCTCGCGAAGTTCACGCGCATGCTCCAGGGACAACGCGAGCTCGTGACCGTCGGTCGAATGTTGCTGTCCGAGCTCGCGCCGCTGGTCGACGCGCAGCAGGGCACGATTTACCAGATGGAGCGGAGCGATCCCGGCGAGGCGGCCGCCCCGACCGGACGCAATACGCTGCAGCTGCTGGCGACCTACGCGCAACGCGCAGACCTACCCTCTCGCATCGCGCTCGGCGTCGGTTTGGTCGGCCAAGCGGCTGCCGAGCAGCAGCGCATTCTCCTCAACGACGTGCCGCCCGGCTACACGACGATCGAGTCGAGCCTCGGCTCGGCGCCGCCGACCAGCGTGATCGTCCTCCCGGTGCTCTTCGAGGGCGAGACGATGGCCGTGATCGAGCTCGCGGCGCTACGACCTTTCACCAATACCCACCTTCAATTCCTCGATCAGCTGACGCAGTCGCTCGGGGTCGTCTTGAACACCATCGAGGCGACGATGCGCACGGAGAATCTCCTCCAGCAATCGCAACAGCTGACGACCGAGCTCCAGACCCGGCAAATCGAGCTTCAACAGACCAACGAAGAGCTCGCGTCCAAGGCCAAACAGCTCGCGGAGCAGAACGCCGAGGTCGAACGGAAGAACAAGGAAGTGGAGCACGCGCGAAGGGCGCTCGAAGAGAAGGCCGCGGAGCTGGCGCTGACCTCCAAGTACAAGTCGGAGTTCCTCGCCAACATGTCGCACGAACTGCGCACGCCCCTCAATTCGATTCTGATTCTCGGTCAGCAGCTCTCGGAGAACGTGCATGGCAATCTCAGCGGCAAGCAGGTCGACTTCGCGAAGAACATCCACTCTGCCGGCACCGACCTCCTCACGTTGATCAACGACATCCTCGATCTCTCCAAGATCGAATCGGGAACGGTCACCGTCGAGCCCGAGGAGATCACCTTCGCCGGCCTGCGAGAGACCGTCCATCGGACGTTCCACCACGTCGCGGAGACGAAGGGGCTCGGCTTCCACATCGACGTCGACTCGTCGCTCCCCCGCGCGATCATCAGCGATCCGAAGCGCCTTCAGCAAATCCTCAAGAATCTCCTGTCGAACGCCTTCAAGTTCACGGCCGCGGGCTCGGTCGCCCTCTCGCTTCGATTGGTCACCTCCGGTTGGAACACCGACCACGCCGTCCTCGGCTCCGCCACGTCGGCCATCGTCTTCGAGGTCACCGACACCGGAATCGGAATCGCGCCCGAGAAGCAGAAATTGATCTTCGAGGCTTTCCAACAGGCGGACGCGGGAACGAGCCGCAAGTACGGCGGAACCGGCCTCGGTCTCGCGATCAGTCGTGAGCTCGCCAACTTGCTCGGTGGTGAGATTCGACTTCAGAGCAAGCCGGCGGTGGGGAGTACGTTCACGCTCTACTTGCCAGTCGCCTACACTGGCCCGACGCAAAGGTCGGCGGACGCCGTCGGTCGCGCCCACTTGCCGACCACGGCGCCGGTCCTCACGGTGGTCAAGGTCGAAGAGACGGTGCCCGACGATCGCAACCAGATCGTGGCCGGCGACCTGGCGCTCTTGATCATCGAGGACGACGCCCACTATGCGCGCATCCTCCTCGGAATCGCGCGCACGAAGGGCTTCAAGGGCATCGTCGCCAACCGCGGTGGGCAGGCGATGTCCCTCGCCCGAGAGTACAAGCCAGCCGCCATCAGCCTCGACGTCTTCTTGCCGGACATGCTCGGATGGACGGTCCTCAACAACCTCAAGTTGGATCCGCAGACGCGTCACATCCCCGTGCAGATGCTCTCGGTCGAAGAGGAGCGGCAGCATGGGCTCTCGCGCGGGGCCTTCGCGTACCTCGTCAAGCCGGCGACCACGAGCGAGCTCGAGAGCGCGTTCGA
The DNA here is from genome assembly GCA_025354825.1 of Myxococcales bacterium. GTDB lineage: Bacteria > Myxococcota_A > Polyangia > Polyangiales > Polyangiaceae > JANXMC01. The sequence continues at coordinate 32,846 of JANXMC010000211.1, forward strand.
CAAGCTGCGAACGTTCGTCGAGCCGCACACCAAGCGCCTGCTCGTCATCGAGGACAACGGGCGCGAGCGGGAGAGCATCGTCGAGCTCCTCACGCACGACGACATCGAAATCGTCGCGGTCGGTACCGGCCAGGAGGCCATCGCAGCTCTCCACCATGGCCGCTTCGACTGTTGCGTCGTCGATTTGCGGCTGCCCGACATGACCGGCTTCGAGCTGCTCGAGAAGCTTCAGGGGGAGCCGGCGCTGCAGGAGATTCCGGTCGTCGTCTTCACCGGGAAGGAGCTCACGCCAGCGGAAGAGAAGCAGCTACACGCCGTCGCGAAGAGCGTGATCATCAAGGACGTGCAATCGCCGGAGCGCCTCTTCGACGAGACCGCGCTCTTTCTCCATCGCGTCGTCAGCGAGCTGCCGGAGCCCAAGCGCAAGATGATCGAGCGTCTCCACGGCTCGACCGAGGTGCTCCGCGGGCGCAAGGTCCTGGTCGTCGACGACGACGCGCGCAACATCTTCGCGCTGACGACGATCTTGGAGAGTCAGGAAATGGAGGTGCTGAGCGCGACGAATGGTCGGCAAGCGATCGAAACCATCCACGCGACCACCGAATTGAGCGTGGTCCTGATGGACATCATGATGCCGGAGATGGACGGGTACGAGACGATGCGCGAGATTCGTAAAGACGCGCGATTCCGTACCCTGCCGATCCTCGCGCTCACCGCCAAAGCGATGAAGGGCGATCGCGAAAAGTGCCTGCAGGCCGGCGCCTCCGACTACATCGCAAAGCCGGTCAACACCGACCAACTGCTCTCGCTCCTCCGCGTCTGGCTGTATCGATAGGAGCGCCTGATGCAGGAAATCATCAACATTCTCCTCGTCGATGACGAATCGCGAAACCTCGACATTCTCGACGCGATTTTGAGCGATCCCGGCTATCGGCTCCTGCGGGCCGACAACGCCGACACTGCCCTGCGTACTCTCCTCGAGAACGACGTCGCCGCGATCGTCCTCGACATCAAGATGCCGAACGTCAGCGGCTTCGAGCTGGCGCAGCTCATCAAGGGGACCAAGAAATTCCGTCAGATTCCCATCGTCTTCCTGACTGCCTATCTCGTCGACGACAAAGACGTGATCACGGGCTATGGCGCGGGCGCCGTCGACTACCTGACGAAGCCGGTGAATCCGGAGATCCTGCGGCACAAGCTCAGCGTCTTTGCCGAGCTCTTCCGCAAGACGCGGGCCCTCGCCGAGCTCAACGAGAACCTCGAGTCGCGGGTGCAGGAACGAACCCTGAAGCTCGAGAAGTCGGAGGCGGCGCTGCGCGAGGCCAACGAACAGAAGGACCGCTTCCTGGCGACCTTGGCGCACGAGCTCCGCAACCCGCTCGCGCCGCTGCGCACCGGACTCGACATCCTCCTCGGCGAGAGCGAGCAGACCCCGACGGCCGCGCACACACTCGCGCTCATGAATCGACAGGTCGACCACATGGTCCGGCTCATCGACGACCTCCTCGACGTCTCGCGCATCAGCCGCGGAACGTTGGAGATGCGAAAAAAGCACGTCGACCTCGCCGAGGTGATCGAACACGCACTGGAGACGATGCGGCCTGCCCTGGTGCGTCGCAAGCAATCAGCCGAGGTGCGGGCGGAGGTGCCCGTGACGGCGATGGTCGACGCCACGCGCGTCGCCCAAATCGTCGGGAACCTCGTGAACAATGCTTCGAAACACTCGGCGATCGGGGCGTCGATTCAAGTCGTGCTCCGCCTCGAGGGCGACGACGCGACCATCCAGGTGATCGACGATGGCGTCGGCATCGCCCCCGATCAGCTCGCGCGCGTCTTCGAGATGTTCACGAAGATCGAGCGCTCGTTGCCGGGCACCAACGACGGTCTCGGAATCGGGCTCGCGCTCTCACGTCAGCTCGCCGAGCTCCACGGTGGCTCACTCCGGGCGGCCAGCGCCGGCGAAGGGAAGGGAGCGGCCTTCACCCTCACGGTGCCGGTGGGAATCGCCGAGAACGCTGGCGCGAACGCGACGGGCGAATCGAAAGCTCCGCCGGTCACGACTTCCAAGCTGAGCATCGTCGTCATCGAGGACAACGAGGACGCCGCCGAAATGCTCGCGACGTGGCTCACGGGGCTCGGGCACCAAGTGAAGGTCGCGCACACCGGCCCCGCGGGGGTAGCGCTCGTCGTCGAGGTTCGTCCCGATGTGGTGTTGTGCGACGTCGGGCTACCCGAGTTGAGTGGAACCGAGGTTTGTCGGCAGATCGTCGCCGCAGTCACGCCAACCCCGTTGATGATCGCGCTCACCGGATGGGGGATGGAGGAGGATCGTCGGCGAACGGCGGAAGCGGGGGTCCGTCATCACCTCGTCAAGCCGGTCGACCTCGAGAAGCTGCGAGCGATCTTGAGCGACGTTGGAAGGCGACCCTGACGCGGCCTGCTTGGAGAGCGCATTGGAAGCGTCTACCACTCCGAGGGCGATGCCCGTGCTCCCGCGTCTCCTCGATGCTCTCGACGAGCCGCTCCTCGTCGGACGCGAAAACGAGCTCGCGGTGATCGCGCGCGCACTCGAGACCGATCGGCTCGTCACGCTGATCGGCTTGGCCGGCATCGGGAAGACGCGTTTGGCGGCCCGCATCAGCGCCGATCGCTTGCGCGCAGCAGGCGCCGGAGAGGGCGACCCGACTTGGTTCGTCGAGCTCTCGCGGGCGACGTCGCCAGAAGAACTCGTCGCGGCGATCGCGCGGGCGCTGGGTGTTCCGCGACGGGCAGAGCTCGCCGTGGTCGCGGACGCAGTCGCCGCGCACGGGTCATCCTTGTTGGTGCTCGACAACCTCGAGCAAATTGCCGGCGCCAGCGCGGTGGTCGACACCCTCCTGCGTACGGCGCCGTCGTTGCACGTGCTCGCGACGTCACGGAGCCCGCTGAAGCTCTCGCGCGAGACCCTCTTCGAGGTCGGGCCGCTCGCCGCCGCGGTCGACCTCTTCGTGGCGCGCGCCCGGTCCGTACGCAGAGACCTCACCTTCGACGAGGGTTCGATGCGCACCATCGCAGCGATCGTCGCGCACCTCGATCGGATCCCGCTGGCTGTCGAGCTGGCCGCGGCGAGGGCGCGCACGCTTCCGCTGCGAGACATTCTCGAACGTCTCGACGTGCTCGAGGTCTTCGCGGCGCCGAGGCACGACCGCCCACCGAGACAGACGACCCTGCGCGGTGCGCTCGATTGGTCCTGGGATCTACTCGACGATCGAGCGCGTTCGGCGCTGGTGGTCAGCGCCGTCTTTCGCGGGCCCTTCGACGTCAGCGCGTACGCCGCCGTCTCCCGCTGCGACGAGCTCGAGGCGATCGACCAGCTCGAGCAACTGGTGGATGCGTCTCTCGTCCACGTCGTCTCCGGTGAGCGCGCGCGATTCGCGCTCTTTGGGCCCGTGCGCGTCTGGGCCGATGAGCGCTTGTCGATGGCGCCGCAAGGCGAAGGGGTGCGAGAACGTCACGCCCGCCTCTTTTCGTCGCGTGCCGAGGCGGACGACGGAGCCGATCTCGAAGCTGCCTTGGCCTTCGCCGCCGCTCGCCGCGACGTACGAGAATTCGTCGACGTCGGTCTTCGTCTGGCCATCGCCCTCGCGCGCCTCACGCCAGCCGACGGACTCTCCAATCCCGCGCTTTCGGCCCTCGATTCTCTGCTCGACGCATCGCCCGAAGACGCGGACGACCAGGCGGCGCGACGCATCGCCGAAGCCAAGTTGGAGCGCGCCTATTCACTCGTGCTCCTCGGTCGAGTCACAGCTGCGGAGGACGATGCGCGTGCCGCCCTGATCGTCGCCGAACGCCTCGGTGATGGGGCGATGCTCGCCCGTGCGTGCCGCGAGCTCGGCCACGCCAGGTTTCGCGCCGGGGCTCCGATGGAGCTCCTCGAGCTGAGCCGACGCGGCCACGCGGCGCTCGAATCGATGGGCGATCGACGCGGCGCAGTCGATCACCTCAAGGGCGAGGCCGTCGCCCTTCTCTACCTGCGTCGCCTCACCGAAGCTCGGGTGCTGCTCGAGGACATTCGCATGCGCGGCGCCGCGCTCGGTGACGTGCACATCGAGGCCTTCGCCGAGAACGGGCTCGCCATGAGCGCGCTCGAGCTCGGCCAGTTCGAGGTGTCGCGCGAGCACTACCTACGTTGTTTGGAGCTCGCTCGTCTCGCCGCATCGCCGCGAGTCGCGATGATCGCCACGGGTTTTCTCGGCCTCCTTCACCTGGTGTTTGGCGACGACGACGAAGCTCTCGGCTACGCACGCGTCGCAGTCGAGAGCGCTCGATCGCTCGGCGATCCCTTGGCCGAGGCGATGTTTCTCGCGACCTCGGCGTCGAGCCTGGCCCAGCGAGGCGAGCTCGCCGAGGCGGCGGAACTGCTGCGCGTCGCCGCTCGCAAAGCCGAGGGGAGCGAGCACGTCAGTCCGGTCATCGAGCTGTTTGGCGCCGTGCTCGAGCTTGCACGCGCGCGCGGCGCCGCGACGGCCGGAGAGCTCACCGCCTGGAATCGCGCGCGCGGGCTGGCGCGGCAACGGCTCGACGAGGCGGAGCGCGTCCGCGAAGGAGGGGGAAATCTCCTCGACCGCTCGTCCTTGGCTCGCATCGTCCACGAGCTCGTCACGCGGCTCCTTCGAAGGTGCGACGAGTCGCCAGGTGCGAAGAACCAACCCGAGCAGCCCGCGTCCTCCGAGCGCGTGCGAGGGAAACTCATTCTCGATGAGAATGGAGGCTTCACCCTCGGGGGTGTATCGGTCGACCTCTCTCGCCGCGTGGCCATGCGAAGGATCCTCGTCGCGCTGTGCGAGCAGCACGAAAGCTCGCCAGGCGTCCCCCTCTCGCTTCGGGTGCTGGTCAGGCGCGGATGGCCCGAGGACAAGCTGCCTCGGGACATCGCGCAGAACCGAGTTCACGTGGCGCTGGTCACGCTCAGATCACTCGGTCTTCGGGGAGTCTTGCTGCGGAGGCCGGAGGGCTACCTCTTCGAGCCATCGCTCGAGCTCGAGCGCACCGAGCCAGTCGGCGACGCGTCGCGATGAACCCCAGCCCGACGAGCGCTTCGATGGCGAACGCGGCCGGACCGTCGTTGCCAGAACCGCGGTTGCCAGAGCCGCCTGCGACGACGCAGCCGCAGCCGGCGCCATCGCCCGGACTCGCCACCTCGGCGTCGCCAGGCGGAGCGGATACGCCCGAATCCGTCGCCGGTTTGGCGTCGTCGCCTCCATCGATCGGCGAGCCATCGAGCTTGGTGCCGGAATCGACATCGGAGTCGGAGGCTCGAGTGTCCCCGACGCTGCCATCGGTGACGGAGGCGTCGGCTCCAGCATCTTCGCCGCCCGTCACGGCGCCCCGCTCGTACGCGCCGCGATCGGGGCCTTTGCCTACCGGGCGGCTGGCGCCGGTGAGATCGAAGGGTGAAGTGAGGCTCGTCGTCGCCGTGTCGAGGGCCGGGCTGTCGGAGGCGAGACGAAAGTCGGCCACCAGCGGATCGAGAGACGCCGAGAGCACCTTCGGATCGGCGACCACGTCATTCGCCCCCTTCACGGCCACCTTGCCGCCGAAGTAGACGTTGTAGTCGTAGGTCGCGGTCGACGAGCCGGGCTTCGAGTTCACGTCTCCGTCGGTTCGACCGATCATCACGTTGTTGAACATGTGAACGTCGTCGGAGGAGTTGGCGAAGATCTCCGCATAGCCGACGACCTGTCCGTTTTGGTAAGTCGTGTTGTGGATGATGTCGACGTGGTCGCTATGGTACGCGTGAATTCCCGAGCCGCCGTTGCCGACGCTGAGGTTGTCCTCGACGAGGAATCGCCCTTTGTAGGCGGTGAGCGGCGGCGTCAGACCGACGTTGCGCGCCGAGTCGATGATGATGCCGTTGCCGTCCGACAGCTTGTCGATCTCCGTCCACTTGACGAGCGTCTTGTTACGGAAAACCCGATTGCGCCGGACGATCATCTTAACGGTGGTGGCGTCGTCGAAATTCCAGGCGTTCAGATAGCTGATTCCGCTCGAGGCGTAGCGAGTGTGCCAGGAAGTCTCGTGGACGAAGTTGTCTTCGACGGTGACGTAGTCCGCTTGAATCGCCGAGATGCCGGCGCCAGGGCAGTCGTGCACGTCGTTGCCCACGATGAGGACGTGATGCGCCTTCGCGTCGACTGCCCGACTGTCGATCGAGATGCCATTGCCGTTGCATGCGGGGTCGGGCGCCACGCCGGCCACGCCATTGGCGACGCATTGGTCGAGCGTTCGACTGGCCATCGCGCCGATGACCTCGAACCCTCGAATCTCGATGTGATGCGCCGACTCGATGTAGATCGCGTTCCAGGCGCTCGACTGCACCTTCGGTTTCGCACCAGCCTTCGCGACGAAGCGTATCCAGGCGAGGTCGGTGCCCGAATTCTTGATGGAGAAGGGATCGTAGTTTCCATCGTCGACCTCGACGACGTCACCGGCCTTGGTCGCGTTCGCAGCCGCTTGCAGCGATCGAAGCGCGAGCGCCGACGTCGAGCCGTCGTTCTTGTCGCTGCCCGTTCCCGAGACGTGAATCGTCTTCGCGGAGGCCTGCTGGGCGAGGAGACTGGCGAGGAGCACACCTAGCGTGGAGACCCACCCGATGAGCGCTTTCTTCATGATCGGGGTGTCGCATGGCTACGCGACGGGACAAGGCGCGCGCCGTAAATTAGGTCATAAATCGGCCGAGATCCGCCAATTTCGCGCCTTCTCGTGCACCGTCACTTGTACGCTGCCGCCAACATCGCCTGTGCCCACGCTTCGCGATAGAGCCGAATGCCCTCGGCGTTGGGATGGAGGTCGTCGCGGAAGAGCGTGCTCTTTCCGGTGAAGAGGGCATAGAGATCAGGCCCCTTCAGCATCTGAGGAAACTCGGTGTACAGCGCATCGATCTTGGCATTGAGCGACGGCGCGTTCGCCTGCAAGCCGGTGCTCGGTGCCCACGGCACCTTGGGCACGCAGAGAATCTTCCCCGCCGCGATCACCTTGGTCGCGATCTTGCGGAAGTTGTCATAGGCAGTCGCCACGCCCGCGGGGTTACCGTTCACGTCGTTGGTGCCATAGCTCAAACAGACGAATCGGCCGGGAAACTTGGTCAGCCAAGCGTCGATGTGGGCGAGCGCGTCGTCGGTCTTGGTGCCGCCGATGCCACCTGCTTCGGCAGCCGGGTAGTACGCTGGATTGCCGGTGAACTTGGGGAGCGTGCTCGTCGGATTGCCCGCGTTGATCAGCTGGCCGAAGCTGGTGAGTCCCGTCGCGCCGGCCGAGTCGGTGCCCATCGCGAAGGCGGTGATCGAGTCGCCGTAGAAAATCCACGAATCGGTCGCGCCTGCCGACGCGTCGTGCACGTCGAGGTTGATCGAGACGTCGGCGTTCGAGGGCGAGCCGTCGCTCTTGGTCGTCCGCAGGCGAATCCAGTTGTAGCCGGCGAACGCCACCAGGTGCTGTCGTGAATGGAGCGTGTTGCCGGTGACGGTCGCCAGCGCCGTCCATCCCGTCGTCGGCGCGCTCGAAGCCGTCGCTGCGGGATTGCCTTCTACGACATAGTCGCCGGGAACGTTGTAACCGACCTCGGCAAAATACGAGTGGTCCCAATTGTAGGTGGCGGTGTTGTACCAAGCGACGACGACCTGTGCGCGATGTGCCGTCGGTACGCTCGAAAGATCGTAGGCGAGAGTAGCCGGCGTCGCGGCGGAGATGGCGCCAGTCGAGCGCCAGTTGGTGTCGTAGCTGGCGTCGTTGGCGTCCTTGGCAGTGCCCGACGACGCGAAGGCCGGAACCCCGCGGCTGATCAGCGGCATCGGCGCGAGGTGCGCGGAGCCGGCGTCACCCGTGTCACCGCTGCCACCCGAATCGCCGACGTCGGACGAGGAATCACCGGCATCGACGACGACGGAGTCGGGCCCCCCGTCGGCGATCGACGAGTCGAGCTTCGCATCGCCGCTTGCGTCGGTGATCACGTCCGCCGAACTGTCGCTCGCCCCCGAGGTCGAATCGACGTTCGCATCGGAACCGCTCGCGGGCCCATCGTCGCTCGACGACGAACATCCGACGGGGAACGCGGGGAACGCGAAGAGCGCCACGAGCAAAGGCGCCAGGGCGAAGGTTCGAGCCATCCCTTCACGGTATCTGCGCAGGAGAGAATGGCAACGTCACCCGCCGTCACTCTGCCGAGATCTCTTCGATCACCACGGCGATCACTGGATATTGCTTCTGGTCGATGGGGGTATATTGGTCACCGAGAATGACGACGAAATCGTAGTCGCCCGCCGCGGCGATGGGGCGTGTCTCGAGGGTCGTCGGCTCGCCAGCGACGTCCATTCCGAGGACGGGAGCGGCGAGAGGCGTGAGCTCGCTGATGCGGCGGTTGGGCACGGTGACGCCGCGATCGAGCTTGGCCATCACTTCGAAGCGGAGTTGGCCGGTATAGGCATCACCGGTGATCGAGTGCGAGTCCGCGAGAAGGCGATAGCGCAGCCGCACTTTGCCGGGCTTGCCTAGGTGCACGCGTCCGGCATACCCGATGCGCGTGGAGCGGAACCGCGCGTCGATTGCGGGGCCGAGCAAGAGGCAGCTGCCCGGCGTCGTGCACACCGCGTCGGGTACGTCGGTGCTCGTCTTTCCATAGGCGAAGCCCGGGACGACGCCGCCGACGAAACGATGCGTGGCGATCGCAGGCCCCGGGTCGACGAGCTTGATCGAGCCGGAAAATGGGAGAATCGCGTTGCCGGCGGGATCGTGCGCGCGTCCATTCACGTGGACGACGAGCGGGCCGAGCACGTCGGTGCGTAAGGTGCCCCGCGCGTCGATGACGCCGAGGTAGCCATCGTTCGGCAGGATGGGGCCGAGGCCGAAGAGGTCGACCACGCCACCTTCGACGGTGATGGCGTCGGGGAAGTCGAGGAGCGGTTCGCTTCCGAGCACGCTGATGTACTCCCAGGGAAAGAGCGCATCGGTCGGGCCGTCGCTGGAGCCCCCGAGACGCACCGAGGGAACGGTGGCGTCGGGGATCAGCGTGCCGGTCGCGCGCACTTCGGCCCCCTTCCCGGTGACGGGATCAGCGGTCTCGAAACCCGTGCCCGTGAAGCGAATCGTGCCGTCCGCGCCGCGTGTGAGCACGAAGCCGGAAAACTGATCGACCAACGTGACGCCCGAGCCATCGGTGACGGCCCACTCGACATCCGGGCCATCGATGACCGGCGTGAGCTTCATCGTCTGCTTCGCGCCGTCGAGCTCGCCGAAATAGCCGACCGCAACACCGAAGATTGGATAGATGCCGATGTGGTAGGCGTCGTGCTCCCACATGATGTCGAAGCGGGCCTTGGCGCCGATCGACGGCCCACGCGTGACGGGCACGCCGTCGACCTGCACGTCGTCGAAGCGAAGATCGTGAGCGCCGAGCCAGCGCGCGTCACGCGGACTGACCACGGGGATGTGGTCGCCGAGGGGCGGAAGCGGCCGACCGCCGCTGGGCACCTGCACGCCGCCATTGCCGCCATTGCCGCCGTCTAGAGGCTCTGCCGACTTCGAGCCCCCGCAGCCGGCCATGGTGCCGGCGGTTCCGGCGGTTCCGGCCACGAGCCCGAGGGCGCAGATGCTGGCGAGGGCGAAGGTATGGGGACGAAGCATGAGCATTGGATGGACACGGCTTGGAGCGAAGAGTCCCGCAGCGATCGCGAGTGCTCTGCGCTCGATCCTTCGACCGTAGACGACAGGGTACCCCGCGGGGTTCTCTCGGGTGGGGCGCATCGCGTCGGTGGGGCGTGTGGGCCTACGAATCTGCCCCGCCCGCAGGGGCTTGGATGGCCCCTTCATCGGCTCGGTTTTCCGGTGAAATCGTGCGCGGCGGTACTTGGCACGTCATCTGCTGAGCTGTTCGCCGAACGGCCGGGGGCGCCGCTCGGGGGCATCGGTTCGCGAGAGACGCGTCCCATCGAAACGGAGATCACCCATGAAGTCATTCGTCATCCTCGGCCTCGGCCTCGCCCTCGTGGGGACCGCGGCGTGCAACAAGGACAACAAAGTCCCGAACGACAACACCGAGAAGAACGATCGCGACAAGGACAACAAGACGCTCACACCGACGGACCAGAGCAACGAGGAGGTCGATACCAAGATCACCCAATCGATTCGCTCCAATCTGGTGAAGAGCGACTCGCTTTCGACCTACGCGAAGAACATCAAGATCATCACCATCCACGGCGTCGTCACCTTGCGCGGCCCTGTCGAGTCGGCGCAGGAGAAGAGCGACATCGCCGCGCTGGCGAAGAAGATCGACGGCGTCCAGGACCTCCACAACGAGCTGGAAGTCACCAACTGACGTCGCTGACGTCGCTGACGTCGCTGCACGGCTCGCATCACCCATCGGACATCGGAGAATTCGAACAATGACCATGCACACTTCGGTTCTGGGCCTCACCACCACCCGTCAGCAGGCCGAGACCATCGTCGCCGCCTTGCACGAGCAGGGCATTCCTTCGCAGGACATTTCGGTGCTGCTGCCGAACAAGGAAGGCACGCACGACTTCGCCCACGAGAACAACACCAAGGCTCCCGAGGGCGCCATCGCGGGGGCCAGCGCCGGTGGAGCGCTCGGCGGCGGTCTCGGTCTCCTGCTCGGAATCGGCGCGCTCGCGATCCCCGGACTCGGCCCCTTCATCGCCGCGGGACCGATCATGGCCGCGCTGAGCGGGGCTGCCGTCGGTGCGGCTGCCGGAGGTCTCGCTGGCGCGCTCATCGGCCTCGGCATTCCCGAGATCGAGGCCAAGGCCTACGAAGGGAAGATCAAGAGCGGCAACATCTTGCTCGCGGTGCACGTCGGCGACTCCGGCGCGCGAACCCGCGTGAAGAAGGTCTTCGAAGCCTTCCAGGTCAAGGACATCGTCTCGGTCGGTGAAGTTCAGGCGAAGAAGAGCGCCTGACGGCGACGACACGACGACACGCCGGCGCGCCTCTCGCGGATCGCGGATCGCGGATCGCGAGGAGCGCTGGCGTGCTCGTACCCCGTTGCACAGAAATGAATCGACCGCGGTCGCACGCGCTGAGACATGCTCCTCAACTGGACTGGGGGACTCGATGGGAATCTCGCCACATTCATCGACGCTGGAGTCATATGACGACGAGCCGGGATCGCTCGAGGCTGCATGGGGTGACTCGGGTGACGAAAGCGGCATCCGCTACGTCGGCCTGAGAGCGACGCCGCACGATGTTCGCTCGCTCACCCTGCTCGGTCACACAGAGCCACTGGCATGCAGCGACGAGTCATACGTCGTCGTAGACCCCTCCGCCCTGGCGCGAAGACTTCGCGATCGCGTGCTCGTTGCGGCCCGCGCGCGCAACATCGACATCTCGATCTATTGCACCTGCGACGAGCTCCGGGTCGCGCCCCTGGCGTTCGCGCAGGCCGTCCACGAGCTGCTCGACAATGCCGTGCGTGCGACGAGGCCGGGTCACTCCGTCGTCATGGACGTGCGGAAGACGCCGGCCGGCGAGGTGATTTGGCAACTGCAGGACGACGGCGAAGGAATGTCCCCATCGACCCTCGCTTCTCTCGGTCGGGGCACGGAAGGCGGTGGCGCAGGACGCGGGGTCGCGCTGGCCTGGGCCGTGGTCGAGGCGCACGGCGGCCTCCTTCGCTTCGAGTCGGCGCCGGGCCAGGGGACCACGGCGAGCATCTGGCTGCCGCAACGATTCGGGGCGGGCGCGCGACGGGCCTAGCTTCGGCGTTCACTATACAGGACACAAATCCGGGCCGAGGCGGCCGGCCTGCGGGGCGTGAATCGCTCACGGCAATGACCGTCGGGCCGTATCTCAATCGTCTTCGTCCTCGCCTTTGCCTTTGTCTTTGCCTTTGTCCTTCTTCTTCGACTCGTCGTGCACCGAGAGATCCGGTGCCCATTCGATCGCGCCCTTGTCGTTCGTCTGCTTGACCTTGATTCCGAGCGTGGTGCCGTCCTTCATCGTGCTGATGCACTCGAAGGTGTCGCCCGCCTTGGCCACGATGTTCTCGGGGCACTTCACCGACTTCACCGGCAGCACCCACTTGTTCATCATGCCCTTCTTCAGATCCTCCTCGAGCTTGGCCGTGTCGAGGCGCTGACCACATGCGGCGAGGGCGATGGGCGCGAGCAGCACGAGGATTGTCGGGAAGGCGAATGCGGGGCGAAGGGGACGCATCGGCTAGAAATACAGCGCTCGCTTCCGCAACGGCATCGCAATCGGTGGGAGCGACTTCGCAGCAGCGTCGCGACGTCTGTTATACTAGACACCGATGCACTCCGTCGAGACCCACGCGAGCCACCTACGTGTCCACTTCGGCAGCAGCAAGCCGAGCCACGCCGACTTCCACTACCTATGGCTGCGCAACGCCTGCGACGACGACCGACATCCGCTCACGCGCGAGCGGATCTTGGACGCGAGTGACCTCTCGCTCGAGGTGCGACCGAAGGCTGCGCGCATCGAAGGGTCGGTGCTGGTGGTCGAGTGGGAGGGCGAGTCGCGCGTGAGCCGCTATCCGGAGGAGTTTCTCCGCCAGCACGCCTACGCAGCCGATCGAGAGGCGGTTTCTCCGCCTCCCTCCGACGTTCAGGCCATCGAGCTCGACGCCGCCGAGCTGTCTACCGAGGCAGCCGCGGCTGCAGCCCACGAGCGCGTCAGGCGCGACGGCGCGGTGATCGTGCGGCGATTCGCTGGCGGGCGCGATCCGGAAGCGGCAACGAAGCTCATCGTCGAGGCCTTCGCCGCGCGGGGCCTCGGCGTGCGCACGACCCACTTCGGCTACATCGAAGACCTCCGCACCGACAACACCACCAACGCCAACACCGATCAGCTCGGGTACACCGACGCGCCCGTCGACCTCCACACCGATCAACCCTTCCTCGAAGACCCGCCCCGATACCAACTGCTGCAGTGCCTCCGCCCCGCTGCCGAGGGCGGCGAAAACCAGGTCGCCGACGCACAGGCGGCCGCGCGCTACCTCGCGAGCGAGAACCGCGACGCCGCCGAGCTCCTGCGCACCTTGCCCGTTCGATTTCATCGGAAGCAGAAGGCGTTCGAGGCCATCGTCGATGCGCCCATCCTCCGCGACGACGCGCAGGGTTTCCAAGTGCGCGCGTCCTACTTCACCCTCGCACCGCACCAGCACTCGTTCGATCGAATGGAGGCGTATTACGCCGCCTACCGAAGGTTCTTCCGCCTGGTGCGCGATCCCCGTCACCAATATCGGTTTCGCCTCGATGCCGGCGATTTCCTCTTCTACGACAACCATCGCATGCTCCACGCCCGCAGCAGCTTCCGCGGCGCGCGCTGGCTCCGGGGCATCTATTTCGACGAGTTCGACGACAGACGAGAAGCCCCGTAGGCCCAAGCACGCACTTTTCTGCGGCTTTTCTGCGGCATCCTTGACAAGCCGGTCTCGGCGGACCAGAACCATCCGCTCATATCGATATCAGGATGCATGAACCTCTCCCACTACGTCGAAACGCTCAACCTGCTCGGTGACGAGAGTCGCATTCGGCTCTGCGTGCTCTTGCGCGAGCGCGAGCTCTGCGTCTCCGATCTGGTGCGGGTCACGGGCATGGCGCAGTCGCGGGTGTCGACGCACCTCGCGCGTCTTCGCGAGGCGGGCTTCGTTTGGGATCGGCGACAGGGCTCGCAATGTTTCTACGGGCTCGCCGTCGACGCATTGCCAACCACCGCCAAGGCCGTGCTCGACGGTGCCGAGGCCGGAGGCGATGCGACGCTGCTCGGCGATCAGAAGCGCCTGCAAGAGTTGGAAGCCGAACGGCGGGAGGGCCTCCCCGAATCCGTCACCCACGAGCTCGAACGTTACTATTCACCAGGCCGCACGTGGCAATCGCTGGCCATCGGCATCGCCGCACTCCTCGAGCTCGGCGACGTGCTCGACGTCGGCTCGGGAGATGGCGCGGCGGCTTCGTCGCTCGCCCCGCGCTGTCGTTCGCTCACCTGCATCGACAGCAACGCACGCATGATCGAGCTCGCCAAGGAGCGTCTCGCGCGCTTCTCCACGGTGACGGCGCAGGTGGCCGACGTGCATGCGCTGCCCTTCCCGAAGGCCTCGTTCGACGCCGTGATGATGTTCCACACGCTCACCTACGCAGAGAAGCCTGCTCGCGCGCTCGCCGAGTGCGCCAGGGTGCTTCGTCCCGGTGGACGCATGGTCCTTCTCTGCCTCCATCGACACCAACAGCACGAGGTGACCGCCCGCTACGGCGAGCTTCACCCCGGATTTACCCCGCGCGCCGTTCGTCAGTTGTTGACGACCGCCGGGCTCGACGTCCAAGTCTCGGAAATCGCCTCGCGCGAAGCCAAGAAGCCGCACCTCGAAGTCGTCTTGGCCATCGGCGACAAGCACCCCACGAAACGCTCCCACTCCTGATCCGTTGCAAGATGCCGAACCTCCATCCGCTCCAGAAGCTCCTGCAGAGTCGCATCGCCATCATCGACGGCGCGATGGGCACGACCATCCGCACCTACGGCATGACCGAAGCAGACATCCGCGGGAAGCGGTTTCAGAGCTCGACCAAAGATCTGCTGAACAACGGCGACCTCTTCTCGCTGACGCAGCCGGCGATGATCTGCGACATCCACCGTCGTTTCCTCGAGGCCGGCGCCGACATCATCGAGACCAACACGTTCGGCGCCACCAGTATCACC
>JANXMC010000237.1 GCA_025354825.1 Myxococcales bacterium
GATCTGCCCAATGGCGTCGATGCGCGAGCCGAGCGCGCTGATGGCGGTGACCGCCTCCTGCGAGCTCTCCTTGATGCGGTAGATCTCGCTGATCGTCTTCAAGATCGCCTCGGCGCCCTTCTCGGCGTCGAGGGCCACTTCCTCCGACAGGCGCGCGGTCTCGTTGGCGTTCGACTGAACTTGGTCGATGGACACGTCCATCTCGTTCATCGACGAGCTTGTCTCTTCCGCCGTGAGCGAGAGCGCGTCGACGTTCTTCGCGACCTCTTTGATCGAGTACGCCATCTCTTCGATCGAGCTGACCGTCTCGCGGACGCTGCCGGCGAGCTCGCCGACGTTCTCGGCGACTTCGTCGTTCGTCGCGGTCATCTCCAAGATCGACGAGCTGGATTCTTCTGCACTGGAGGTCAGCGCCTCGACATGCTGCGCGACCTCGCGAATGGCGCCGGCCATCTCGCGAATCAGCCGCGACCCTTCGTCGATCGTCGCGAGCTGCGTCGCGACGGCGTCGTTGAGCTTGCGGGCGGTCTCTTCGAGGGCGCGCTCGCTGAGGTCGACCTCTTCGCGGCGCGCCTTCAGGCCGGCGGCGTCGCGCTTCTGCTGATCCGTCATCGTGCGCTGCATGTCGGCGGCGGACGCGAGCTCGTCGTAGACCGAATTGAGCTCCGCGGAAGCGCCCGTCGGCGCGTTCACGCGCTCGCCGCTCACCGCGCGGCGAACCGCGTCGGCGAGGCTCGCGACCATCGCGGTGTCACGCTTCTGCGCCGCCTCGAGGCGCGCGCGCTCGTCGTCGGCGATTTTCTTCGCGTCGTCGGCGAGCTTCTTGGCGTCTTCGATCGCCTTGCGCTGCTCTTCGGCCGCGCGCTTCCGCTGATCGACGAGGCTCGTGAGCTCGTCGTAAATGCGTTCGACGTCGGGCCCCGCGCCCTCGGGGGCGCTCACGCGCTCGCCATCGCCGACGCGACGAATCGCATCGCGAAGACCGGGGACGTTCGAGGAGCCGCTCGTGCCGAAGAAGACGAAGAGAGCCGTGGCGAGCACGGCGACGGCCATGGCGACGTAGCCCGGCTCGCTCGTCTGCTTTGCGAGGGCCATTCCGGCAAGGCCCGCTACGAGAATCGCGAGGGCGACGCCGAGCTGTTTCTGAGAGTTGTTGTTCATTCGGCTCGCGTGGGACAGCGCGTTTTTACGTACTTCTGCGCTATCCGCGGCAGGTTAGGCCGCCTGCGTCCGGGAGCGCAACAATCCTCGCGAGACGGCTCGACGCGATCTCCAGGGCGACGTCGCTCTGGTCGATGCCGAGGTAGCGTCGACCGAGGCGTGCGGCCACGGCGAGCGTCGTTCCGCTGCCGGCGTAGGGGTCGACGACCAGGTCGTCGGCGTCGGTGAGACCGGTCACGATCCGTTCGATAAGCGCCTCGGGCTTCTGCGACGGGTAACCCGTGCGCTCGCGCGAGATGGGCGCGATGACGCCGATATCCCATACGTCGCCCATCGGCACACCTTGGGTCGGCTCGCTCGTCGCGGTCGAGCGCGTGCGCCGGCCGTCTTTGGCGAACTCGGCGCGCTGCTTCGTCTTGCCCCACGTCGCGATCGTGGAAGCGGCGAGCGGTTCGTACAGCTGATTCCACCGCGGCTTCACGCGCGGGTCTTTTCGGTACCGAAGGAGCACGTCGTGGACGCGCTGGAAGTTCTGCGTCTTCGTCGGCCAGCGGCGGTACCGCCAGACGATCTCGCTGGCGAAGGCGTCGAAGCCGAAGATCTCGTCGGCGAGCACTTTCAAGTAGTGGCTCGTCTTCGGGTCGACGTGAATCACGAGAGAGCCGTGGGGCGCGAGGAGATCGCGGGCAGCGGCGATGCGCGGCCCGAGCGCCTCGAGGTAGGCGGCCTGGTCGGACCACCGGTCGTCGAAGGCGGGGACGGTCGTGCGCTCGATCCCGCGGCCCCCGGCTCCGTCGCCCGTGACGCGCGTCTTTCGGAGGACGGCGTCGTGCATCCGGTTCGTAAGAAACGGCGGGTCCATGTAGACGAGCGTCGCGGCGCCGGCGTGGGTTTGGGCGAGGGCGCGCAGGGCCGCGAGGTTGTCGCCGCGGTGAAGCTCGCCGCGCCCTTCCGGGCACGCGTAGGCGATCTCGGGGGCGGCGTGCCCGCGGTCGGGCGGCGCGAACGCCTCGTTTTTCCCCTGCCAACCAAGTGTAACGGCGCGTGCTGAGCTCACGTTCGCGACGCTAACTACAGTGTAGGATAAGGGCCTACTTCTTGGCGAATCGACGCGCCGCCTCGTCGCCGATCGGTCTGCGATGGTAGGACCGCCGCCCGTGCGATTCGGTCTTCCTCGCCTCGCGCCCGTCGTCCTCGTGCTCTCGGCTCTCGCGTCGAGCGCCGGCTGCTCGCGCTCTGTCCCCGACGCGACGCCCGAAGCCGTCGTGCGCCTCTGGCTCGAGCGAATGGAAGCGTCGACCGATGATCCACGCGCGATGCGCGAGGCTTACGCGCTCCTCGGCCCGCAAGCGCGCGAGAGCCTCACCGAGCGTGCCCGCCGAATGACGACCTACACGGGCAAACGCGCCGAGCCCGAGGACATGCTGGCGCCCGGCCGTTTCGGGCTGAAATTCAGACCCAAGTCGATGACCTCGACGGTCGCGTTCGATCGCGCGACGGTCGAAGTTCGCGGCAGCGACGCGTCCGAGCACGCGAGCGTTCGCTGCGTGCGCATCCACGGCCAAGGCGCCTCCGCCACCGGTGAGGACGACGACGGCTGGCGCATCGAGCCCGAGCTTCCCGAGGCGATCTCCGCGCCCAAACGCGAAGGACGCGATGGGCGCGACGCGAAAGATGGCGGGTAGTTGCTCGCGGTAAGCGAGCGACTTACGTTCTCGCCGCCCATGGCCGAAGACCTCTACGCCCTCCTTGGCGTCAAACGCGACGCAGATGCGGACGCTCTCAAAAAGGCCTATCGCAAGCTCGCGAAAGACCTCCACCCCGACAAGAACCCCGGCGACGCGAAGGCCGAGGCGCGCTTCAAATCGGTGAACCACGCCTTCGAGGTGCTCGGCGACGCGAAGAAGCGCGGCCTGTACGACGAGTTCGGCGAAGAAGGTTTGCGCGACGGCTTCGATGCCGATCGCGTGCGCGCCTACAAGCAGTGGGGCGGCGGGCGCGGCGGAGGCGGCGGCTTCGGCGACGGGCAGTCCTGGGGCGGCGGCGGCGGCCAGCAGAGCGTGAACCTCGAAGACCTCTTCGGCGGCGCGGTGCGCGGTGGCGGGCCGGGCGGCGGCGACGTGTTCGGCGATCTCTTCGGCCGAAGCCGCGGCGGCCGATCGCGGGGCGCCATGAAAGGCGCAGACGTCGAAAGCGAAGTGACGATCGATCTCGCGTCCGCGGTGCGCGGAACGACCCTCGAGCTTCATGTGCAAGGCTCGGCGGCGCCGGTCACCGTGCGCATCCCCGTCGGCGCGACCGAGGGGAGCCGCGTGCGCATCGCAGGCCACGGAGCGGCGTCGCCCAACGGCGGCCCGTCGGGCGATTTGCTCCTGCTGATTCACGTCGAGCACCACCCGTTCTTCCGCCTCGAAGAGGACGACCTTCACCTCGACTTGCCGCTCACGATCGCCGAGGCGTACTTCGGCGCGAAGGTGAGGGTGCCGACCATCGACGGCTCGGTGCAGCTGAAAGTCCCCGAGCGCACGCAGAGCGGCTCGCGCCTACGCTTGCGCGGCAAAGGCGTCGCGAAGAAGGGGAAGCCGGCGGGCGACCTCTATGTTCATTTCCAGGTGCGCGTGCCCACCGAAGCCTCGGACGATCTCAGAGAGCTCATGGAGAAGCTCGGCGAATTTCAAAAGGACGATCCGCGCGTCGACGTGAAGCTGTAGATCACGTTCCTTGTGAGCCTAACGACGCGTCGACGTTCCGCCCTCCCTCTCTCTCTCTTCACGGCGGTGTCCTTCGCGGCGTGCGCTTCGGCCCCGGCAAACGTGCCGGCGGCCTTGCCCGCCGCGAGCGCGTCGTCGCCACCAACCTCGGCGCCCGCGCGGCCGGAAGCGCCCATGAACGCGCGCTTGCCGGCGGGCGTCGTCCCCACGGCTTACGACCTCGCGCTCGACGTGGATCCGGCGGCGACGGCGTTCTCGGGCGTCGTGACCATTCGCGTGACCCTTGCCTCGGCACAGTCCGACGTCTGGATCCACGGCGTCGGCTTCGACGTAAAGGGCGCGACCGTCACCCCCGCAGGCGGGACGCCGCTCGATGCCGCGTGGGAGCCGGCGTCGAAAGAGTCGGGGCTCGTCGCGCTTCGCACCTCGACGCCCATTCCCGCGGGCGGCGCCGAGATTCGCATCCCGTTCAAAGCCGCGTTCAACGCCGAGCTTCAGGGGCTCTTTCGCGTCACGTCGGCGGGGACGACCTACGCCTATACGAAGTTCGAGCCGTTCTCGGCGCGCTACGCCTTTCCCTGCTTCGACGAGCCAGGGCTGAAGACGCCGTTCACCCTCACGCTCACGGTCCCGCGCGCGCTCAAGGCTCTCGGCAACACGCGCGTCGCCTCCGAGGAGAACCTCGACGGCGACGGCGGCGTGCCCCGACGACGCGTGCACTTTGCAACGACCGAGAAACTCCCGACGTACCTGGTTGCGTGGGCCGTTGGCGACTTCGACACAGTCGATCTCGTGCTGCCGAAGACCGAGCTTCGCGACCACCCACTCACCGTTCGCGGCGTCGCGCCGAAGTCACGCGGCGACGAGCTCGCCTTCGGCCTGAAGAACGCGCGCGCGATCGTCGAGTCGCTCGAGCGCTACTTCGGCACGGCCTATCCCTACGACAAGCTCGATCTCATCGGCGCGCCAGACTACCCGGCGGGCGCGATGGAGAACGCGGGGGCCATCATCTTCCGCGATGCGGCGCTCCTCGTGAACGAGAAGACGGCGTCGGAAGCGCAGCGTCGCCGCGTTCTCTCGACGACGATCCACGAGATCGCCCACCAGTGGTTCGGGGATCTCGTGACGATGCAGTGGTGGGACGACCTCTGGCTCAACGAAGCGTTCGCGTCGTGGATGGCCGCCCGCACGATGGTGGAGCTTTACCCGACCTTCGGAACGACGGTTCAAGATCTCGCGGAGACGCGCAACGCGATGAGCGGCGATGCGCTCGTGAGCGCGCGGCAGATTCGTCAGCCGATTGCGTCGCCCCACGACATTCGAAATGCGTTCGACGCGATCACGTACCAAAAGGGCGAAGCCGTCCTCGGCATGTTCGAAGGCTTCGTCGGGCCCGACGCATTTCGTCAGGGCGTGCAGCGGTACATCGCCGATCACAGGCACGGCAACGCGACGACGGACGGTCTCCTCGCGGCGCTTTCGCAGGCGGCGCATCGCGATGTGGCGGCGCCGTTCCGCACGTTCTTGATGCAGTCGGCCGTGCCGCTGGTCGACGTTCGCCTCGAGTGCGAGGCCGGCAAATCGCCCCGCGTGCATTTGCATCAATCGCGGTACCTCCCGCTCGGATCGCGCGCGAAGGACGACCGCACCTGGCAGATTCCGGTCTGTCTTCGGTACGGAACGGTCAAGGCTGGCACTGCAGCCGGGAGCGTCTCGTCGTGCACCCTGGTGACCGAGACCGAGGGGACCTTCACGCTGCCGACGACGTCGTGCCCCGCGTGGATTCATCCAAACGACAACGGCGCCGGGTACTACCGCGCGACGATGCCGGAGGCCGAAACGGCGCGCCTCATGAAAGGCGGCTACGCGCATCTGTCGCCGCGCGAGCGCCTCGCCTTCGCCGACGACATCATTGCCGCCTTCGATGCGGGTAAAATACACGCAGCGGAGGCGCTGCCTGCGCTGAAGCCGATGGCGACGGACCGAACGCCCGACGTGGCGATCGCGCCCCTTGCGATCCTCACGCCCCGCCGGGATGGCCTCTTGAACCCGTTGGTGCGGGACACGCTCGCCGACGCGACGTCGCGGCCGCAGGTCGAGGCCTACGTTCGCGAGCTCTATGCGGCCAACGCGCGGCGCATTGGTTGGAGCGCGCCGAGAGGCGGCGAGGCGACGGGCGATTCACCGCGGCTGCGCCGTGAGCTCATCGCCGCCGACGCGCTCGTCGGTCGCGACCCGACGCTCCGTGCGGCAGGGATGAAGCGCGGCCTCGCGTATCTCGGCGTCGGCACGGACGGGAAGATCCACGCGGACGCCGTGTCGTCCGATCTCGTAGGGGTCGTCCTCACGATTGCTGCGGAGGATGGCGGCGCACCCGTCCTCGAAGCGCTCACCACGCATCTTCATACGGTGACCGACGGCGCGCTCCGCGGCGAGCTTCTGAGAGCTCTCGGCGCCGTGCGCGAGCCCGAGCTCGCGAAGCGCGCACGCGTGGTGATGATGAGCGACGACGTCCGCGGCTCCGAGCTGTTGCCTGCGTTCATGGCGCAGATGAACGGCCGCGAGACGCGGGACGAGTCGTGGAAATGGCTGCGCGAGAACTTCGACGCCTTCGCGAAGAAGCTCCCGGCGCAGCTCCGCCAGTACATCCCCCGGTTCCCCCACGCCTATTGCGACAAGGCGCACCGTGACGAGGTCGCCGCGTTCCTCGAGCCGCGCGTCGCGGAGCTCCCCGGGGCGCCCCGCTACCTCGCCGGCACCCTCGAAGAGATCGACCTTTGTGTGGCGCTCGCGGACGCGCAGCGCGAGAGCACCCGCGCGTTCTTCAGCCGGTCTTCGGCTTCTGCGAATCCAACTTCGAGATGAGCGCCCGCGCCTCGAGAATGTTGTCCTCGATGGAGCAGTAGGTCCATCCGCCGTAGCGCCCAATGCTGTGTACGCCACGGGGGCGGAGAATGTCGGAGACGCGCGCGTGCTCGGCCATCGAGGCGCGCGTGATGTGCACGTAGGCGGGATCCATCACGACCGCGTGATGGGCCACGAGCTTGTGGTCCGTGACGAGCCCCTCTTTTGCGAGATCCTCGAGCACGCGGGCGCGCGCGGCGTCGACGTCGACGGTCGCCCCCTTCGCGAACCCGAGCTCGACGTAGAGGCTCATACGATCGGTGTCGAAGATGTTGTCGTAGAAGCCGACGCGGTAAAACGAGCGCGCGCGATCGGGGTAGTAAACCCAGTGCACGTCCTTCGGCCCTTTGCGATCGAAGCCGAGGTTGAAGACCAGCACCTTGTTCCAGGTGAAGACGCTCGCGTCGTGAGGCACGGCCGCCATCTCGGCGAGCCTGTTGAAGGGCGCCGACGAGACGATGCGCTCGAAGGCGATTTCACGCGTTGTCGTGCGGGCGACGCGCCGCTCGAGATCGATACCGACGAGCGCTTCGGAGAGGGCAATCCTGTCGGGGCGCACGGCGCTCGCGATCGCCTTTACGTATTCGATGGCGCCGCCTTCGGGATACGTGAACGTCGCGTTGTAGCTGCCGTTGTCGGCGACCTTCATGTTCGCGACCACGTCGGTGAGGTCGGCCTTGGGGAAGAACCGCCCCATCGCGTCCTTGTCGAGGGTGCCGAGGTCGCACGCGTAGAGCTTCTCGTTGTAAGGAACGAGAAACTTCTCGGCGATCGATTTGCCGAAGCGCGCGTAGAGCATCTCTTTGAAGCTCTCCTCGCGCGCCGCGCTCGTGTCTGCCGGCGCGTGCGCGCCGAGAAGATCGCGAGGCGCGCGGGCGAAGTAGAGATCGTGCAGGCAGTCGATGAACTCGGCCTGCGGCAGCTGGTGGATGTTCTTCTGAAACGGAAAGTCGATCTGCTTGCCGGCGTACGAGACGAACGAGCGCTTGGCGATGGTCCGGATGTCCTGCCCCGGCATCCGCGCGCGCAGCCAGGCCTCGATCTCGGGGTCCTTGAAGTGAAAGAAGTGGCCGCTGTAGTCCCACACGAAGCCGTCGCGCACGACGGTGCGGCAGTAGCCGCCCGGCTCGGCCTCGGCCTCGAGGACCACGACCGCGTCGGCGGGCCGCCGCGCGCGCCACCAGTTCGCGAACGAC